>JBLWKA010000026.1:0-34351 GCA_048381555.1 Oscillochloridaceae bacterium umkhey_bin13
GCGGCTTCGCCGCCAAACGACACCAAAAAACCTTGGGGTGCGGCGCAGTCGCACCCCACCAGATCAAAAAGCAAACGGCCCCTTCGTCGCCAGTCGAAGGGAGCCGTTCGGAATAATAGCAACAGAACTAAACTACGTGCCA
This sequence comes from Oscillochloridaceae bacterium umkhey_bin13, assembly GCA_048381555.1. GTDB lineage: Bacteria > Chloroflexota > Chloroflexia > Chloroflexales > Chloroflexaceae > Viridilinea. The sequence goes on from JBLWKA010000026.1 coordinate 143, forward strand.
GGGAACGCCTTGTACAGCTTCTCGTACCAGACTTCGCTGATCGTATTGCCAGTGAGGGTTAAAATGCCCACACAGACAACCATAATCAACACGAGGATCAAGCCGTACTCGACAAGACCTTGTCCTGGTTGGGGATACCGGACGGCGAACATCCACACCGTGAGCTGGCGTCTCAGGGTTGCGGCGTGGTGGGAAAGTAGGGCCAACGGTCGCCGCATTCTCTCACTCCTTTCACGCGAGAGCTGTGCCCACACGTATTCCCCATCATAGCCGATTGGCCCAAGGTGCGCTATAGTACGTCAGTCGTGCGCTATCCTAGGCCGTGTACTAAGGAGTAAATGATGGAGACTTCACGCTGGCAGCGTCAACTGAACAATATTCTCGAGACCCAGATTGCGCGTTACCCTTTTTTGGTGCAATTTCGTGCGGTGTGGAACCAGTTGCTTGATGAGCGGGCGAGTTGGTCACTGGTGTTGCCGGTCTCGTTGGTGATCTTCTTGTTGACCTACCGACGTGAACGGAAGCGGGTCAAGGCGATCTTGCGGAACCTGGCTGATTAGGGAGGTAGCTCGCGGGTGTGACGGAACGTCTTGCGGCGCATCGTTCTCCGTCGGCGTAATGAGTTTTAAGAATTTATTTGGGTATAGGCCGCGCAGGCGGTTTTTGCTTCCCATAGCCGAGGGCTTCAGCCCCACGGCACGGGTGTCTACCGCTTTTAATACTGAATAACCATAAGCCGAGGGCTTTCAGCCCGACGGATCAGGCCACCGTCAAGACGTTACGTCACACCCGTAACTCGCTGCGTTCCTACGAAATGGTAACATCAGTGGTATACTGAACTCGCAAATCTGTTCGCTCGGGGGGGTGTGCTATGCCTATTCGCCTGCTTGATGCAACCGTGGCTGCCCAGATTGCCGCTGGCGAGGTGGTCGAGCGCCCGGCGTCGGTGGTAAAAGAGTTGGTCGAGAATGCGCTTGATGCCGGGGCGCGGCGGATCAGTGTGGAGGCCCGCGGCGGTGGGTTGCGTGAACTACGGGTGCAGGACGATGGCAGTGGCATTGCAGCCCACGAAGTCGAACTGGCCTTCGAGCGCCACGCGACCAGCAAATTGGCCTCGACCGATGATCTGTTTCAGATTGCGACCCTTGGCTTTCGGGGCGAAGCCCTGCCTTCGATTGCTTCGGTGGCCCAATTGGTCTGTGTGACCCGCACCGCCGCCGAAGAAGTTGGCACCGAGTTGCGGATCGCCGGGGGCGAGGTGCAGGCCCGCATGCCCCGGGGCTGTTCGCCAGGTACTAGTCTGAGTGTGCGCAACCTGTTCTACAATACGCCCGTGCGCCGTGAGTATCTGCGCTCGGAGGCAACCGAACTGAGTGCGATCAGTGCGGTGGTGCAACAGTATGCCCTGGCCTACCCTGAGGTGCGCTTTACCCTTCAGTTAGAAGGCCGCACGGCGTTGCAGACGAGTGGTGATGGTGATCTGCGGGCGGTGCTGATCGAATTGTATGGCCTCGAAGTGGCTCGCCAACTTTTGCCGGTTAGCCTGAGTGCTGGGGCCGATGAGCAGTTGGTCCAGGTCAGTGGCCTGATCGCGCCCCCCGGCCTGACCAGGGGCTCACGCAGCTACTTGCACCTCTTCGTGAACCGGCGCGCCCTCCAACCCCGGGGCGCGCTCGCAGCGGTCGTCGAGGATGCCTACCATACCATGCTGATGCGCGGTCGCCATCCGCTGGCGGTACTCGATATTCGGGTGCATCCGTTGGCGGTTGATGTGAATGTGCATCCGACGAAAGCCGAAGTCAAGTTTCGTTATGCGCCCAAGGTGCATGGCGTGATTGGGCGGGCCGTGCGTGAAGCGCTGGTGGCCGGGGCGGGGATCCCCACCTGGAGCGAGCCCGATGATGGGACGGCCCAGCGCCGTTTCGAGCTACGCCAGCTGGGGCAAGGGTCTGGACGCGGCCCGGCCTGGGGCGTCAATGCGGCGGCCTGGGATGCCAGTCAGGCCCATTGGGATGTTGGTGCAACCAGATCCGAGGGTATGCTGCCGACTGACGCGGCAGAGGTTCCCTTTGATCCGGCCTCGGTGGCTCCAAGCCCTAAACCACCGCCCGAGGTGTGGGACGATATTCCCTGGGGCGTGCCCGAACCTGTCGCCACGCCGCCCCCGCCGGTCGTACCCTTGACCGCCCCTGAGGGGCAAGACGCAACGGCGAAACTGCCCCCGTTGCGGGTGGTGGGCCAGGTAGGGCTGACCTACATTATTGCCGAAGCGCCCGAGGGCATGTACCTGATTGATCAGCACGCTGCCCACGAGCGCATTACCTACGAACGCTTGATGCAGCAGCACGCCAATGGGGCCGTCGAGGCGCAGGGGTTGCTGTTGCCCCAGGCGGTGTCACTGGCCCCAAGTGCCTGCGAACTATTGTTAGGTAACCCTGAACGGCTGGCCGAGTGGGGCTTCACGCTCGAACCCTGGGGCGAAGGCGTGCTGGTACGGGCGGCACCCGCCACCCTGCCCGCCGACCAACTCGCCAAGGCGCTGCATGAATTGGCTGATCACCTGGCTGGCCGAGGCGGCTCGACGCCCCTCGATTGGCGCGAAGCCATGCTTACCACCCTCTCGTGCCATACTTCGGTACGGGCCGGGCAAGCCCTAAGCCTCGATGAGTTACGGCACCTCTTACGCCAACTCGCTGCCTGCACCAGCCCACGCACCTGCCCGCATGGGCGACCCACCATGATCCTGATGACCCCGGCCCAGCTAGAGCGCCAGTTCGGGCGTCGGGCGTAAGGTGGTGAGGCGCGTGAGGGTGCGCCCTGCCACCCCCAGCGGTGGGGCGCGTCACCGCCTCACCGCTGATCCAACAACGCCCCATTACTGGCGATCAGATCGGCATACCAATAGGCCGATTGTTTGATAATCCGGCGCTGGGTGGCATAATCTACATAGATCAGGCCAAAACGTTTGGTATAGCCCTCTTGCCACTCGAAATTATCGAGGATTGACCAGTGGAAGTAGCCACTGACGTTTGTGCCATCGGCAATTGCCTGGCGTAGGGCTAGCAGGTGGCGGGCGGTAAAGTCAATCCGTTGCGGATCATAGACCTTGCCGTCCAGGGCGGGCCAATCGCTACTGGCCATGCCATTTTCGGTGATCACAATTGGCTTCTGGTAGCGTTCGTAGAAGAAGCGTGGCCCCCAATAGAGCGATTCGGGCGTCACAATCCAGTCGAAGGCCGTGCGGCGACCGCCAAAGGCGTGGCCGGGCCGCAACTCTTCGCCCTTGGGGCCGGCCTGCACCGGGGTCGCGCCATAGATATTGGCCCCGTAAAAATCGAGTGGCTGTGCAATCGTTGCGAGATCACGTTCCCAGCCCCGGGGCAGCAACGGCTCGTAGACCGCCAGACCATCAGCGGGGTAGTGCCCCAGGTAGGCGGGGTCGGAATACCAGCTATTGTGCCAGTGCTTGGTGCCATTGAACATACTCCGGCGGGCCAACTCCAGATCGGCGGGGGCATCGGTGGCGGGGAACTTAACCCGTCCAACTGGAGCCATGCCCACCAGGGCCTTGGGGCAATGGGCCCGGATCGCCTGCACAGCCAACCCGTGGGCGAGCAGCATATGGTGGCCGGCGGGGATCAGGTCGCCCAGGCCCAACTTTAAACCAGGCGCATGCAACCCGGTAGCGTGACCAAGCCCAATAAAACACTGCGGCTCGTTGTGGGTAAACCAGTGGCGCACACGGTCACCCAGACGCTTGGCGATCGTGGTGGCATATTCGGCGAACCAGTGCGGGCTTGCGGGATTGAGCCAGCCGCCCTGATTGTAGAGCGCCAGCGGGTAGTCCCAATGGAAGAGCGTGACCCATGGCGTGATCCCAGCTTCGAGCAGGGCATCAATCAGGCGGTCATAAAAATCCAGGCCGGGCTGGTTGATCGCACCAACCCCTTGCGGCAAAACGCGGGGCCAGCCAATACTGAGGCGATAGGCCTTGACCCCCAACTCGCGCATCAGGGCGACATCTTCGGCCCAGCGATGGTAATGGTCGCAGGCCACCGCGCCGCTATGGCCCTCGCGGATCTTGCCGGGCTGTTGGCAAAAGGCGTCCCAGACCGACGGGCCACGCCCATCAGCATCATGGGCACCCTCGATCTGATAGGCGGCCGCAGCAACGCCCCAGGTGAAATTGGATGGAAACGTTGTCATTGGTTATGCTCCGGGATGAACAGTTTGCGAATAAAGTTTTTTGATAAACCACAAAGATCCAAAGGCTCAAAGCGAGGTGAGGGAGGCGTTACAATGCACTGCAAGACCTCTTCCCCGGTCGAGCAGGCCCCGGACAGGGCGTACGAATATGTGGTCGAGCGGGTGTGGGCACACATGGTGTGCCCACATGGCCGCGGCGACAATGCTGCTAGCGTAGCGTTGTCGCCGCCACCCTTACCCCCGGACACGGGCCGTCGACTCGCGGATCACTAATTCGGTACGCACAGCGCGGAGCTCAGGCGGCTGATCCGCTAACAACCTGAGCAAGCCCTGGGCAGCGGCGCGACCCTGGTCGAGCATATGTTGGCGCACGGTCGTGAGCGGTGGGGTGGTATAGGCCGAACCAAGCAGATCATCGAAACCAATCAGCGACACTTCTTCTGGAACCCGCAGCCCGCGTCGGTACAAACCGAGGCGCACGCCGTACGCCATCTGGTCATTGGCGGCAAAAATCGCACTGAAGGGTGCTCCGCGCGCTAGCAGTGTTTCAAGGGCCAGCATGCCACTTTGTTCTGTGAACGACCCCTCGACGATCAGCCGCTCATCAAGGGGTAGTCCAGCCGTCCGCAAGGCTTGCTCGTAGCCCTCACGGCGTTCGTAGGCATCAAAATGGTTGGAAATTCCACTGACGTGGGCAATGCGCCGATGGCCCAGATCAATTAAGTGCTGCACCGCCTGGCGCGATCCCTCTACATTCGCAACCCGTAAACAGTTTGCAGTCAGCCCCTCGATCTGGCGTCCGACCGCAATCACCGGGATCTGCGTACTCAAGGTGCGCAAGGCCGCATCGGGGTGTTCACCACCGAGCACAATCAGACCATCAACCTGGCGGGCGAGCAGCAGATCAAGCGCGGCCTTCTCCGAGCTCGGTTCCCAATGGCCACTGGCAAACACACACTGATAGCCACTATTGGCGAGGCCATCCTCGATCCCTTGCGCCAGTTCGCCATAAAATTGGCTGGCCATGCTCTGGGTGAGGATGCCAACCACCATTGACTTTCCGCGGGCCAGGGCCCGGGCGGTAAGGTTTGGGCGAAAATTGAGCCGTTCGATCGCCGCGAGCACAGCCGCACTCTTGGCGGGATGGACTGGGCTGCTGCCGGTCAACACCCGCGAGACGGTACTCGGCGAGACCTGGGCGATCCGGGCGATGTCGCTGACAGTTGGCTGTTTGGTCATAGACAAAGCTTCCAGGCTGTGAGAGCGATTTCAAAGCTAATGAGTGGGTTTTTAGCTACACCTATTGTACCACAGGCGTGCAAGAGGGCATGCTGCAGGGATGGATGCAGGTTGCTTGGGTGTGATTTTGGCACTAGATAGGCTGAAAAACCTGATTGCAAGGCCATAAAAGCCGCCACAATCCCTGCGCGTGAGGTTGCTTCGGTTTGGTGCCACCACCGTACATCTTGTCACGATATGATTTTCTGAAATCGATTTCAGGAAAATCCATAGAGGGGGCTTGACAGGCTGCTTGCAAAGCGATATAATCCCAGTATCAAGAAACCGATTTCAAGAAATCTTCCCCCGTATTTAGCCTGATAGGCCGAGAAATATAGGGCAAAATTCTCGTTCAGGCCTAAATACAACAATTTGAAAGCGGTTTCAAAATAACACGGGCTGACACCAGTGTTGCTCTGTCACCCTATCTCGCCAGCGTTCTCACAAGCGCAGCATCCTGTGTGGATGGCCCCCAGCAGAGGAGGCTCATGGCGTAGTTCTTCACCTCAAGCCCTGGATCGTCAGCGAAGACGGAGTATTCGTAACTCAGAGGAGGCTTGGAATGTCCAGTCGGCGATTGGCCCTATTCAGTGTATTGGTTGCGTTCGCAATGTTGTTGGCGGCCTGTGGTAGTTCTTCTTCGACTCCTGCCCCTTCCGGTGGTGGCGCACCTGCTGCCGAAAACGTCACTCTGCGTGTGCTTGTCCATCAGAATCCCCCCATGGTTGAGTTTATGGAGCAGTTCAACCGGCAGTTTGAGGCTAACAACCCCAACGTCACGGTGAACATGACTGTCGTCAATGCGAACGAACTCAGCACTGTGACCCAGACCCGTTTGACCGCTAACGACGTTGATGTAATCGGCGTCTTCGGCTTCTCCAATCAGGCGCAGCCCTATATGGAGAATGTGACCCCGCCGAACTGGCAGACCTTGATCGAGGCCGGGTTGCTGATGGATATCAGTGACCAGGATTTCATTAATAACTTTGATCAGTCCGCGATCCAGGATGCCGGTTCGTACAATGGCAAGGTCTACCAGATCAATCTGGGCCGCGTTTCGTACAGCGGGATCTACTACAACAAGGATCTGTTCGCGGCCAACAACGTGGCTGTTCCCACCACCTGGAGCGAGTTGGTGACGGCGTGCCAGACCTTCAATGCGGCTGGCGTCCCCTGTATGACCGCCGGTGGCAAGGATGGTTGGCCGATCTTCGTCGGGGCTTACGGTCTGATTGGGTCGCTCTATCCTGACCAGTCCGAACTGGTCGAGGGCCTCTGGACCGGCACCAAGACCTGGAACGACGAGCAGGCGCTCGAGATGTGGTCGCGTATGCAGATCTATGCCCGTGATATGATGGAGCCCGGTGCCAGTGGTATCGCCGGTGACGCGGCCCCCGGTCGCTTCGCCTCGGGTGCAGTCGCAATGTTCCCCGGTGGCACCTGGTACGCCTCGGCGATCGAAGCCTCTGAGCCTGATTTCGAGTGGGGCTACATCCCCTTCCCGGGTAGCGACAACGCTGCCGAGAACCAGTACCTCTTTGGCAAGTACGACCAGGGCTTCGCGATTGCCGCCAAGACCCCCCATCCCGAAGTGGCCCTGAACTACCTGCGTGAGTTCTCGGAGCCGGCCAACTACCAGGCCTTCATCAACGCGGTTGGCTTCATCCCGACCCAGCCCGGCGCGACCCTCGATACCGCCATCGGTGCCGCTGTGGCTCCGTTCCTCTCGAACTTCCGGGTCGGCTACGAGCAGTACTGGGTTGCTCCGCGTGGTGCTGGCGAATACGCCAACCCCTTCGCCTCGTACTTCCAGCCCTTCGGCACCTTCGATAACGTGCGTGCCCTCGCCGACCGAGTGCAGGCCGACCTCCAGTCGGGTCTCGACTCCAACTAATGTAGCCGGGACGCAAAGGGTGGGGCAGTTTCTGCCCCACCCTTTGTTACCAGCACCTACGAGGTGAAGCATGGCAAATTATCATTTCGGTCAGGGCAAGGCGCGCTGGCTGCCGTACTTGCTGCTGTTACCTGGCTTCTTCTTCTACGTAGTGATTATGCTTGGCCCGGCGATTGCGACCGCTTTGTACTCATTCACTGATGCGAGCGGGATTCAGGGTTCGCAAGTCAATTGGATCGGTCTTGAAAACTATCGCGAGTTCCTGTTTATGGGCCAGGCCTCGCGTGATAATTATGGTGCCCTTGGTCGTACCCTGATCTTTAGCTTTTTTGTAACCTCGATCCAGTTTACCCTTGGTCTGGGGATGGCCTTGCTGGTCAATCAGCGCCTGATCGGGATCAATGTCTTCCGGACGATCTTCTTTATGCCGGTGATCCTCGGCGCGGTGATCCAGGGCCTGATCTGGTCGCTCTTCCTCTATCCGCTCGGTGGCCCGATGGCAACGGTGCTTGGCTGGTTCGGGATGCGCTCGGAGTTTCTGGGTGGTCAACCGGTTGAGGCGATTGCCTGGGTGATTTTTGTCCAGATCTGGGCCAATGTCGGCGTGACGATGATGATCTTCATCGCCGGCCTGCAGACCATTCCCTCCGATCTGTATGAGAGTGCCAAAATTGATGGCGCGACCGGCTGGCAGGCCTTTAGCAAGGTGACCTGGCCGCTGCTCACGCCCAGCATCAATACCAATCTGCTGCTCAATATTATTGGTTCGCTGCAAGCCTGGCAGCTCTTCCTGGTGCTGATCGGCTACCGCAATGGCACCCAGGTGCTTGGGTATGTGATTTTTGCCCAGGGCTTCGGCCAGACTTCGGGCAGCGTGACCAGTGCCTTCCGCCAGGGCTATGCTGCCTCGGCCTCGATTGTGCTCTTCTTGTTGGTGCTGGCGATCGGTCTGCCCGTGCAGTACTACCTCCAGAAGCGTGAAAAGAGGATCCTCGGATGAGCACCTTAACCACGAACGATACCTCTACCGGCCAGTTCGCCAAGCCCCAAGCGCCGAGCCGCCGAATTCCCTGGGGCCGGATCGCGCTCTATGGCATTCTGAGCCTGCTGGCCCTGGTCTATCTTGGCCCGCTCATGATGCTGGTGATCACTTCGCTGAAGTCCATGCCGGAGTTCATGAAGAGTGCGACCGCCTTGCCAGAGCGTTTGCGCTTCGAGAATTTTGCCGAGGCTTGGCAGCGGGCGAACTTTTTGCGCTATCTGACCAACTCGATAATCTATACCGCTTCGGCGACGATCCTGTATGTGATCACCGCGGTGTTTGTCGCCTTCCCAATTTCGCGCGGCTATGTCAAAGGCGCGGGTTGGTTGCTGACGCTGTATATTATTGCGCTCTTCCTGCCTGTGGCCTTGATTCCGCAGTTCCAGCTGATCCTGAATCTGGGTCTGTATAACAATCCGGTTGGCTATATCCTGCTCTTCCTGGTCAATCCGATTGGGATCGTCATCCTGGTCAACTATATCAAGACCTTGCCCGTCGAACTGGATGAAGCAGCGGCGATGGATGGCTGCGGCTACTTCCGTTTTGTGGTCTCGATTGTCTTCCCGCTGATCCAGCCCGCGATTGCTACGATTGCCGTACTGCACGCCATTGGCATCTGGAACGAGCTGATCCTGCCCACGATCTACCTGACCAATCAGGATTACTACCCGATCACGCGTGGCATGATCGTCTTCCAAGGGGTCTATGGCAGTAACTGGCCGATGCTCGCCGCTGCGGTGTTGATGATGACTCTGCCCATGCTGGTACTCTTCCTCGTTTTGCAGCGCTATATCGTTTCGGGGTTGACGGCCGGTGCGGTTAAGGGCTAAACCTATTTTGGATTTTAGGTTTTGGATTTTGGCTCAGCAGTAATCCAAAATCTAAAATCCAAAATCTAAAATCCAAAAGGGATCCAAACCTATGCATACGCTCCTCCCCGAGGCCCCTGTGGCCCCGGTTAGCTCTGCTATGCCTTCCGTTCAGGGGGATTTTGTGGAACGGAATGGCCTGTTGTTCTACCGCATTCAGGGCGTTGATCAGCTTGAGCCGTTTCTGGTCAGTCTGGTCAGTGCCTCGAACCAGTGGCTGTTTGTGGCCAGTACCGGTGGCCTGACGGCCGGGCGGGTCAGTCCCGATACGCCGCTGTTTCCCTACGAAACGGTTGATCGGCTCTATGATTGCCATCCCTTCACCGGCCCTTTGACGGTGCTTGATGTGACGCGGGGTGGTACGACCCAGCGCTGGCGGCCGCTCTTCCCCAATCCAACACCCGATCCGGCGATCGAGCGTAACCTGTACAAGGATGCGCTTAGTACGACCCTGATCTTCGAAGAGTTCCACCATGGTCTGGGGTTGGCCTTCCGGGCGACCTGGCAGACCAGTCCCCAGTTCGGGTTTGTGCGCAGTTGCGAACTGGTTGAACTGAGTGGCCAGCCTGCCCGGATCCGGGTGCTTGACGGCGTGCAGAATCTGTTGCCCCACGGTGCCACGACGGCGATCCAGAACAACTATAGTAATCTGCTCGATGCTTACAAACGCGCCGAATGCGATCCAAGTGGCCTGGCGATTTTTGCACTCAGTTCGATCCTGACCGATCTGGCTGAGGCTAGCGAGGCGCTGCGGGCGACGGTGGCTTGGCAGCATGGCCTGCCCGACGCGGTGACCCTGCTTTCGTCGCAGCAGGTCGGGGCCTTTTTGCGTGGTGATCAGCTCCAGCCCGAGCTTGACGTGCGCGGGCGGCGCGGGGCCTTCTTGCTGGTCAGCGAGTTGCGGCTGGCGGCCGGGGCGACCCAGCAATGGCAACTCGTGGCCGATGTGGCCCAGGATGCTGCGGCTGTGGCCGATCTTGCGGCGACGCTCCAGCGCGATCCGGCCGGGTTGGCAGCAGCGGTCAAGGCCGATATTGCCCAGGGCCAGACCGATCTGACGGCGCTCGTGGCGGCGGCTGATGGCTTGCAGCTCAGTGCTGATCCGATGGCCGGCGCCCACCACGGTGCGAATACGCTGTTTAATATTATGCGCGGTGGCGTATTTGCTGATGGTGATCAGATCAGCAGTGCCGATCTGAAGGCCTTTGTGGCGCAGCATAACCGCCAGATCTTGACCAGCCACGCGGCCTTTTTTGCTGATCTGCCCGCCCGCCTAGCGGTACGTGAATTGCGCTCCCGTGCGGCAGCGAGTGGCAACCCGACCCTCGAACGGCTCTGTCGGGCCTATTTGCCGCTGACCTTTAGCCGCCGCCATGGCGACCCGAGTCGGCCCTGGAACCGGTTCAGCATCAATGTGCAGGGGCCAGATGGGCAGCGCCGCCTGGATTATCAGGGCAACTGGCGCGATGTCTTCCAGAACTGGGAACCGTTAGCCTATGCCTTCCCGGCCTATCTCGAAAGCATGATCGCGCTCTTCCTGAATGCGACCACGGCTGATGGCTACAATCCCTACCGGGTGGCCCGCAGTGGCGTCGAATGGGAAGTGCCCGAGCCCGAGAATCCCTGGGCCAATATTGGCTATTGGAGTGACCATCAGATTATTTATCTGCTGAAGTTGCTGGAAGCCGCCGAGCAACTTGAACCAGGCCGACTGGTGAACTGGCTCAATCGGCGCTGTTTTAGCCATGTAGATGTGCCCTACCGGATCAAGCCCTATGCGGCGATTCTGGCCGATCCCGCCGATACGATTGTGTTCGATTGGGATCACGAAGCTCGGATTGAGGCTCGGGTCGCCAACGAGGGCAGCGACGGCAAACTGTTGCACGGCCCCGATGGTCAGGTCTTCCACGTCAGTCTGGCCGAAAAGCTGCTGGTGCTGCTGCTCGCCAAGTTGGTGAATTTTGTGCCCGAGGGCGGGATCTGGATGAATACCCAGCGCCCCGAGTGGAACGATGCCAATAACGCGCTCGTCGGCAAGGGCTTGTCGGTCGTGACCCTGGCCTACCTGCGGCGCTACCTGGTCTTCTGCCGGAGCCTGATTGCGACTGGGCCGAGCGACCTGATCGTCACGAGCGAACTGCGCACCCTGTTTGAGCAGGTGGTTACGGGGCTGGCAGCGGCGCGCCCGGGTTTGGCTGGCGGCTTTACGGATCAGCAGCGCCGGACCGTGATGGATGCGCTGGGCCAGGCCGGTGAACACTACCGCGAAGGACTGTATGCCCAGGGCCTAAGTGGCAACTTTGGCGTGATCAGCCAGAGCAGTCTCCGCGAGGCCCTCGATCTGAGTCTGGCGCTGGTTGATCACAGCCTGCACGCCAACCGCCGTGATGACGAGTTGTACCACAGCTATAACCTGTTGCGGCTTGCGCCCGGCCAGGCCAGGATTGACCGGCTGGATGTGATGCTCGAAGGCCAGGTTGCCATCTTGTCGGCGGGCCTGTTAGCGCCCGCAACCAGTCTTGGCCTGCTGACCGCACTCCGGGCAAGTGCGCTCTACCGGCCTGATCAGGCCAGTTATATGCTGTACCCAAATCGCGACCTGCCGGGCTTCCGCCAGAAAAATCATGTGGCGAGCGCACAGGTGCAGGGCATGGGCCTGGTGGCGGCTCTGGAAACAGCGGGCGACCGGCGCCTGCTGGTGCGGGATCAGGCCGGTCACTACCATTTTGGGGGCGATCTGCGCAACGAGCGCAGTGTACAGGAGCGCCTCGCTGAACTGGAGCGTGATCACCGGTTTGCGGCCCACGTGCGCCGTGATGGCCCGGCGATCATGGCCCTGTTCGAGCAGGTCTTCCGGCATAGTGAGTTTACCGGGCGTTCGGGCAGCTTCTTTGCCTACGAAGGGCTGGGTAGCATCTATTGGCATATGGTTGCCAAACTCTTGCTGGCCGTGCAAGAGGTCTACCAGCAGGCGGTGGCGACGGAGGCTGGACCCGAGGTGATCGCGGGCCTTGCGGCGGCCTACCAGGATGTTCGGCGCGGGTTGGGCTTCCAGAAAACCCCCGCTGTCTACGGGGCCTTCCCGACCGACCCCTATTCGCATACGCCGCTCGGACGTGGTGCCCAGCAGCCCGGTATGACCGGCCAGGTCAAAGAGGAGTTGCTAACCCGGATGGGCGAGCTCGGCGTGAGCATCAAGGCTGGTCAGATCAGCTTTGCGCCGCGTCTGCTTGATCCTGCCGAGTGGAGCAGTACGCCCATGGTGTTTAGCTATTGGGATGTGCATAGCACGCGCCAGCAACTCGCCCTGCCGCCCCAGGCCCTTGGCTTCACGTTCTGCCAGACCCCGATCATCTACCAACGCGGCCCCCAGGCGCAGATCGTGATTGAGTACGTCGACGGTCGTAGCGAGACCCTGGCGGGCACGCAGTTGGATGGGCCAAGGAGCCAGCAACTACTGACCCGCAGCGGGAAGATCCGTGGGCTCACGGTGACCGTCACTGGCTGATCGTTCCCGTACCAACGCCTTTGTTCGTGCTGGCTGAGTTGAGACAGTGTTTGTACCCAGGGATGCAATGATGCGCACACTCCGACCATGGCTGGTTCTGACCTTGCTCGCGGCCCTGATCGCCGGTACGCTTGGCTTCCGTGCTGTGCCGCTTTACGCGGCTACCTTGCCGGTCGTTGATGATTTTGAGAGTCCGTTGCTGACTGGGGTGGCCCCGAACGAGATTCCCGTGGGCTGGTTCACGGCCCAGGATGGGAGCACGACGGTCACCTTTGATCGCACCACTACCCCGCCTGCAGCCCGTCCCGATGGGCCTGAAGGCAATAATGTGCTGACCACCAGCATGAATGTCGCCGCCTTCGGGGTGGTCATTCATGCCTTTACCAACGAAGCGGCCAATGTCTGGGTGACCCAGGATTGGAGCGAGTATTTTGGCATGTCGTTCTGGTTCTACGGCCAGGGCACCAATACCGACCTGTTTATTGACGTGGTTGACAACCGCCCGGCTGACTCGACCCGTGATGATGCCGAGCGCTATACAGTCACCTTCAAGGACGATTTTACCGGCTGGCGTAAATTGGAGTTCCCCTTCGACGATTTTGTGCGCAAAGAGATTGGCAACGGTGCGCCGAGTGATGGCTTCACCCTGACCGAAATCCATGGGTGGGCCTTCGGAGCCTTGGGCACGGGCGGCCAGACCCGCACCTGGTATCTTGACCAGGTTGAGGTCTACGGCATCGCGCCGGTACGCCCCTTGACGGTGGGCTTTGGCAACACCGCCGTAGGTGTGATCGAAGGGCGCGCCGCCACGGTGAGTGTGCGCCTCAGCAAAGTCCACACCGAGACCGTGACTGTGCGCTATGCGACCCGCGATGGCTCGGCCACCGCTGGGCGTGACTATGTTGCGGCTTCGGGCACGCTGACTTTTGAACCCGGCGTGCGCGAGCAGGTCTTCCGGGTCACGACCCTCGATGATAACAAGTGGGAAGGCACCGAAACCATCCTGCTGAGCCTGAATGATGCGCAAGGGGCCGAGTTGGGGATTGCGCGCACGGGGCGGATTGATATTCGCGACAACGAAACTTTTGATGCGAACCTGCTCGAAGATTTCGAGCGTGATCCCGATCTGTTCGCAGGCAAGGGCCTGACCAATCTGCAAAGCTACGAGATCGCGGAAGGTGATCCGATGGCCTTGCCGGGGCAGACCGGCTTCGAGCGGGTCTTGCTGGCTGAGGGGAGTTTCAAGCGGGTTTACCTGCCAACCGTGCTGGTGCAGAGCCAGACTGACACCGTGCGCAGCCTCCAGACGGTTGTCTCGAACCAGAGTGCGATTGCCTTGGAGCGAACCTATGCTACGGCCCAGGATTGGAGCGAAGGGGTTGGGCTCAACTTCTGGCTCTATGGGCGCAATAGCGGCAAGGATCTGACCGTGACCATTCGTGACAACCGGGCACCCGATCCTGGCCTTGAGGGTTGGCAACTGGTGTGGGCGGACGAGTTTGATGCGCCAGCGGGCACCCCGGCCGATCCGGCGTCGTGGCGGCCTGAGCTTGGCGATGGCAGTGTGAACGGGATTCCCGGTTGGGGCAACGGCGAGTTGCAATACTATACCGACGACCCCGAGAATGTAGCCCATGATGGGCAGGGCAACCTGGCGATCACGGTGCGCGAAGCGGCTGCCGATAGTGGCCTGATCTGCTACTACGGCCCGTGCCAGTACACCTCGGCCCGGTTGCTGACCCAGCACAAGTTCGAGTTCGGTTATGGACGGGTCGAAGCCCGGATCAAGGTCCCCGGTGGCGCGGGACTCTGGCCGGCCTTCTGGTCGCTCGGCAACGATATTAACGAAGTCGGTTGGCCTCAGACCGGCGAAATTGACATGATGGAGTTCGTTGGGCGGCTGCCGAACGAGATCTTCGGTACCATTCATGGTCCTGGCTATAGTGGTGGCCAGAGCTTCAGCGGGATCTATGATTTTGGTGAGCCAGTACCCGGCAAGTACCATACCTATACGATTGATTGGGATCCCAATCTGATCATCTGGTATGTGAACGGGATCGAGTACCACCGGGCCACGCCGTCCGATGTGGCTCCGAATCCGTGGGTCTTCGATCATCCCTTCTTCCTGCTGCTGAATGTGGCGATTGGCGGCAACTTTGGTGGTGCCGTCGGGCCTGATGCCACCTTCCCAGCCACGATGCTGGTGGACTATGTGCGGGTCTATGCGGCCGATGATACCGCCGAGCGCTTCAGTGCCACGGTGAAGGACGACTTCACGGGTTGGCAGCGGGTAAGCATCCCGTTCGATGCCTTCACGCGCAGTGCCAATCAGCCTGCCGGGGCACCCAACGATGGCCTGAGCTTGAATGAGGTCTGGGGCTTCGAGATGAGCATGCCTGCTGGGGCGACAGGGCCGTTGATGATCGATCAACTCCGCCTGCAGCAGAGTTGTCCCGATACGGTCACGGTCACGAGCAATGCCGACGAGGACGAAGGCTCACTGCGAGCGGCGCTCACGAGTGTCTGCCGGGGCGGGACGGTGACGTTTGCGCCGGCCTTGGCTGGGCAGACCATCACGCTGGCGAGTGAACTGGTTGTCAGCCGTGATGTGACGATTGATGCCACGGCAGCTGCAGGCTTGCAGCTTAGTGGCAACGATAGCAGCCGCATCCTGGTGATCGAGGCCGGTTCTTCGGTAGTGGTGCGCAACCTCACCATCCGTGATGGTTTCGGGTTCCAGCTTGGTGGGGCCGTAATCGTCAATGGTCAGGCCCTGCTGGATCGGGTCATCGTTGAAGGGAGCAGCACCACAGGTGACGGCCAGTTCTGGCAGGGTGGTGGTGGCATCTATGTCGGTGGCACGGGTACCCTGACCCTGCGTGAGAGCACCGTGCGCAACAATACGACCACCGCTGCTGATGGTGGTGGGATCTATGGCTTCGTGGGAAGCTTGATCATCATGGAGCGCAGTTCGGTGATCAACAATACCGCCGGTAACGTTGGTGGTGGTATGCGCATCCTGGGTGATGCCCAGATCGAGAACAGCACGATCAGTGGCAATACCAGCACGGCCTGGCACGGTGGCGCGATCTTCCATACCAATGGTACGGCGCTGATCTATCACAGCACGATCGCCAATAACAACTCCCCTGAGGGAACCTCGGGCGGGGTCTTCGTGGGCACCTTTACGGAGGCGAACGCCCAGGCCGAATTGCAGGGCAGTGTCATCGCGGGCAACAGTGGCGACCAGTGCTTCCTGGCACCATTTGGCTCCGGCGCGGTGAGCATCCTTTCGCGCGGTGGCAACCTTGCCAGCGACGCGACCTGCGCGCTTGATGGGGCTGGGGATAAGCCGAGCACTGATCCGCTGCTTGGCGCACTGGCCGATAATGGCGGGCCGACCCTGACCCACGCACTGGGGGCCGGCAGCCCGGCGCTGGATATGGCCGCCACTGCCACGTGTCCGCCGATTGACCAGCGTGGCGTGAGCCGCCCGCAGGGCAGTGGCTGTGACGCTGGCTCGTTCGAACGCGAACCCTAAGCAGTCTTGGGTTGTCGGATCTGCGAGCGCGGGCCATTGGCCCGCGCTCGCTGCTTTTGCCGATTACACTAACGATCAATAAGTGGGATATAGACACGATATGGCTCGGGTTCCGTCCCCGCCGTGGTGGTAAGGGCCACATTGGCGGTCTTCGTCGGATCACCCTGTGAGATGACGTTGACGGTTACGGTGTCAGTTGAAGCTTCCGCCGCGTCGGCTGGGATGGTAATACTGACCACGAACGTTCCGCTTGTGCCTGCGCCCAGCCTGAACGAGGTGTGCGAAGCGCTCGCCCAGGTCTGCCCATTGAGTGCGATGTTGAAGGTGTCAGTGACGTTGCCGGTATTGGTCAGTTGCACCGTGTAGGTCACCGTTGTGCCTGCCAAGCCGGTCAGTTCCGAGGCTGGTGCCACCAGTTCGAGGCCATAGGCCGCCTCTGCCGTAGTCGTCAGGCTCACCTCGGCGGTTGTAGCGCTATCCCCTTGCGAGGTCACGCTGGCCATTACGGTGTCAGTTGTGTCAACTGCCGCATTGGCCGGAATGGCAACCCTGACTTCGAAAGTTCCGCCTGCACCTGGGGCCAGTTCGACCGAGGCGGGGGCGCTGCTGGGCCAGGTCTGACCGCTCAGTGCAACATCGAAGGTGTCGGTCACGCCTGGAGTTGGGGCGAGGATCAGGCCGTCTTTGATCTACAAAGTGACAGGCGTAAATGGAACCTGGCACGGTACGTCTGGGGCAACCTGGATCACGCCTGTGGCCGGGTCGAGGATCAGGCCACAGATGCTTTCGCCGCGATCCAGGCGGGCCACACGTTTGTCGGGGTGGCGGCAGATGCAGCGTGGCGCATCTGCGTGATCGGTCAGGATCGCTTGCAAGATCGGTTCGTCCACCTGGCCTGCTGCGGCCTGCAACATCGCCCAGGCGCGACCCTGGCGTTCGCGGGAGGTCGAAACCGGTTCGAGTGGGCATTCACCAGCGGCTGCCCCAGCATCCACACAATGGTTGGCATGGGCCAGCAAGCCCTCGCTGGCCCAGACTTCGGCCACGCCGGCTGGGGTCAACTCGAGGCTGACCAGTTCGCCGCTGGCGGCTGCCACCGTAATGCAGGATGAGCCAGCCGGGGTTGCCAGATCAGCCATGGCTCGGGCTTCACCAAACGAGCGGGCCTGCAACAGTTTGCGCAGTAGCACATGGACTGGCATGCCGATTGCGCTGCCATCGGCGTGCGAACGCAACAGGTTCAGGCCAACGGCAATCCCGGCACTATTCAGTCCTACCTTGGCGAGCATCCCGGCTTCGGTCATGGTCAGGGCGCTTGGCTTGCCCGGACTATGGATGCGCAGCATGACACAGGCGGCGCGCTGGTCGCCCTGCCAATCCCAGGTTTGGGCCAATAAGGTGCGTCCGTTGCGGCTCCCAGGGCCGGTTGCGGCCGCACTGGTACACTCGCCGTCAAGCGTATGCGGCAAACTGGCCGCCCGATCAACTTCGCCCGGCTCAAGCGAATGTTCGGGCACGCCAGCCGCACGGTTACGGGCCAGGGCCGCGGGGGCCGCGGAGTGATAGGCTCCGGCCCCAATCCCAGCCATCAGTTCGGTGCGTACATTCAGGGCCAGAATCTCGTCCAGGGTGCGCCCTGATCCAGCGGCGATACCCCGCATCTCTTCGAGCAGATCGGGGGTCAGATCGGCCAGCAGGGGCAAATAGCGTCGAGCCTCGGCCTGGCTGGCGGCCCAATCCAACCCGCGACGGCTCGCAAACAGGCGGGCGTAGCTCGCAATACTATGACGTACCAGCGGGGCCGTGGCGGCCCCATAGGCCCGTCCACGCTCAAACGGCGACCCAGACACCGTGATCTCGGGAAACATGGCTTCCTACCTCTTACGTGATGCGCTCTATGTTGCTGGGATTGTAGCGCAAATTATCTAGGCGTGCCGCAAGCCCTGTATAGCGTTGTTGGGCCTCGGCATTATGGACCGCCACGGTGATCGCATGGCGGTCGCCAACCAAGACGGCCAGGCTGCGTGCCCGCGTGATGGCGGTGTAGAGCAGGTTGCGCTGCAGCATAATGCTATGTTGAAGGAGCAGGGGGACTACGACGGCGGGATATTCACCGCCCTGACTCTTGTGAATACTGAGCGCATAGGCCAGGCTCAGTTCATCGAGCAGGCCATAATCGTAGGCCACGGTGCGCCCATCCTCGAACCGAATATGGAGCAGTTGTTCGGCCTGATCAACCCCGACCACGCTGCCAATATCGCCGTTAAACACCTCGAGTTCGTAGTTGTTGCGTTGCTGGATGACCCGGTCGCCGAGCCGGAAGATCGTGCTGCCAAAGGCCTTTTCGGGCCGGGTCGGATCGGGCGGATTGAGCGCGGCTTGGAGCAGGCGGTTCAGGTTGGTGACACCAGCGACGCCTTTATGGGTTGGGGCCAACACTTGAATGGCCCGTCGTGGATCAAGCCCGAAACGGGCCGGGATGCGGGTCGTCACTAGTTCGACGACCCGTTCGGCGCAGGCGTCCGGGTCACTGGTCGGGAAGAAAAAACAGTCATCAAGATCGCGCAATTGGGGCAGTTCGCCCCGATTGATCCGGCGCGCATTTTCGGCAATCCCGCTGCCCTCGGCCTGGCGAAAGATCTGTTCCAGATGCACTCTGGGGATACGCTGGCTCTCAATCAGATCGCCAAGCACGCGCCCCGGCCCGACACTCGGCAACTGATCGGGGTCGCCCACCAGGAGCAGGTGGGCCTGGGGCGGCAGCGCCTTCAGCAGATGGTTGGTCAGCAGCAGATCAAGCATACTGACTTCGTCCACCACCAGCAGGTCACATTCTAGCGGCCAGTCGGCATTGCGCCGGAACGAGCCAGTACCGCCGGGGCTGTATTCGAGCAAACGATGAATGGTTTTGGCCTCGGCCCCGGTGGCCTCGCTCAGCCGTTTGGCGGCCCGTCCCGTGGGTGAAGCACAGAGCACGCGATAGTTGCGGGCGCGGGCCAGTTGCACAATCGTGTGCAGGCAGGTGGTTTTGCCCGTGCCCGGGCCACCGGTCAGCAGGCCCACCTTATTGGTCAAGGCCATGCGTACCGCGTCGCGCTGGCGTTCGGCCAGACTAATGCCCCGGCGCGTATCCAGGTGGGCAAACACCTGATCCCAACGGGCCTGCTGGTAAAACGTGGCCATCGCCGAAGGGGTGCGCATCAGGCGGATGAGGGCGGCGGCAACCCCGGTTTCGGCCATGGCTAAGGGCTTCAGGTAGACCGGTGCCAGCGAAGCGGGTTCGAGCGCCTCGGCGGCAAACTCCAACTCGCCGACCAGACTCGGCTCGGCCAGGATTGCCGCGATCGGTGCTTCGTTTACGGCCAGCAACCGGGCCGCTCGTTGCAGCAATTCGGCCGCCGGGAGGAAACAATGCCCATCGTTACTCGCCGTATTCAGGGCATGGCGCAATCCGGCAGCGATCCGCCGAGGATCAGCGGGTGGCATGCCCTGGGCCGCCGCAAGCTGGTCGGCGGTCAAAAACCCAATTCCGTAGACCTCTTCGGCCAGGCGATAGGGCTGCTCGCGCACGATCTGGAGCGCCGCATCACCATACTGTTTATAGATCCGCACCGCCATAGTGGTTGGCAAACTGATTGCCTGCAAAAACAGCATTACCTCTTTGATCTGCTGCTGCTCACGCCAGGCCGCCTTGATCAACTCGGCCTTCTTGTGCCCCAACCCTGGCACCTCGTTGAGCCGATCAGGCGTGCGGTCAATCACGTCGAGGGTCTGGGCACCAAAGGTTGCGGTGATCTTCTTGGCGGTGCCCGGCCCGATCCCTTTGATCAAGCCGCTACCCAGATAGCGCCGGATGCCCTCAATCGTGGCCGGCATCAAGCTCCGAAAGGCCCTGGCCGCGAACTGCAAGCCATGGTCACGATGCTCCTGCCACTCACCTTCGAGCTGCAGGGTCTCGCCGGGGCGCACGCCGATCAAGGCCCCAACTACCGTGACCTGGTAACCCCGCCCGCTGGGGGTCAGGCGAGCGACGGTATAGCCGTCTTCTTCGCTCTGGTAGGTAATGCGTTCGAGGACACCTTCGAGCGTTGGCATAGGAAAGGGATGCAGGATGAGGGACGAGGGATGTGTTTGGAGTATACCATGCGTCAGGCGCGGGGAACGGGATCCATCATCTTCAAAAACTGAACATACTATTGACAAAGATTGTGCAACGTCGTATACTCTTCCTGACCGGTCGGTAAGAATAGCTTGACAAAAATTGTGCAAGACCGTACAATATTACTGACCGGTCAGGAAGAGTTACTTGTGTGAATGGTGCAACGTAATGGAAATCGCCGAAGATCTTCAGCCAATTAGTGCTCCGACGGCCCTCAAGAT
This sequence comes from Oscillochloridaceae bacterium umkhey_bin13, assembly GCA_048381555.1. GTDB lineage: Bacteria > Chloroflexota > Chloroflexia > Chloroflexales > Chloroflexaceae > Viridilinea. The sequence continues at coordinate 20,861 of JBLWKA010000026.1, forward strand.
TATTGATGCGGCTGGCGGTCTGTTTATGCAGCGTGGCTATACCGCTGTTTCGATTACTGACATTATCAAAGCTGCCGAGGTGACCAAGCCGACGCTGTATTACTACTTCGCCGATAAAGAAGAGCTGTTTGTCCAGATGGGCTTGCGGGTTACGAACGAGATGGGTGCTCGCCTGCGTGAGGCATTAGCCTCGGCCAACGATACTCCGACCCAGTTGCGGGCGGTTGCCGCCGTGTTGATGGCCAACGCCGAAGCCGATATGCGGATGATGCGCCACGAAATGGCCGAGCATCTGGCCCCGGCCCAGCGCGCCCGCCTCGGTCGGGTCTTCTACCTTCAGATCTTTAGTCCGATCCTGCACCTGATGGAGGAAGGGATCGCCTCTGGTGCGCTGGGCCGCTACCCGCCGATCACGCTGGCCAAGATGTTTATGGCAATGGCCGAGTCGTTTCTGGAATTTGCTCCGCGCCACAATCAGCCCTGGGACAGTCAGCGCCAGGGGATGTTTGGGCCGTCTGACCTTGATCCCACCACCCTGGTTGATCTCTTTCTTAATGGTGTTCGACCTGCTACAAGCTAAACCTTACCAAGAACAGGAACCTACCCTCCGATGACCACTATTCCGCAGACTCGTTCGGGCGGCCGCCGCCGCCGCCTCAACATTGCCGCGATCATTGCCGCTGTGCTGGTGGTCGCCGCTATCGCTACCGTAATCATTCGCAGTTTCACCACTGCCAATACCGATCCGCTCGCGGGTCAGGTGCTGGTTCCGGCCAGCCTGGGCAATCTGACCCTGGGCATTAGTGCCACCGGGCAGGTTGAGCCCCGCGTGCAGGCCGAACTGGCCTTTGCAACCGGCACAGGTCGGGTGACCGAAGTGCTGGTCAGTGTGGGTGATCAGGTAGTGGCGGGCGATGCGCTCATCCGCCTCGATAGCCGCCAACTCGAAGCCGCCCGTGCAGCTGCGCTCGCTAGTCTGGCGATTGCCCAGGCCGATTTGCAAGGGCTGCGTGATGGGGCCACCCCGGCCCAGATCGCCGAAGCCGAAGCCCAGGTGCGCGCCGCCCAGGGCAGCCTGACCCAGACCCAGGGCAGTGTCAGTGCCAATGATCTGGCCGCTGCCCGCGCTGCGGTGGACGAGGCCCGCGCCCGCCTGGCCGTGCTCGAAGCTGGCCCCAAGACTGATGAGCGCACCCGCGCTGAATCGACCCTGGCCGAAGCTCGCGCCGAGCTGGATCGTCAGCGCGCCGTACTGGCGAGTGCCAAAGAGCAGGCTCGCCAGAATCTGGAACTGCGTGCCAATGCGGTACGCAACGCCCAGAGCGCCTATAGCACTGCTTTCTGGGATCTCGAATTTGTCCGTGCCAACGGCACCGACCCGCGCACCCTGCGTGGCCTGAACGATGCCCAGAAGCAGGATTTCCAGGTCGCTTTTGAGCGCACCGAGCGTGCCCTGGCTGATAGCGAGGCCGCCCTGCGTCAGGCCGAAATTGACCTGGCGACCGCCGAACAGAACGAGCGTAGTGGCCTCCAGGCCGCCGAAGCCCGCGTCAATACCGCCCAGACCGCCCTTGACCGACTGCTCAGTGGGGCGCAGGCCGACGAGTTGGCCGCAGCTCGTGCCCGCCTGGCTCGTGCCCAGGCCGATCTTGCCAATCTGACCGGTGCCGGTCGCGCCGGTGCAGTTGACGCCCAGAGCGCCAACCTCGAAGCGGCCCAGGCCCGTCTGGAGCGTCTGGTCGCTGATCCGCGGGCGAGTGACCTGGCCCGGGCCGAGGCCGCCGTCGCCGCTGCGCAGGCCCAACTCGACCAGGTGCAGATCCAGCTTGACGACACCCTCTTGCGTGCCCCCTTCGCTGGGGTGGTTGCGACGGTCAATGTCGCCCCCGGCGAGTCGATCAGTGGTCAGAGCCCGCTCGTGCTGGTTGATATTAGTCGCTTTCTGGTCAAAGTGACCGTGGACGAAGTAGATATTGCTCGCGTGCAGCCCGGCCAGACGGTTGAAGTTCTGATTGATGCTCTGGCGACGACCCTCCCCGGCACGGTCGTCAGCCTCGAACCGCTGCCTCAGGCTGGTAGTGCCGTTACCGCCTACCGGGTTACGGTCGAAATTGACCCCGCCGAGAGTGCGCTGAAGCCCGGTATGACCGTGAGTGCTACGATTATCGCCGACCGCCGCGAAGGTGTGGTGACGGTGCCCGTAGCGGCTGTGCGTACGCTTGAGGGCCAGAGTACGGTGAGTGTGGTGGTGCCGGATGCGGCCGGGAGCCGCTCGCTCGAAGAGCGCACCGTGACCGTTGGCTTGCGGGCTGGCGACCGGCTCGAAATTACCAGTGGTCTGAATGCCGGCGACGAGGTTGTGCTGCGCTAAATAGGCGCATCGCACCACGGAAGGGCCCGCTGCGTTGGCCTTTGACGCTGCGACCAGCGTGCCCGCCCCAGCCCATCTGTCATTTGTGTTGGATGTTGGCACCAAGAACGTAAGGATCTGTATGACCACCGACTATATAACCAAGCCGATCGTCACGATCGAGCAGATGATCAAAGATTTTCCGACCGGTGATGGCATGTTCCGTGCCCTTGATCAGGTCTCGGTCACGATCAACCAGGGCGAAATGGTTGCGATTATGGGCCCGTCGGGCAGCGGTAAAAGCACCCTGATGACCATGATCGGCCTGCTTGATACGCCCACCAGCGGGCGCTACGTCCTGGATGGCGAAGATGTGAGCAACCTGAGCCGCTTCGAGCAGGCCCGGGTGCGGAACCGCAAGCTTGGCTTTGTCTTCCAGAACTTTAACCTGCTGCCCCGTTTGAGTGCGCTGCAAAACGTCGAACTGCCGCTGGTTTATGGGCGGGTTGACAAACGCGAACGGCGCGCCAAAGCCCGGGCCGCGCTCGAAGCGGTGGGCCTTGGCCATAAGATTGACAACCTGCCGACGACGCTTTCGGGCGGTCAGAAGCAGCGAGTTGCCATTGCTCGCGCCCTTGTCCACAACCCGCCGATGATCCTGGCCGATGAGCCGACCGGGGCGCTGGATACCCGCACCGGGGCCGAAATCATGGCGCTCTTCCGCGACCTCAACCGCGAACAGGGCCGCACGATTGTGATCGTCACCCACGACCCCGAGATTGGCCGCCATATGGATCGCGTGATTGGTCTGCGTGACGGACGCCTGGCCGAAAACATCCTCGGCGAGTACTACGGCGTCGAAGTCTTCGAGCAGGTCGAGCGTGAACACGCCAAAGAGCATGTGCCCGTGCCGGTGCCGGTGCAACGCACCAATAATCCGTAGGGGCGACCGAGCGTGGTCGCCCGGTGGGAAAAGCGACCGAGCGTGGTCGCCCGGTGGGAAAAGCGACCGAGCGTGGTCGCCCGCAGCGCCCCCAATGTCATTCCGAACGGAGCGGAGCGCAGTGAGGAATCTGCACTGATCGCAGTGAAGACCCCTCACTTCGTTCGGGGTGACAACGATGGCGACGCAGCTACACTGTTTCTTTCCACACTACTGGCATGCCGGTCATACGATGCTCGGAATGACCATCATCCAGCATCGTCAACGATAATTGACATTTAGAAAGCGCAAGCCCTTCATATGCTTAACGAACAGATTGGTATGGCCCTGGACAGTTTGCGGGCGAACAAGTTTCGCTCCTTGCTGACCATGCTGGGCATCATTATTGGAGCCGGCACGCTGGTGGCGGTGCTCTCGTTGGGCAATGCCTTGCAGAGCAGTGTCTTCGAGCAGTTTATTGACCTGGGCACGCGCCGCATCGCGGTGCAGCCCGGTGACCCGAATGCCAAGGGTGCCCGTAACGTCCCCGGCTACGGGCTGCTCTCGATCCAGGATTACCGGGTGCTGGAGGAATTGGTTGCAGCGCGGCCCGACCTGTTCCGTACCCTGGCTCCCGAAGTGACCATCAGCACCGAAGTACGTGCCGGTACCACCGCCGTGCGTGGCCTGCTGGTGGGTACCAGCGCCGAGTACAAAAATGTGCAGAGTGTGCCGCTGTTGGCTGGCCGCTTCTTGACCCCCGCCGATGAGGCTGATGGCTCCCGCGTGGGAGTGGTGGGTTACCAGATTGCCCGTGACCTGTTTGGCGAAGATGAGGCTGCCTTGCAGGCCGCCGTCGGTCGTTCGCTCGAAATCAATGGTCAGCCCTTGACGATCATCGGGATTGTGGCCGAAAACGGCGGCCCCTTCTCGACCGACGGACGGGTCTTTGCGCCAGTCAGCACCGTGCGGCTGCGGCTCGTTGGCGGGCTTGATCTGCCAGGTCGGGGTCTCCAGATGAACAGCATCCTGATTGGCATCACCAGCGAGCAGATCGTGACCGAGGCCGAAACGTTGATCACCAGCGCCTTGCGGTCGGCCCGTGAAGTCCCCGAGGGTACGATCAACGATTTCACGATCAATACACCGACCCAGGCCCTTGGGGTCTTGAATGGCATCAACGGCGCGATCACCGGCTTTATTGCCCTGGTCGCCGGGATTAGCCTGGTCGTCGGCGGGATCGGGATTATGAACATTATGCTGGTCGCCGTGACCGAACGCACCCGCGAAATTGGGGTGCGCAAGGCCCTGGGCGCTTCGGACGGTGATGTCTTGGGCCAATTCGTGCTCGAAGCCCTGGCTCTGAGCATCGTGGGCAGCCTGATTGGCATCGCTGGCGCAATTGCCATCGTGGTCTTGATTGGCCTGGCCGCCGGAATTGCCGCCCCGATCTCGTGGACCGCCGTCGGGATTGCGTTGGTCTTCGCCTCGTTGATTGGGATCGGCTTCGGCTTCTACCCGGCCCGCCGGGCGGCCCTGCTCCAGCCCATCGAAGCGCTGCGCTACGAATAAGGATCGACCCTGGCCCCCGGTCGGAACTCAGCATGCTGAGCTCCGACCGGGGCCTACCGATTCAGGTAGGGTATGGCTCCTCAGATTGGGTATTATACGACAATAATTTCGTGATAATATTGTCGTAATCAACCACCGAATGAGGAGCATGTATGGAACTGGCCGAGACCCTGGGCGTCTTGCAGCGCAACTTCTTCTCTCCCTTGACCCTGGCCTTTGTGCTAGGGATGATCGCCACCCTGGTCAAGAGCGACATCGAGTTTCCGGAACAGGCCTACAAGTTTATTGCCTTCTACCTGCTGTTTGCGATTGGACTCAATGGTGGCGTCGAGCTCTCGGGTACAACCTTTGCCGCCTTTGCGCGGCCCGCGCTGGCCACAATCTTCCTGGCGATTTTGTTGCCAACCCTCTGTTACTTTATTCTGTTGCGCCTGTTTCGCTTTGATCCCGCCAACGCAGCCGGTGTGGCAGCTCTGTATGGCTCGGTCTCGTCGGTGACCTTTGTGGCCGCAATTGGCCTAGTCGAGGCGGCCCGCATGGGCTACGAGGGCTTCATCCCGACTATGGCGGCGCTAGCCGAATGGGGTGTGATAGTGGCCCTGTTCTGGGGCCGCATGGGTCTGAAGACCGCCAATGACGCGATTGGCAAAGTGGTGCAAGAGACCCTGCGCGGGCGCAGTGTGATCCTGCTGATGGGTGGGCTGGTGATCGGGGCGGTGATTGGTGAGCAGGGCTTCGAGCGGATTGCGATTGTCTTCAGTCAGGGTAGTGATGGGCTCTTCCGGGGCGTCCTGGTGCTCTTCCTGATCGAAATGGGCATGGTTGCAGCGCGCCAATTGCGCTCCTTTGCCCAGGTTGGGCCGCGGATGGTCGCCTTCGGTACGATCATGCCAGTATTGATGGGGGTGCTGGGAGGAACGCTCGGCGCATTGTCCGGGCTGTCGGTGGGAGGCAGTTTTATTCTTGCCGCCATTGCTGCGAGTGCCTCGTATATTGATGCGCCAGCCGCAGTGCGGGCGACCTTCCCCCAGGCTAACCCAAGCATCTACCTGACCTCGTCATTGGGTATTACCCTGCCCTTTAATCTGCTGATCGGCTTACCATTGCTCTATGCCTATACCCAGTGGTTCTGTGCTGGGGTCATGGCGTGTGCGGTCATCCCTGGTGGGTCATAAGGCAAACAAAGGAGTGTTGTATGAGTCAACTCACGACCATTACGCTAGTCACGATCATTGCCGAAGGGGTTTTGCGCGAACGCTTGCTGGGCGAAGTGACCCAACTCGGGTCGCGGGGCTATACCGTGGGTGAGGTTCACGGCCATGGTACGAGCGGGGTCAGTGCCCAGTTCTGGATGGGACCGCAGGTGCGCATCGAGGTGCTGGTAACGCCTGCGGTGGCCGAAGCGATCATGGATCATCTTCAGGCCCATTATTTCGATACCTATTCGGTGGTTGCCTATCTGAGCGAAGTCCGGGTGGCCCGCGCCGAAAAGTACGAGTAGATCGGTTAGCGATCGACCAGGGTCGCCACGGTGACGCCATCGCCACCATCGCGCCCACCGCCACCAAACGAGACAACCAGGGGGTGGCTCTGCAACAGATCACGCACGATCTGGCGGAGCGCCCCCGTCCCTTTGCCGTGGATCAGGCGTACTTGATGCAGACCAGCCAGATACGCATCATTCAGGTAACGATCGAGCCGATCACCGACCTCGTGGGCGCGCCAGCCCCGCATATCGAAGCTCATGGTGACATCGGGGGGCGCGGGCAAACTGACGCTGCGCGGGGCCGGGGCGGGCCGCGTGGGACTTGGTTCGTTTTTGGCGTCTTTTTCGCGCCGCAGTTCGCGCAGGTCTACGGTCATACGGAAGCCACCCACCTGCACCGCAGCGGTACCATTTTCTTCATCCAGACTGACGATTTCGCCTTTGAGGCCGACCGAACGTACCAGTACCGTATCGCCACGCTGCAACGGACGGGGAGCCTGGGGTTGGGGCGGCGCGACCGGACTGGCCGGGCGCGGCTTGAGTTGGACTTGTTTCAGTTGCTCATTGGTCTGGGCCATGCGCTGTTCGGCCTGTTCGAGCCACTGACGCGACAGCGAGACATGGCTGAAGTCGTCGCGCAAGCGCCGCAACTGGGTACGCACCTCACGCAATTCGTCTTCGAGCGCCTGGCGCGCCGCCTCGGCCTCTTCGTCCCGCCGGGCCTGGAACTCGTGCAACTCGGTGGCGAGCCGCTCACGGTACTTCTCAGCATCGGTCTGGAGCTCTTCGGCACGAGCCAGGGCTGCCGCAGTTGCCGTGCGCTCCTGGTGAATCCCGGCCAGCAGATCCTCGACCGCGGCATCTTCGCGGGCCACCGTGCTGCGTGCCCGTTCGACCAGGGCCGGATCAAGCCCGAGGCGGCTCGCAATCGCCAGGGCATTCGAGCGCCCAGGCAGTCCGATACTCAGGCGATAGGTCGGGGCCAGGGTTTCGAGGTCAAACTCGACCGAGCCATTTTGCACTCCGGGCGTATTGTAGGCAAAGGCTTTGAGTTCGGCATAATGGGTTGTTGCTACACCCAAAACGCCCAGGTCAAGCAAACGCTCGATGATCGCCCGCGCCAGCGCCGCGCCCTCAATCGGATCAGTGCCTGCGCCCAACTCGTCAAAGAGAATAAGCGCCAGCGGGCGCTGTTCCTCTAAGAGCCGCCATTGGTTCGCGTTCCAGACCTCATCAGGGAGTGGCTGTTCATCAAGCGCATGCAAGACCTTGATGATATTGCGCATATGCGACGAAAAGGTCGAAAGGCTCTGTTCGATACTCTGTTCATCGCCAATATCAGCAAAAATATGCCCAAAGACCGGGAGCCGTGAAGGCTGCGCGGCGGGAATATGCAGGCCGGCCTGGGCCATCAATGCGAGCAAGCCCGTCGTTTTGAGGGCGACAGTTTTACCACCGGTATTCGGCCCGGTAATCAGCAGCAGGCGGAACTCGCCCCCCAACCAGAGCGTGGTGGGGACAACCGTGCGCTGGTCAAGCAAGGGGTGGCGCGCCTCGGTCAAGAGCAGGGCTGGCTCGGTAGTCTGTGTGATCGTTGCAGGCCGCAGGTCACTAATGGCCGGGGCTACCGCCCGCAGGGCCAGGGCATACTTGGCTTTGGCAAAGCAGAGATCGAGTTCGGCGACGGTTTCGACCGCCGTGATCAGCGCAGGCGCATTGGCCCCAACCAGATCCGAAAGGGCGGCCAAAATGCGCTGGACTTCCTCTTCCTCGGCTGATTGCAACTCGCGCCAGCGGTTGTTCAGATCAACCACCGCCATGGGCTCGATATAGAGCGTGGCCCCACTGCTCGACTGGTCATGCACCAAGCCGCGGACTTCTTTGCGATGGCTCGCCTTCACCGGGATGACATAGCGCCCATTGCGCACCGTGATCAGTGCTTCCTGGAGCGCCCCACTCAGGCTCGACGAACTGATCATATGCTGGAGCTTTTCCTGGAGACGGCCGAACGCGATCCGAATATCGCGGCGCAAGCGGGCGAGTTCCGGGCTGGCCCCATCAAGCACCTGGCCATCATCACCAATCGCCTGGGTAATCGTCTCGTCCAACAGCGGTAGGATCGGAATAAAGCTAGCCAGTTCGCCCAACAGCGGAAAACGGCGCTGATCAAGGCGCAGGATGCGGGTCCGCAGACTGCGGGCAGCAGCAATCGTTGCGGCCAACTCTAGCAGACTGGTACCATCAAGAATGCCACCACGGGCAGCATGCTGGGCAGCCCGACGCACATCGCGCGCCCCGCCAATCGAGAGCTCGGGCAGTTCATCGAGCAGCACCCGCGCTTCGCTCGTCAATGCAATGGCCTGGCGCACCTCGGCCACGACAATGGCGGGCTCCAGGTTCAAGGCCAGTTCGCGTGAGGCGGCAAACGAGGTATGACGGGCCAACTGCTCGCGAATCTTCGGGAACTCGAGCGTATTCAGGGTTTGTGCAGCAATGCCCATCAGAAGATCTCAGTCCAATCCATACGTATAGTCAAACACCCGCTTCAGGGTAACACAGGCGCAGAGTGGTTGCCTCATTCGTAGGATGGATGCCAGGCTACTGGATCACAAAGATCAGATCGGCACCAGCGGGAAGCACCGGGTCAAGTAGGCTATACATTAGGGGAAGCAGCACATTCACAAAGTAACGCAACAGGGCCGAACCTGCCACTGAACGCCCGAGAATATCAAAGAATGGCAAGCCAATATTGGCCCCACCCCGCACAATCATCAGGTTCCAGAGCAGCGCCCCGAAGACGCCAATCAAAAAGACGCCCAGGAACATGCCCAGGATCGTGCCACCTACATGATCAAGGTAGACAAAGCCACCTGGGGGTTTGGCATAGCGGAAGGTATAGAGTCCGGCAATCGTCAAAACAATAAAGCCGATCATCACCACAATCGCAAACGCGATGTACTGGCCCACGAAAATCGGGGTTCCGAAGCTCCGTGAGAGGAAAGCCCCAAATGGGCCATAATAGAAACTCGCCAGCACAACGGCCAGATAGAGTGCCAGCAAGACAACCGCAAAACGAATCATGCCTTGAAAGAAACCAGCCACGAGCATACCAATGAAGAGGGCTACAAAAAGAAGATCAATGAAATTCATCAGGGTCACCATTCCCTATGTGCTGCCATACGGCGCAAAAATTATAGCATACCGTCCTACCTCAGCCCGATCTCAGCCCTACGTCGGTTGACATCCGGTTAAGACGAGCTAGGATCAAAGGTGGAGGTGCAACGGCGCACAGAGCTTATGAACATAAACACTTAAGGAATAGAACGTCAGATGACTACCCTCTCTCCTACCCAGCAGGGCGTGCCTCCCGATCCCTCCCCGGTCGAAGCCTTGACGAGTAGTGCTGGCGCACCCGAAGCCCCCCCGACCCTACTGCCTACCCCAACTGTTACGCCTACTGCGACTACGACGCCTGATCCAGCCCCGCTGAGCCAGGCCGAAGTTCGGCGCGCCTTGCGCATTTCGACGATCGAGGGTGCGATTGCCACCGTCCCGATCACGATTACGGGCGCGATTGGGGGCAGTGTCTTCTTAACCGGGTTTGCCATGCTGCTCGGGGCCAACAGTTTTCAGCTTGGCTTGCTAGGGGCGTTGCCATTTATTGGCCAACTGTTCCAATTTGTAGGTGCCTACCTCGAAGAGCGGATGGGCAATCGGCGGGGGTTGGTGCTCTATGGGGCGCTGGCCGGGCGCTTGATTTGGGCCGTATTGTTGGCCCTACCCTTTATGACCTTTCTGAATGGGTCGCAACTCCTCATTTTTTTTATTGGCCTAGCCTTTGCGTATGCGGCCAACGGGATCGCGGGCAACGCCTGGATGAGTTGGATGAGCGACCTCGTGCCACCCCAGCGGCGCGGGAGCTATTTTGGCATCCGTAACACCGTTGCCGCGATCTCAGCGATGCTGACGACGTTTCTGGCCGGGTTGGCCCTCGATCGTTTTCGTGGTCAGGGGAACGAGGCCATGGGCTATGCGGTGATCTTCGGGGTGGCGGTGCTGGCAGCGTTAGGCGCAGCGATCCTGATCCGGCATCAGGCCGAGCCGCCGCTGCAACCGAAGCCCCGCGTGTCGGTGCGCGAGATGTTCAGTGCGCCGCTGGACAATCAGCCATTTCGGGCCTTTGTCTTAGCCAATCTGGGTTGGGCTTTTGTGACCGGGATTGCGTCTCCGTTTTTTAATGCCTATGGCCTGGTCGCACTCAATTTGAGTTTTGCGACCCTGGCCTTGACCGCAGTTGTCACCAGTGCTGTATCCCTTGTATTTGGCCCACTGGCCGGACGGCTTCAGGACAAGTATGGCAATCGCAATGTGCTGGTCGCCTGTATCGTTGGCACGATCTTCTTACCCTGGGGCTGGGTGCTCTCGACGCCCGACAATATCATACCGCTCTGGCTGACCGCGATCTTCTCCGGGGTCTTCTGGCCAGGCTTGAGCCAGGGCTTAGCTAATCTGCTGATGGAACGTTCGCCCGCAGATCACCGGGGCGCAGCGATTGCCGCCCATAGTGCCATTACTGGCGTAGGCACCCTTCTGGCTGGCCTCACCGGCGGTCTGTTGGCAACCATCCTGGCTGGTTCCCAAGTCGCCCTCGGTCCGCTGAGCATCGGTGGCCTGGCGTTGCTCTTTGTGATGACCAGCCTGGGCCGGGCTGGCATGGCTGTTGTTTTTTGGAAGGTGTTGTAATTGCTCCCACAGCTACGCAGAGTAGGTTATACTACACAGACCTATTTCAATGCCTGGCCGGTTGCTGACCGGACAGGATAACTGACTCCAGGGAGCTGAGCGATGTCGAAGCGCATCCTGATCGTGGATGACGACCCGAACATTCGCCGGATCGTCAGTATGGCCCTGACTGACGACTCGCCGTACATCGTAAGTGCGGTCTCATCTGCTGAAGCCGCCCTGCTTCACATTGCCCGCCAGCCGGTTGATCTGCTCTTTACCGATATTCGCATGCCAGGGATGAGTGGGCTGGATCTAGTGCAACGGGTGCGTGAGCTCGATCCACGGACGGCGGTAATTGTCTTTACAGTCAGCCCCGAGGATCTGACCCCTGAACGGGCGGCCCAGCTCAAGATTGATTGTCTGCTCGAAAAGCCAGTTGCCCCCGAGCGGATGCGTCTGGCGGTAGATCTGCTGCTTGACCCGATCAAACTGTTGCCGCGTCCGTCGCAACGGCCCCCTGAACCGCAGATGCCCGCTCCACCACCCGAGGCCCCACATACTCCCCCGCCCAGCACTGCCAGTGGGCCGCTCGGTCAGCGTCTGGCGGCCCTGCGTGCCAAAAAAGAGGCCAACGAGCCGCCACCGGCCCATGTGGCGGTGCGCCTGACTCCGCGTGGCCCCGATAGTCTCGGACGCAGTTATACCAGTCAGCAGATCGAGGCCATGCGCCAGGCCCTCAAAGAGTTGGCCCTCGAACCTGATGTCCACTGTGCGGTCCTCGCCGACATCAGTGGCATTGTGCTGACCCACTGGAGTCGCCGCCGCGATATTAATGTCACGGTGGTGGCGGCGCTGGCGGCGGGCAATACGCTGGCGCTGGCCGAAATTGGGCGCAACCTCGGCCAACGTAACCCTGGCCATCTGGTCATCCACGAAGGCCACGATCAGAGCATCATTATGGCGACGATGGACGATCTGCTGTTGTTGATCGCGATTGGCCCCAATGCCTCGTTAGGCTGGGCACGCATTGCGACCCTGCGGGCCTGCGAAGAGGTCTTGAAGATTGCCCGCGGCGCAGCCTAGGCTTTACGCCTGGTTAGTCGGCTGTTAAGCCGCTGATAACTCAACCCTAATCTGCCCAGGCTACACTCGCCACGAGGCGTACCGTTGTGTAGCCGTGAGGTAGATCATGCGGATTGCTCTGGTCTGCGAAACCTTCCTGCCCGATGTGAACGGGGTGACAACCACCCTGTGTCGCTTGCTCGAACATTTGCAGCACACCGGCCACGAGGCGTTGCTCTTTGCGCCCCATGGTGGCCCCACCGAGTACGCAGGCACACCGATTATTCCGCTTGGTGGCATGCCCCTGCCGATGTACCCCGAAGTGAAGTTGACGCCACCGCAGCCTGGCTTGACCGCCCATCTGCGCCGCTTCCAGCCCGATGTGTTGCATATGGTGGGGCCGGTGGTGGCCGGGGCCGTGGTGCCCTTTGTGGCCCGCAAGCTGCGCCTGCCGTTGATCGGTTCCTATCATACCGATTTTGGAGCCTACAGCCACCATTATGGGCTGGGTTTCTTGCAGCGCGGGGTCAATGGCTGGTTGCGCTGGATCCACAACCGCTGCCGGATCACGCTCTGCCCTTCAACCTATACGCTCCAGAGCCTCCGCCAGGTTGGGTTTCGGCGGCTGCGGATCTGGGGTCGGGGTGTTGATACCGAACGGTTCCATCCTCGCCATCGGAGCGAGGCGTGGCGTACGCAGGTGGGCCTGCAATCTGGCGAAACGCTTTTGTTGTATGTCGGTCGCCTGGCTGCCGAAAAGCGGGTCGAACTTTTGCCCGAGGCGCTGCGTGGCCTCGATAAGGCCCGGCTCGTGATTGTGGGTGACGGCCCCTACCGGGCTGAACTCGAACGACGTTGTGTTGGCTTGCCGGTCCATTTTACCGGGTACCTGAAGGGCGACGCGCTGGCAACTGCCTTCGCCTCAGCCGATCTGTTTGTCTTTCCTTCGGATACCGATACCTTTGGCCAGGTGATCCAGGAGGCCATGGCATCGGGTTTGCCGGTGGTCGGTGCCCGCAGCGGTGGTAGCCTCGATCTGATCCGCGAAGGCCAGACCGGGAGTCTGTTTGCTCCGGGTGTGGCGAGTGACATACGCGCGAAGTTGCGCCCCTTGCTCGCCGATCCAACCATGCGCACCAGTCTAGGCCAGGCCGGGCGGCGTTTTGCCGAGGGCCGCTCGTGGCCCCTGGTGATGGGTGAATTGATGGGCTATTATCAGCGGGCGCATTGGTAGGGACGTAGCACGCTGTGCCTGCTTTGGGCCAGGGCCAGGGAGAACATGGTTCGCCCTGGTTTTCGCTGGTGGCTGGGCGCACGCCCACCCACCACCCCACCTACAACGGCTCGAACCCCACAATATCGATCCGCGCCCGC
>JBLWKA010000026.1:34361-47732 GCA_048381555.1 Oscillochloridaceae bacterium umkhey_bin13
TGTTGTGTGTTTTAGCCGGGGGGGTCTGGGGTGGGGCGCGCCGCGGGGGGGGGGGTGGGGGCCCGGGGCCGGCAAGGCCCGGGGGCCGGGGGGGGGGGGGGGGGGGGCGCCCCCCCCCCCCCCCACCAGCCCACCTACAACGGCTCGAACCCCAGAATATCGATCCGCGCCCGCTCCAGGCTGGCATGCATGCCTACCGTAAGCCGAGGCGCACCCAGGGCCAGCGCAAGATCAGGGGCGGTCAGGTTGGTGCGTACTCCCACAATCCCCAAGCCCAGGTCGAGGGTCAGTTCGGCATACAGGGTCTGGTAGGGCAAGGTGCCCCGTCCTTCTTCCCAGGCACTGATTGCTTGCACCTGACCAAGCGCGGTAGGGGTTTCGCTCAGGCTGGTCTGCCAACCTGCTTCGGGCACCAGGCCCTTTTGATAAGGCAAGCTCTGGGCGTGTAGTTCACCGAGCGCAAAAACAAGCTTGGCCTGGCCTGGACGCCCCTGGTCCGCTTCACGCACCCGATGGTGGCGATCCACCACTGCCAGCCGCAAACTCGTTGGGAAGAGCGCCGCACTGCTGGTGGGGCGCAGCACGATCACGGGTAGGTAACGCCGTCCATCGGGATGCAGTCGCCCTGGAAGCAGGCGCTCGAAGACACAGGGCAGGTTGAGGTGATCGGCGAGGGGAAAGCGCATCGTGGTTCTAGACCTCTTCTGGGTTCTCAAGTGCCCGCAACGCCGCGTTGGTGCGGGCAGCATTCAGGGCCTCGCTGAAGGCGCGGGGACTGGCCGGACTGATCACCAACGCGGTACGCTCGTAACGGGCAATCGTCACCAGGCGGGTGCGATCCGTCGCTAGAAAAAAGACCTCGCCATACGGGGCCAGCCGAAACGGCCCCTGGTAGCCGAAGATCCCGGCATTAAAGGCGAAGCGCAGCCCGCGTCGGGGCAGATCGGCCAGGGCCGTCGCGGGTGCCGCTTGCCCAACCAGTTCGAGCGGTACCCGCAACGCACGCCAGAGCCGCCGTCGCACAATCAAGGTGTCAGCGTGAATCTCGTAACGGGCGGGCTGAAAGGCATAGGTCAGCAGCAAAAAGATTGCGATCGCCAGTGCTAACGCCACTGGCACCAACAAACCGTCCCAGCGCAGATTGGACAGGTAGGCAAATAACAAGGGGAGCATCAAGAGGCCGCCGAGATAGGCCAATCCGGTGGTCAAGCGTAGGGCATAGGCATCAAGTGGGGCCGCCGCGAAGATCTGGGGCGGTGTGGGTTCTAGTTTGGTGCGTTCACGTTCCATAATAGCATTATACTGAATCAGGGGAAATCACAACCAAAGGATCTTTATGACCCAGCCACTTTTACCACTTCTGCCCGTCGAACCAGACTTCTTTGTGTGGCGCGGCCACCGCCTAGCTCATTACCAGGCCGGTCAAGGCCATCCAGTGCTGCTTATTCACAGTATTAACGCCGCCGCTTCGGCCTTCGAGATGCGCGGCCCGTTTATGGGCTTGCGGGATCAGTTTCAAGTTCATACCTTTGATCTGCTCGGCTATGGCAATAGTGATCGCCCGGCCCGACGTTACCAGGCCGAGGATTATATTGATCAGATTGGAACCATGCTGGCCCAATTACCTGCCCCGGCGACCCTGGTTGCCAGTTCACTCAGCTGTGCCTATGCAGCGATGGCAGCGCTGCGTTGGCCGGAACGGGTGCGGGCGCTGGTGCTGGCAGTGCCCACAGGTATGGGCCAACTCAGTGATGCACCTGGCCCGGTGGCTCAGGCGATCTATGCGAGGCTACGTGGCCCAGTGGGGCGGGCCGTGTTTGATCAACTGACCAGTCGCAAGGGAACGGCCTTCTTTTTGCGTTCCCAGGCCTATCATGACCCGGCCATGATTGACGAAGCGACCCATGACGGTTTTTACCAGACCTGTCGCCGTCCGGGGGCACACTATGCCCCGATCTGCTTTTTAACCGGGCTGCTCAACTGTGATCTGCGCGGCAGTTTCGAGCGCATTCGGCAACCGATCTTATTGATCTGGGGCCGGCAATCGACAACAACCGAGGTGCGCCGGGCCGACGCCTTTTTGGTCGCCCAACCCCGGGCGCGGCTCGAAGTGATTGACCAGGCTTCGATGTTGGTACAGGACGAACAACCTGTCCAGTTCAATGCGGCGGTACGGGCCTTTTTGGGGTAGAAAATCAGAACAGGGCGCAGGCAGATGAAATCTGCCTGCGCCCTGTACCTGAAAGCCTACTTGACGACAGCCGTCGCGCCAGCCTCGGCCAGCTTCGCCTTGGCCGCCTCGGCCTCTTCCTTGGCGATCGCTTCCTTCACCGGCTTGGGGGCAGCCTCGACCAGATCCTTGGCCTCCTTCAGGCCCAGGCTGGTGAGTTCGCGGACGACCTTGATGACCTGGATCTTGTTGGGGCCAACATCCTGGAGGATAACATCAAATTCGGTCTGCTCCTCGACCGGGGCAGCGGACGCAGCGGCATCACCACCGGCGGCAGGCGCGGCAGCAAAGCCACCCATCATCATCGGAGCAGCGGCGGTCACGCCCCACTTCTCCTCCATGTACTTCTTCAGTTCAACCAGCTCGAGTACGTTCAGACCTTCGATCGACTCAACAATCGCGGCAATCTTCTCACTCGCCATGATGGGCTATACTCCTTGTCATTGTGATTGAATGGTGGTGGTATCTGCGCTAGCGCTTGCTACCACTGGGATTAAGCTGGGAGAACCCTGTTCTCCCAGGCCCTCGCTGCCGTTGCTTACCTTACTTAGGATTGGGCTGGAAGCTCCCTGGGGAGGCGGTCGCTAAATCCTTTAGGTTGCGCTTGTGCAACAGCGGGCCAACGAACTGATCGACTGACTATGACGACGCAGCTTCGCCATTTGGCTGCAGCTGATCGATGCGGGCCTGGATGACCAGGGCCACATTAGTAATCGCGGCATTGAGCACGCCGACGACACCGGAAACCGGGGCCGAGACGGCACCAACAACCTGGGCCAGGGCTTGCTCGCGGGATGGCAGCTTGGTTACGGCATCAAGGCCATCAACGGCAATCGGGCTCTTGCCGAGCAGACCACCCTTGACCTTGAGCGGCTTAGGGCCGGCCTTGCTCGCATCGAGCACAACCTTGGCGACCTTTGCGATATCGTCATACCCGAAGACCACTGCAGTCGGGCCTTCGAGGGTACTCTCGAGGCCTTCTTTGCCGGTATTGCGGGCGGCGAGGCGCAGCAGGGTATTCTTCGCGACGATCAGCTCGGCCCCATTTTCGCGTAGTTTACCGCGTAGGGCCGTCAACTCTGCCACCGTCATCCCACGGTAATCGGCGACAATGGCGAGTTGCGAACGATCCATCTTGTCAGATAGTTCCGCGACGGTCTCGATCTTGCGCTGGGTTGGCATGGATTCACCTCCTCTCGTGTGGATTGTAGACATGAAAAAAAGCCGCCCGTCTGCTAGACAGAGCGACCAGAGATACGGTGGGTTTGCCACCACCAAATCGTGAGCACAGGGTGTGAACTGCGCGACGCGACGGTTCTGGTCTACCTCGGCTGGTGGCTATCAAGCCATTAAGGGCAACGCCCGCCACGCTGTCTAGGGTAGGGACAAGGTGCCGAAGCACCCGGTGTGTTTCCACACAACGTCGGGTAGTATACCACAGATTTGAAGTTGCCCGGTTGAAACTGGGCCAGTCACCCTAACAGTTCCAGTAGTTCGCGCACCGCATGGCCCTGCTGGGCTGGATGGCGCATCGGAACGTCGGCGTGGATTTCGTAGCGGTTGACCCGTCCGTCGCGGGTATGGCTCACATATCCAGCTTTATGCAGATCACGCAGAATGCGTTGCACAGCCCGTTCGGTGATCCCCACATGGGTGGCGATCTCGCGGGCGGTCATGTTGCGGTTCTTGGCAATGCAAAGCAGAACCTGGGCGTGGTTGGTCAAAAAGGTCCACTGTGACATGACGGTTGGTGGCTGCTCTGTGGCGTGTTTCTTTGATCGTCAATGCAAAATCACGACTCCAAGTGTACCTATTATACCAAAGCCTAGGGGAATTTTGTTTTGTCCAATAATTCCAGGGGCAGGGCGGCTCCCCAGCGCAGGTCGCGGGCCAGGGGCCATGCTTCGCGTTCACTGCGGGTGATCGTTCGGGTGGCAAGCCCGTCTGGGGTACACAATTGCAGGCTGATCCGTCCGGGCTGGATGAGCGGATGGCGCAAGACGCGGGCCGCTGCGGGCTGCACTGGGTCACGGCTTACGGCTAGGTAGGAGAATTTTTCGTCTTCGTAGCTGCGGTCGGCCCCTTTGGCGGCCCGATGGCTGCTGCTGCGCGCCAGGCGTTGACTAAAATGGCACCAGTCCGGGTCGCTCAAGGGGCATGTTTCGGCGTGCGGACATGGCGCGGCAAGGGTCGCCCCGGCGCTCCGCAACTGCTCGCGTGCGGCGCGGATCACGCTCCAGCCTTGAGGCGTGCCTGGCTCGATCAGCAGCAGGACGCCCCTGGTCTGCGCCCAGAGCCGGGTGATCAGCACTGCCTGATCCGCAGGGGTCAGTTCACCCAACAGATAGGCACAACTCACCAGGTCGTGGGGTGGCGCTTGCCAGGCTGCGGTCACATCACTGGCCTGCCATTGGGCGGCGGCCACCGCACCCTGACCTTTGGCCGCAAAGCGCTGGCCCAAGGCGCGCATGACTGCACTCTGTTCGAGCAGCGTCGCGTTGTGGAGCGTGGGCCAGATGGTGGTTGCCGCCCAGAGTGCTGCGCCGGTGCCGGCTCCGACATCCAACAACTGGTGAGGGGCAAAAGCGGGCACACTAGCCTGGGTCGCAGCCATTGCGGCAGCGATCGCCGCAAAGGTAGCCGGCATGCGGGTGATGGCGTAGGCCAGGGCAGCGTCCGGGGTGCGCAGTGGCAGGGGTTGGCCGGCACGATAGCCTGCCGAAAGTTCGGTCGCACGGCGGGCCAGCGCCTCGGGATTGCTCCCGCGTACGGCTTGATCGAGCCCGATCCGCAAACTGTTGGGAAGTTCAAAGTGGGTAGCCATTATTCGTTGCGATCCAGGCTAAGATCCGCACTCGACGTCGGATCATCGCGGGGTTCGATATGGGTAAAGACGGTGGTATGGGGGAGGGCCTGCCGGATCGCTCGTTCGATCTCCTCGGCCAAATTATGGCCCTGTTGGATCGTCCAGTGATCGGGCATCAGCAGGTGCATCGAAACAAACCGGCGCGAGGCGGCCTGGCGCGTGCGTAGGGCGTGGTAGCTCACGCCGCGTGGGGCAAAGCCATCGAGTACCGCACAAACCTGGTTCTGCTCCTCGTTTGATAAGGCCGTATCCATCAAACCGAGCACCGAGCGGCGCACGAGTTGGTACCCGGCCCAGATGATCTGGACGGCGACAGCCAGGGCAATCACGGGATCGAGCCAGAGCCAGCCTGTGAGTGTGATCAGAACCACACCGATGATCACCCCTACCGAGGTCCAGACATCGGTCATCAGGTGGTGGGCATCGGCTTCGAGGGCGATCGAACGGTGTTGCTCGCCAGCCGTAAAGAGCAGGCGGGCTACCCCGAAGTTGATGGCCGAGGCGACCCCGGCAATCGCGATGCCCAGCAGTGGCTCACTGATCGGCATCGGATCACGCAAACGGCTCCATGCGGCCCAGATAATGCTCAGGGCCGCAATTAGGATCAGCAGCCCTTCGACGGCGCTGGCAAAATATTCGGCCTTGCCATGCCCATAGGCGTGATCTTCGTCGGGCGGGCGGGCCGCAATCGTGAGCATCGCCAGCGCCATCAGGGCGGCCACCAGATTGACCAACGATTCGAGCGCATCCGAGAGCAAGCCGACCGAGCCGGTCAGGTTATAGGCTCCCAGTTTCAGGCTGATCGTCGCCACAGCGGCGGCAACCGAGATCCAGGCATATTTGGTGAGTGATGGCGTGGTCATAAGGGTGTCGGGCGTAGGGATGCAGCACGCTGCGTCCCTACGGTGATTCCGGTTATGGTAGTGATTCTATGCCTTGGGATGCGCTTTTGGCAAGATCTACGAATATCTTTTCGGGTGCCTGTGACCCATTTGAGGCACCCCTAGCTTTGGATTTTCGGATGACGCACGTGGTGTGCGGACGCAGCACGCTGCGTTCCTACGGGATCTACAGGATCTTGACCGTATCGATTGCCGCCAACAAATGTTGTCGCCCGCCGGCCTCGGCGCTGGCCCGTGCTTCGGCAAGCAAGATCCGTGCCGCTTCGGGGGGCAATAAGGGGGCCAACCAGATCCGTATTTGGGTGGCCAGGTGGCGCGTGCCAAGGGCATCGGCCTGGGCCAGTGCCGCCGAAAGCCGATGCACGGCTAGGGCTTCCTGGCCGCGCCGTTGGGCCACTAGGCCCAGATTGGCGGTCAGGCCAGCCACCCGTTCGGGCACACTCAGGCGTTCGGCCAGGGCCAACCCAGTGCTAAAAGCGGCTTCGGCGGCCTCAAGATCGCCTCGGGCCAGTGCGATTTCGCCTTCGGTGGAGCGCAAATAGGGCAGCAGGCCTGGCGTGCCTCGTGCTTCGGCCAGGACCAGGCCGGCTGCACAGTGCTGGGCGGCGGCCTCGAGTTGGCCTTGCACGTGTAAGTGGTAGGCCAGATTATTATGGGCCAGGATGCGCCAGGTTACGGCCCCGTCGAAGATCGCGGGATCGTCGGTGGCCGCCTCGGCGATCGCGAGTGCGACGCGATAGTGGCTTAGGGCCAGGTCAAGATCGCCCTGTTGGGCCGCCACCCCGCCAAGCTCAAAGCGGATCTGGGCCAGACTGACCGGATCGGGGGTGGCTTCGTCGGCCAGCAACGTGGCGGCCTCGCCGAGGCGGGCGGCGGCCCCGGCCAGATCAGCCCCTTCGAGCGAAAGCGCCGTGCCCCAGCGAAACAGCGCCTTGGCCCGTTCGGCGGGTGGCCCGGCCACACTGATCGGCTGCATCAGGGCGATCACTTCACTGTAGCGCGCCTGCACCACTAAGGCCCCGGCCAGACTTAAGCGGGCCTGGCGCTGTTGGGCCGGATCGCGGGCCAGGGTCAGGGCTTCGCGCATGCGTTCGGTAGCCCGCGCGGCTTCGCCATGCAGGTAGAGCGCTTCGCCGAGGGCGATCAGGGTCGCAAAGCGTTGGGCGGGTGGGGTCGCGGCTAGGGCCTGTTCGTAGAAGCCAATCGCCTCGGCCCAGGCGGCGACCCTGGCGGCCTGCCGCCCGGCCCGTAAGGCAAAGGCCGCAGCCCGTTCGGCATCCCCGCCTTCGGCGTAGTGCGAGGCGATCAGGCCCGCGACAAGATCGAGATGATCACGGTGCAGGGCTTCGAGCGCTTCGGCCACCCGCCGGTGCAAAACACGGTGCCGCAGTTCACCAACTTCGCGGTAGGCCACTTCCATGGTCAAACTATGGTCAAAGCGAAAACGTCCATCAGGCAGCGGTTCGATCAGGCGCGCCGTGCGTAGTTCATCGAGGGCATCGAGCGCGGCACTTTCGGAGAGCGCGGCCGCCCGGGTGACAACTTCAAAGGCAAATTCACGCCCGGCCGCGACCGCGGCATCAAGCACCCGGCGTGCCCCTTCGGAGAGCCGGGCCAGGCGCGATTCGATCAGGCTGTAGATCGTCTGGGGCAAGGGCAAGGCTGGGCTGTTTACCTGGAGGCGGCCATCATTGGTGAGCAGGCCGGTCTCGCGGGCGTGGCTGAGCAGTTCGACGATCATGTAGGGGTTGCCTTCGGCCTGTTGTTCGAGCCAGTTGACAACCTGCCCGGCATTGGCGGGCGTCACGGTTTGGGCCAGCACCGTGGTCGCAGCCCGATCAAGGCGGGGCAAGGCCAACCGTTCGATCCGACCCTCACGGGTCAATGCGGTAATCAATTGACCGAGCGGTTCACGCATGGTTGTGGGCCGAGCGGTCGCGATCAGCCGTAGGGGATGCCCCTCGCTGCGGCGCAACAGGTAGCCAAACAGGCCCAGGCTACTCGCATCGGCCCAGTGGGCATCATCAAGCAGCACGGCCACGGGACTGCGGCGGGCCAGCGCTAAGATCAGGCGGGCGACGCCTTCCCAGAGCCGGGCTTCCTCGGCACGCCCGGGCGTTCCCTGGCTGGTCGTATCACCAAGCAGTTCCGGGGCCAGGCGGGCGGCCTCGTGCAGCCAAAGTGCATCCAGGGCCAGACTGTCGCGCAACATCGGCCAGACTGGTTGATCGGCGAGGGTGCGCAGCATCGTGATCATCGGTTGATAGGGCAGGCCCTGCTCCAATTCGCGGGCCGAACCACTGAGTGCCAACCCGCCACTGCGCCTGGTCTGCTCCAGATAGACTGCCGCCAGCCGGGTCTTGCCAATCCCTGGCTCGCCTTCGATCAAGGCCAGCCGCCCCTGACTGACAATGGTTGCTACGCGGGCCAATTCGGCGTCACGACCCACAAACGGTAGGCTCAGCGGGGGTGGTTCGGGGGCCAGACTCGGGATCAGTGGGGCCGGGACGGGGCGTTCTGGTTCCGGCGGGGCGCTATCCGCCACCAGTTGATCGGTGATGATCGCATCATACAGGGCCAGCGTTTCGCGCATGGGCGGCACACCGAGTTGCTCATCCAGCAGATCGCGGAGCTGCTCGTAGCGCCGGATGGCACCAACCCGGTCGCCAGCCAGGTAGTGCAGACGAATGGCGTCACGTTGCAGATCTTCCTGCAGCGGGTCGAAGGCCAGGGCCTGCCCAAGGGCGGTGAGCGCGGCGGGATAAGCGTGGCGGGCGGCTTGCATGCGCGCTAGGCGGGTGTAGCCCCGAATCGCCAGCAGCCGCGCCCGTTCGCGTTCGGCGGCGAGCCACTGCTCGAAGGGTTCGGCATCAGGCAGACTAAAATCAGCCAGCAGTTCGTCTTTGGCTGGCAGGAGCGCCTGCGCCAGGGTGGCCTCATCAAGCGTCGGCTGCGCGACCAGGTGGGCCAGGTGGCGATAATCCACATAGGTTGTGGGCGTGATTGTTAGCGGATCATCGCCCTGAAGCGCCGTATCGAGGACGCGCCGCACTGCGTGCAGGGTCGTGCGCAAGATCTGCTGGGCCGTGCTCCGCTCGTGATCCGGCCAGAGCAGATTGAGCAACTGTTCGCGCCTGACCGGAGCCTGCTGGGCGGCGAGATAGAACACCAGCGCCCGGGCACGGCGACGAGGCAACGGGATCGGTTGTGCGTCACGATAGATGGACGGCTGCCCAAAGAGCTGAATCGTAAGCATCAAATAATTATACGGCGTTTTTGGCAAGAACAATCGCACCTCGATGCCTTCGGCTGTGCTCCTAAGCAACAAAGCTCTCTGATCACGTCGAACGGATCGCAGCGCCATCAGTGTTATTCCGAACGGAGCCGCAGGCGAAGTGAGGGGTGACAATGACGCTGCGCCATCACCCTGATTGTGCGCAGCACCACTGGCCCGCAGGCTATAGGATCCTCAGGGTAAACTTCGCGAAGGATCTGCCTATACGATTGACGGCCCTCGCCTGCCCCGCTATAATGCCGTTCAGATTCATACCGCCCCGGGGAGTTTGCCATGAAACTGATTGTTTTTGTCACTGATGATGGCCACGCTGACGCGAGTGTTGATGCGCTCGTTGAGCAGGGCTTTCGGGTGACGCGCCTGGCCACGACTGGTGGTTTTTTGCGCCGTGGCAATACGACCCTGCTGGTTGGGGTTGAGGATACCCAGGTTGAGCGGGCCTACGATCTGGTGAAGAAGGTCGCCCCTGGGACGTTGGCGATCACGATGGATCTGGATCGCTACGAACGGCTTTGAAGATCCTCTATCTGGCGGCGGGGATTCCGGTTCCTGGCTCGTTGGGGGGCAGTACCCACGCCTACGAGGTGGCCCGTGGCCTGGCCCTGCGTGGGCACCAGGTTGATCTGATCGCAGCCTCGCACGAGGGTTGGGGCGGTCTGGCCTCGTTGGCCCGCCCAGTCTCGTCACGCCTTGATGGCTTCGGGTTGCACCACGTCAATCTGCCTAAGGCCCTGAGTCTGCTCGCAGCACGACCGATCATCGGGCTGGCCCGCGCCTTGCGCCCCGATGTGATCATCGAGCGTTACTACAATTTTGCGGGCCTGGGGCTGATCGCCGCCCGTCGTCTTGGCATCCCGGCCATGCTCGAAGTCAATGCTCTGATTGTTGATCCGCCCGCCGTCCCTAAACGCCGCCTCGATGATGCGTTGGGTGGGCCAATGCGGCGCTGGGCCGAGTGGCAGTGCCGGGCCGCCGATGTGATTGTGACCCCGCTGCACACGACCGTGCCGGCCAGCATCGAGCGCAATAAGATTGTCGAATTGCCCTGGGGGGCCGATGTGGATCGCTTTGCCGCCGTCGCCGCGACCCGCCTCGATCCTCGTACTGCGTTGCCCGATCCGCCCAATGTGGTCTTTATGGGCTCGTTTCGGGCCTGGCACGGCGTGACCGATTTTGTGCGGGCGGCCCTGTTGCTCTGTGCCCAGGGCCGTCAAGCCCGCTTCACGCTGATCGGTGATGGCCCCGAACGGGCTGCCGCCGAAGCCCTGGTCACCGCCAGCCCCTATGCGGCGCGGTTCCAGTTTACGGGCGCGGTACCCTATGACCGAATTCCGAGCCTGTTGGCGCAGGCGACGCTTGGCGTGGCTCCCTTCAATCCGGCGGCCCACCCGGCCCTGCAAGCCGCTGGCTTCTTCTGGTCGCCGCTCAAGATCTACGAGTATATGGCGGCTGGTCTGCCGGTGGTCACGACCGCAATCTCGCCTCTGGATCAGGTGATTCGCCAAGGGCAAGAGGGTACACTGTTTGCAGAGGGTGATCTGGCCGGGTTGGTCGGGGCGATCGCTGCCTTGCTGGCCGATCCGCTGGCAGCCCGTCGGATGGGGGCCGCCGCCCGTGAACGGGTGGTGGCGCACTACTCGTGGCAACACCATTGTGCCGAGTTAGAACGGCTGCTGCTGGCGCTCAGGCGATAATTGGGCGTAGGGACGCAGCGTGCTGCGTCTGCGTCCCTACGCCCATGCCCATGCAAGATCAGCAATGCTCATTGGTTTCATCTCATGCAACAATCCCCAATCGATCTTGCCCCAATCCGGGTTCGCCGCCTGCGGGCCGGCTTGATCCTGGCGACCATTGTGATGGGCGCACTATCGGCGCTGCTGATTACCAACTATCTGTTGTTGCGCAACCAGTTGGTGACGGCTGCCCTGACTACTGCCCGCAGCGAAGCCAGCAGGGCCGTGGCAACGATTGACGGAGCTTTGTTGCAGGCTCAGGCGACCGCCGAGCAGATCAGTGCCGATTTGGCCAGTGGTGACCTGGTTTTCGCTGATGTAACTGCCCGCCTGATTGCCGATCTCGAAGCCAATCCCGATCTTGATGGTCTGGCCGTCACTTGCGAGCCGTTTGTCTGCGATCCCGCCCTTCGCCTGGCCCAGGTCTATGTCTATCGTGACGCAGTTACCCAGACCGTGGGTGTGCTTGATGTGGCAACCTACGACTATACCCTGCCACCGAGTGCTGAGCCGGGTGCGCCCCAGACCGCCTGGTACTACCATCCGCTGCGCGAAGGCCCGCAGTGGGGCGAGCCGTTTTTGGCGACCGGGGCGGCTAAGGTTTTGATTGAGTACGGGACGCCGTTTGCCCGTCCTGGCTCAGATGATCCTCGTCCCGGTGGCGTGGTCACCGCCGACTTTTCATTGGTGGGAATGCGGAGCCTCGTTTCTCAGATGGATCTGGGTATTCGCGGCTATGGCTTTATTACCTCGCAGCAAGGTACCTTTTTTGCCCACCCTGACCCCCAGTTTGTGGCCCAACTCTCGATCTTTGATCCTGCGAGTCGCCATGATCCTGCGGTCCAGGCAGCGGCGCGCCAGGCTCTGGCCGGCGAAACCGTTGAAATCCAGCATGTCGATTCGATCACCGGGCGCCAGTCCTGGTTCTATATGGCTCCCCTGCTTTCCAACCAGGGCATGGTGGCGGTTGTGCTTGATGCTGCCGATCTGCGCCCTCCTTCCGCAACGATCCTGCGTCAATTGAGTGCGATTGGGCTGAGCCTGGGCCTGTTTGTGGTGCTCCTGCTCGCCGTGCTCGTGCGCGCCGAACGGGGTCAACCCGCGCAACTCTGGGTCGTGGCCCTCAGTTTTACCTTCATCAGCGTGTGTCTGATCATGCTGACCTGGTGGCTCAATGCCTTCACGCGTGATCATACCGCCGACGCGATTGCTGATACCACCGCTGTCGAACGGATCTTGACTCGCTATAAACAGGGCCTTGATCCGCGAGATCAGCCGCTGGTGGTGCCAACCGGGATCGAGATTACCGCCATCCAGTTTCCAAACGCGACCTCGACAACGCTCAATGCCACGATTTGGCAGCGTTACCACGATGATCTGCCCGACGATCTGGAGCGGGGGTTTATTCTGCCGCAGACGATTGGCGAGTTACTGCCGATCGAAGAGGCCGCCGTGATCCGTGATGGCGACGCCGATGTGCTGATCTGGCGGGTGGGGATTGTCTTGCAGCAGCGTTTTGATCCATCGCGCTTTCCCTTCGATACCCGCAATGTCACCATTCGTATCTTGCCCGCCGAGATCGAACGCAATGTGGTCTTAGTCCCCGACCTTGCGGCCTACCCAATGACTCGGCCTTCGGCCTTGCCCGGTTTAGCCGAGGGCATGCGCCTGAATGATTGGCGCTTCGAGAGTAGTTTCTTCACGCTGCAACCCATCCGCGAAGCCTCGAACCTGGGGGTCAGTACCCGCACCCTGCGCCCGCCGCCGCCCCAACTGACCTTTATGCTCAATGCGCAGCGCAATGTGGTTGGGCCGTTCATCGCCTACCTGATCCCCGGCCTGGTCACGTTGGCACTGGTTTTTGCCTTCTTGATGAGCGACCGCCAATTGACCGACCAACAAGATCTGGTGGCGGCGCTCAGCTATGCTGCCGCGCTCTTCTTTGTGATCGCCGTCGCCCACAACGCGCTGCGCGACAGTGTCGCCGCCATCGGCATCACCTACCTCGAACATCTCTACCTGTTACTGTATGTGATCGTGTTGGCCGTCATCATAGACGCCCTGCTGCTGGTGCGGGCACCCTGGCTCCCCTTGATCACCTACGGCGAGCACCTGTTGCCGAAACTGCTTTACTGGCCGCTCTGCACCCTGGCCTTATTAGTGGCAACCCTGGTTACGTTTGTTTGGCAAGTGAATGGGTAGGCATAGTGCATGAGTGGTGTGGGGGGGGGGGGGGGGGGGGGGGGGCGCCCCACCCCCCCCCGCCCCACCAGCCCCGTCCCTCCGACAGCGGAGCCGGGGCCCGCGGGTTCCGCGCCCGGGGGGTCGCGCCACAAACACACAAC
>JBLWKA010000027.1:0-14260 GCA_048381555.1 Oscillochloridaceae bacterium umkhey_bin13
GTTTAAAACCGGGCGGCCGGGGGGGGGGGGGGGGGGGGGGGTGGCCGCAACAACTGGGGTGTGTGTGGGTTGGGGCGGCGCCCCCCCCACAACACACCAAAACCTAGGGCTTGCCCAACGACGTTGCAATGGCCCTGGGATGGCATCCGCCCATTCCTAACACAAGCCTAGTCTCTTTTGCAATGCAGAATCCTCAAAGATCATCAGATTGGCGTTCGACGGGGGCATCTGCTGTGATTGGCGGCAGACACGGCAGCGTGACGGTAAAGCGACTGCCTGCACCGAAGGTGCTTTCCACGCTCACGCTGCCGTTGTGCAGATCCACCAAGTGTCTCACGAGCGAAAGTCCAAGGCCGGTGCCGGTATATCCGCGTGCAAGGCTGCTATCAATCTGGGTGAATGGCTGGAAGAGTTTGTGCAGGTGCTCTGCGATGTTGACCCTGTCTGCATGCATGGCCTGCGCAATAATGTCAGCCATCTGCTGGAGCAGACTCTGCATGTTACTGGCCGCAATCGCGCTTTGGCTGATGGCATACAGGATGTTGACGCGCTTGAGGTTCTCGCGTAGGGTCTGCGCAGCCTTGCTATACACGTCTTGAATCTCAGCGGTGGCGGCCTGAACCTGTATCTTGAGTGACTGGTTCAAGCTTTGCAACGCTGCTTCCATTTTCATCAGGATAATGTGCGCTGCTTATAATCCTAACAATAGCCTACATCTTCGTCTAATACCAGTCATGGTTGATCATAAAGCATGCTGGTTATGCCGAGCGCAGCAAGGAATCCCGGCTGCGGCAGTGAAGATCCCTCGCTCAGGATCATGCAACCTCATTGGGCAAGCCCACGGTTTGGGGTGGCTTTGCCACTCCAAACCCCAGCGCCGGAGGCGGACGTTGCAGCATCCCTGCCTCGGCCTTTTGGTGGATGGCGTCGGTTCAGTCATGGCTGATATAATGTGCGCTGGTTAGGGAGCATTAAAAACCCTGTAAACGCTGTAACCGGGAACAAACCTGCCAGGTCTAACGTTGGGTAGGTAGTCTATCTAAAGCGAGTATCTATGCGTCTTATCCTGGTTCGTCATGGTGAAACACCGTGGAATGTGACACTCCAATATCAGGGTCAGGCCAATATTCCCCTGAACGAGCGGGGGCGCGAACAGGCCCGCCGTGCCGCCGCCCGCGTGGCCGCCTATCAGCCGGTGGCCCTTTACAGTAGCGATCTGGCCCGGGCTTGGCAGACTGCTGAGGTGATCGGATCCGTCGTGCGCTTGCAGCCCCAAGCCATGCCTGAACTGCGCGAAATTGATGTTGGGCAATGGGAGGGCCACACCCCTGAAGAGCTCTACCGGCGCTTTCCCGAGCATATGGCCGAGTATCGGCGTGATCCCGCCCGCACCGTGCGCCTCGGTGGCGAGAGTTACGCCCAACTCCAGACCCGGGCCTTGGTCGCGCTCAACCAGATCCAGGAGCAACATGCCTATGGTGATGTGATCGTGGCAGTGTCGCACGGTGGCACCATCCGCGCTTTGCTCTGCCATGTGATTGGCCTGGATCTTGGCAACTTCGGGCGCATGTGGCTCGATAACGGCTCGCTTACCGAGTTGCGTTTGGGCCGCAGTGGTTGGCGTTTGCTGCGCCTCAATGATAATGCCCACGTCGAGGATCTGGTCGCGGAAGGGGGCGAATAACCGCATATGGCTGCTACACCGAAACGTCGCCGCTGGCCCTGGCGGCCTCTTCTGGGTGGACTGGCCCTGATCCTGGCTGTGGCTGCGGTGGTTGTCGCCGTGGTTTCCCGCCAGCAGATCGTGCGCCCGCCGGAACTGGATCAGGAACTCACCAGCGAACTGATTACGGTTGAGCGGGGCGAACTGCTCGAAACCGTCGAGGTCAACGGGGCACTCGAACCACGTGAGCAGGCCCGGGTCAGTTTTCGCGAAGGCGTGCGCGTCGTCGAGGTGCTGGTCGAACGGGGGGATTTGGTTATACCTGGCCAGATCCTGGCCCGTCTCGAAACCCGTAATCTTGAACTGCGGGTCGCTGGTGCCCAGGCCGAATTGGATCAGGCCGAGCAGAGTTTTACCCGCCTGGCGGCTGGCCCAAGCCAGGCCGATCTGGCGCAGGCCGCCGCCGCCGTGGCCCGTGCTCGCGCTAATCTGGCCGCCGATGCCCAGGCCGTGCGCCTGATTGATCGTGAACTGGCCGAAGCCCGTCTGACGACGGCTCGCCAACGCTTGCTTGATCTTGAGGCCGGTGTGCCGACTGATGATCTGACTGCGGCAGAACGAGCGGTCACGAGTGCCGAAGAGGCCCTGGTCACGGCGCGCCAAAACCTGGTCGAAACCCGTGACCGTGCCTCGCGGAGCAAAATAAGTGCCGAACAGAACCTTGAACAGGGCCTGCGCTCCCACGAACGGGTACAACTCCTCTTCTCGGATATGTTCTGGGATTGGGATTTTGTGCAACGCACTGGCCGCCATCCCACCGATGAGGTAACCAATCAAGTCACAGGGCTACCCGAAAATCGCGAATTGACCCCACGTGAAATCGAGGACTTCCGCCGCCGGTTTATTGATGCCGAGAATAGCTTAGCCGTCAGCGAGCAGGGTCTGGCTAATCTGGTTGATGCGGCCGAACAGGCCCGCGTAGCCGAGGTGCGCGAGATCCAGACCGCCGAACGTGGGATTGAAGCCGCCGAACGTAGCCTGAACGAGGCCCGTCGCAGCTACGAATTGGCACGCACTCGTGGCTTGCCCGCTGCAGTGCTTGAGGCCCGCAAAGAACTAGCCGACGCCGAAAAGGCCTATACCGAGTTGACCAACAATCCCGACCGCCCGGCCCGCCGCGCCGAACTCGAAGCCGCCTTGCTCGAAGCGATTGCCCGCGAGGAAAAGTTGCGTGCTGGGGCCGATCCCGTCGAACTGGCCCGCGCCCGGACGGCCATCGAGCAAGCCCACGCCAGTCTGGCGACCGCCGAAGCGGATCTCGCTGCCGCCACCCTCACAGCCCCGCTTGGCGGCACGATTGTCAGCATGGGCCTGCAAGAAGGTACCCTGACTACCGTCAATAGTGTGATTCGGATTGTTGATCTGAGTAGCTTCCTGATTCGTGGTCAGGTCACCGAACAAGGGGTCGCCCGCGTGGCGACCGGGCAGGACGTGCAGGTCAGGGTCGACTCGGTGCCCGGTGAAAGCTTTCCCGGCAAGGTCTTGTTGGTCAGTGCGCTCCCGGCCAGTCAAAGCGGTGACGATACGGGCGGCTTTGGGATGGGCAGTTCGCTTGGTGGGCTCTATCCCGTCGAACTCGAACTTGTCTCCGCTGACCCGCGTTTGCGTGTGGGCATGGCCGTCACCGCCAGCATCGAAATCCTGGCGATCAGCGATGCCTTGATCATTCCGTTGCAGGCCGTTGAATACGGTGAAAGCGGGCCAATGGTGCGCCGTGCCACCGGGGGCAGCGACCCCAACGGTGAACCGCTTACCGAACTTGTGCCGGTCGAATTAGGCGCCATCAGCAACGACCAGGTGCAGGTCCTCAGTGGTCTGAACGAAGGCGACCAGTTGGTCATCCTGACGATGCCGCCACCGATGATGTTCTGAAACCCTGTCGAGTAGATCCTATGCATTTGATCGAAGCCATTCGGATTGCCCTGAGTAGCCTGGCCGGTAATCTGCTGCGCACGATCCTGGCGACGCTGGGGATCGCGATTGGCATTACCGCCGTGAGTACTTTGCTTTCGGTGGGCCAAAGCTTTCAGCGCTTCGCGATGAGCATCTTCGATAGCGTCGAGACGGATATGCTCATCTTGTTGGCCCAGCCTGATCCTACGGGGGCGAGTGGTCCCCCACCGGAGCAAGGTCGCCTGAGTATGGCCGATCTGGAGGCGATCCGCAACCTGCCGAATGTGCGTGAAGTCACCGGGCGCTTAGTGAACTATGCGCCCATTCAGGCCGGTTTGCAGAGCAGCTATCCCGAAATTGTTGGCACTGATCCGGCCTATCTGCGCCCTAATATGCGCATGGCCCTGGGCCGTTTTTTGACAGCCCAGGATCTTGAAGAACGGGCCAGGGTTGTGGTACTGGACTGGAATGTGGCCCAGGAGTTGTTTGCTGACGGGCGACCGCTTGGGCGCGAAGTCTTGATCGGTGGCTTAAGTTTTCGTGTGACGGGGGTGCTGGCTCCCCAGCCGCCCTCCTTCATCAATTATGGGTACAGTGCAATTGTGCCGATCAGCGTCGCACGTGACCGGCTCTTTCCCGAAACTGCGTTGGGGCCGACTCAGGTAAGTCAGGCGCTGATCTATCTAGACGACGCAACCCAGGCCGACGCGACTCGTCAGGCGATTACCAGTTTGCTGCAACAACGCCACCGCCAGACTGCGGGCCAGGGCAATGGCTTTAGTTTTCAAGATTTTAGCCAACTGGCTCAGGATAACAACAACATTCTGGTTGGCTTGACGATCTTCCTGGGGGTGATCGGCGGGATTTCGCTGCTGGTGGGTGGCATTGGGATTATGAATATTATGCTGGTAAGTGTTGCCGAACGCACCCGCGAAATTGGCCTGCGCAAAGCAGTTGGGGCGCGTCGCCGCGATATTCTGGCCCAATTTCTCGTCGAATCGCTGACCCTGAGCCTGATTGGCGGGCTCGCGGGCCTGCTCCTGACCGCCTTGATGGTCAATGGTGGGGCGATTGTCATCCATACCATGCTGCCCGATCTCGGGATCGCACGTTATCTGGATCTTGATATCCCGGCGATCATCCTGGCCCTGAGTTTTGCCTCAACCATCGGCTTGATCGCCGGGATCTACCCGGCCATTCGCGCTGCACGCCTCGCCCCGATCGAAGCTCTGCGCACGAATTAGGAGCATGGGAATGCCTTAGAGGCGGGCTTGGGAGAACCTGGTTCTCCCAGAATTGCTGGCTGCGGCAACTGCTGGTGTTTGTTGCCGCAGCCAGCTTTACCGCACCTGAATCGCATAGCTGTGCCGCACCTCGTGCTCGACCCCACTGAGGTGCAGGCTCAGGCTGTAGGTGCCAGGGCGGGTGGGGGTCAGCCGCAGCCGATCAACTAGGATTGGCGCACAGTCGGCCTGCAGATCAAGCTGGCGGCGACTCTCGGCCAGCAAGCCACCCTCGGGGTCGTGCAAGCGGGCTTCGAGGGTCGCCCCCAGGATGGTTCGCCGCGCATCATTGACCGCGCGCAGGTTCAGGGTGATCGCTTCACCCACGGCATAGTCACGCGGATCGAAGACGCAGTAGGCGTACTGGGGGCTGAACGCGGTGCGCAAGGCCTGGTACGAACGTTTCGGTTCGCGCCAGTAGTCCACTACACTCCATAAGACCGCCGGGTGGGGATCAACAAACAAAAACGCGATGATCCCACCGGTCGGGCTGTATTTGGCATCCCGCAGCCGGTCAATGTAGTAGCGATTGATGAAGATCTGATAGTCTTGGCTCAGTTTGATAATTGTGGCGAGATCCCGGGTTTCGCGCCACGGGATCCAGTTGGCCATAATCGTGCCCTGCAGGCCATGACGGGTTTCGAGCCGGACAATCGCCTCGTCGGTCAAGGGGTCGGGCATAAAGCGCAGACTGCTGGCCAGATTGGGGAAGCTCTGGGCCCCAAATTCGGTCATAAAGCTCATGTTGCCCCGAAACCGTCGCTGCATCATTTCGGCCTGGGCTAGATTGCCATGGTTGTTGTACCAGCCAAAGTAGGCATGACCATCGGTGCCTTCGCGCAAAAAGGGAATATGAAACTCGCCCGACGAGCGTACCACCGGACGGGTGGAATCTTCGGCCTCGACTACGGCCTTGAGTTGGCTGTCCATCACGTCGCGGTTCCAGCTATAGCCGAGGGCTGCAATTTGGGTGCGAATCTGGGCCATCAAGCTCTCGTCGGCCGTATCCTCAATTGGGAACGACTCGTTGTGCATACACCAGATCGCAATGCTCGGATGGCTGCCCAATAACCGGGCCATCAGGCGGGCCTGGCGTCGCGCCTCCGGCAAGACCGCTTGGTCGTAGACCCATTGCAACGGGAAGTCCTGCCAGAGCAAGATGCCCTGGGCGTCCGCCGCCGCATACAGCGCCGGGTGGTCAACGTGGGCGTGTACCCGCAGCATGTTCATGTGGCAGTCACGGGCCAGGCGCAGATCATGGTCGTAACGTGCGCTGGTCATGCTGGCGATCCGCATATCACCGGGCGGGTAGTTGTTGCCCTTGACTAAAAACCGCACCCCGTTCAGATACGGAATCCAGCGCCGCAGTTCAAAGGTGCGGATGCCAAAAATCAGGTCGTAACGGTCACTGACTTCATCGTGTGGCCCATCATCACTCAGCACCTCAACTGTTACGTCATACAGATCGGGGCGGCCCAGGTCATGGGTCCACCAGCGCCGCGGCTCACGCACCTTGACAAGCCCACCCAGGTTCTGTGGGCCTGCGACCAGATTGCGGCGCTGCATAAACTCTTGCACTTCACCCTCGAAGGTGCGGGGCGTAAAGCGCAGCCGGATCGTCGCCGGGCCAGCCGTGCTCGCATCAAGATCCAGGTCAAAGCGAATCTGGGCAAACCGCTCGTCGCAGGCCACGGTCAGCAAACGGGCATGCTGGAGCCGGAGCGGCCCACTGGCATGCAATTCAACCGGCAACCAGATCCCGCCGGGATTGGCCTCGGGGTCAAGACAGTCCCAGTGCGAAAAGACCCCGGTAATCAGGGTTTTGCCGAGCTTGTTGTGCTCGTCGGGACAATCAACTTCAATCAGCAACTGCTGCGGCCCCTCTGCGAGCAACATCCCGGTAATCTCACGCTCGTAGGGGATGAAGTAGCCCTCGTGCGGGCCAAGATCGGCCCCATTTAGGTAGGCCCGTGCCCGGTAGAAGATTCCGCCAATCCGCAGCCACTGGCGCACCCCAGGTGCCGGGTGGGCCTCGAAGTGGCAACGGTAGACCGCCTTGCCGTGATGCCGTTCCAGGCCGGGCACTTCTTGCCAGTGACCCGGCACCGTAGCGGGGTACCAACCCGTCGTATCGTGGCCGTATAAACCGTGCTGAAATTCAGTTAGGGGTTGGATCTGCCAGCCATCATGTAAGGTTTGGTAGTGCATAGGATGTTCAAAGCTAAGCGCCAGGAGGGCTGCAAACAGAACGCAGCACGCACATTGTCATTCCGAACGAAGTGAGGAATCTGCACTGCTGCGTATCTATGCTTACAAATGTCGTAATACAGACCAATAGACCCCAATCCGTTGGCGACGCAGTTCAGGCCGATGCGCTAGCAATAGTTTAACAACTTCATTGACCAGTTCGTAGCCAAAGCCAAGTCGGATGACGACACGCAGCAGCGCCGCCGCTTGCCAACCATACCACATCCGCGCCAGCAGCAGTTTGCTCTGATTAAAATGCAGATAGCGGGCCACCACGGCTTGTTCGCTGCTTTTGCCTTCGTAGTGATGAATCGTCGCTGTGGGTGTATACCAGATCGCTTCAGAATGACCCCAGGCTCGGCTCAAACGCGCTTGCCATTCAAGCTCTTCGCTGTACATAAAGAAGCGTTCGTCGAACAATCCCCCGCGCCGCACCGCTTCGGCGCGTACCAATAGCGCCGCGCCGACCAACCAGTCTACGGCCTGCTCATGATCATCAGGGCGATCGGCGCAACGGTAGCGGGCCGCCCAGGGATTGCCCGGCCAGAGCCGTTCGAGCGGCGTGCTTTCCCATGCCATGCTCAGCCAATTCGGAAAACGCCGCCGCGACGGTTGGGGCGTGCCATCACCATAGATCAGGCGCGGCCCCACCAGCGCCACCTTGGGATGGGACTCCAGCCAGTAAACCAGTTGTGGGATCGCGTCGGCTTCGGGTTTGGTATCGGGATTCAAAAGCAACAGGTAGCGATGCGCTGCCGCCAGAGCCAGCCGTAAGGCCAGATTATTGCCCGCTCCAAAGCCTAGATTAGCCCCTGCCTCGATCAGGTGTACCGCCGGAAATTCGGCCTGCAGCATGGTCGGGGTTCCATCGTGGCTGGCGTTGTCTACCACATAGATCGTTGCGGTCAACCCATGGTCGGCCAACGATTTCGTAACCGCCAACAAGCAACAGCGCAGCACGTCAGCCACGTTCCAACTTACAATGATGATGCCAAGCGATGGGTTCATTGGTTGAGTGGTTTATCCGGCACGTGAGCGAGTGTTTTGCGTTGGCGGCCCCTTTCCCCCCTCCCCCAGCCCCTCCCCCTCAAGGGGGGAGGGGCTGGGGGGTGGGGGGAGCAAAGGGCCTACCTTATTTGCGCACACACCTCATCTACTCAAAGCTGAGCATCACATCCTCGGTATGGCCTGTTTCAGCCAGGATCATCAGTTCGTTCTGTTCGACCAGCCAGCCCACCGGCAGTTTATAGTCTTCCTGCGGGCCAATTTGCCAGAAGCGGGCAACGTTGCGCCCATTCAGCCAGATCTGGCCTTTGCCCAGGCCACCCGGACGCAGGGCCAGGCGGGTTAGGGTGGCAGGGAGTTCGTGGCGCGCAAACGTGGCCCGATAATAGGCCGGGCCGCCTGTGCTGGGCGCGGCTGCCCCAGGACTCACTCCAGGTCGAAAGCTCCAGGTTGCGGGTAGCGGTTGGGCCGGGTCGTAACTGACCAGGGTCGCCCGCCAGGGTGCGCCTGCGTACCCTTGCAGATTCAGGGCCAACAGATTGGTACCCGGGCGCAGCAGGTCGCTCAGGTCGGCTTTGATCAGGCCGCCGCTGCGATGGCGGCTAAACCGTTCGACGGCCTGCCCGTTCACAAAGAAGCCACCCGAACTGCGATCGCCGGTGATGTGGACGAGATAGCGCCGCTCGGCCTGGACTTCGATCGTACGCAACAACCAGACCGACGGCCCTGCAAAGCCAAAGCGCCCCAAATGCACATTGGCCGCATCGGGCCGAAACGCCCCCGGCCAGGCATTCGCGACGGCTTCACCGGCGAACTGGACTTCCTGCCAGAGTGCCGCCCAGCCGTCCGAAATGTCTTGCTGCTGACCGTCCAGGTAGAGTGTGTCAAGCAGGCCCTTCCATTCGCCGAGCTTGATCCCATAGTTGAAGCGGCCCAGATTGTCGGTTAGCAGGCGCAATTCGTGGCGGCCCGCAGGTAGATCAATAGGCACGGTGTAGGCTGGCCCATTGGGATCAACGCCGAGCAAGCCCTGATCGACGCCGTTGATCAATACCCGCGCCCGGTCACTCAGCCAGGGGGCGGCCAGGGTCGTCTGGAGCGGCGCGGCGAGATCGAGTTCGGCGCGGTACCAGCCGTAGCCGTAGGGACAGCCGAGTCGTTCCATGGCTTCGGGCTGGGCTAGGGGCTGCCAGCCGGTCGTTTCAGTCGCCTCGGCCAGGGCCAACCGTTCGATTGGGAGTTGAAGCGTGCCAGTTTGGCTGGGGCCTGGCTCAGGCGTAACATGAGTGGCTGCCACCTCGGGTTGATAGTGTTCGGCCTGGGCCTGGGTGATAAACAGCAGCCGCAGGTGCTGCGTACCCATTTCGACCGTGAGTGTACTCGGGGTTTCGCTGATCCAGTAGTCGATCGTCAGGTTTGGGCCGTGCCGGGTCGCCTGGGTGATCGTACCGGAACAGTGGGTCAGGGTTGGTGCGTTGGCTGTCCCGCAGCCTAGCTCGAGCATGCCAACTTCGCCGGGTTGCCCATAGATCACCAGGGTCTCGTGCCAGAAGCCCAGAATGCGCCCGGTATGGATGATCAGGCGCAACCCGTGGTGCCCCAGCGGCAACTGGGTAAAGATCGGACGGATGGCGGCGGGCTCCACCTCCACCATAATCTGGCGTGCGGGCTGATCACCCCCCACCTGATAGGTCGCACCTTCGTGGCCGGGATTGTACAAAAAGGTGGCCTGAAAGTCGCGCCAGGCAGCGGGTGCGCTAGGGCCAGCCTTGACAGTGCGGTACGGCTCGGCCCCGGCCTCGCTGCGCCCGCGCACGGCTGGCGGACTGATCACGCGCAACCCACCCGGCACGGCATCGGCCAGGATTGGGGCCAACTGCGCCCCCAGGCTGCCCAAAAACAGGTGATGGCGGCGGGCGATCAGGGCCTTGGCCCGCAGTTCGCCAAATTCGCTGATCGGGGCATCATAATCGTAGCTGGCGGTCATAAAGACCAGATCGCCGCCGACGGTGCGCCCACCCCAGAAGCCAAAATTGGTACCACCGGCCCACATCCAGTGCGAAAAGCCCGCCGCCCCCACCGCCGTCAACTGGTGCAAGGTCAGATCGAGTTTGGCCGGCGCCTTACGGGTCTGGCGGCTGGCGCCCCAACTATCGAACCAGCCACTCCACAGTTCACTCACTATCATCGGGTTGTCGGGCCAGAGGGCGCGGGTCTGCACGAGCTTTTCGGCGATGCCGCTCCAGCCATTGCGAAACTCGGGCCACTCGGGCATGCCCCCCATACAGGTGTATTGGGGCACCCGAATCCCGTGCTGGGTTGCCAACTCGCCCAAACTACGCTGATGGAAATCGTGGGCATAGACCCCCGAGGCCCAATGTTCGTTTTCGATCTGGCAGAGGATGACCGGGCCGCCCTGGTCGTACTGGCGCGGCGCAATGATCGGCAGCAGCACCGCGAACCAGCGCCGGATTGCGGCCATGTGGCGCTCATCATCGGTGCGCAGGCGCAGGCCGGGTTCGGCAGTGAGCCAGGCCGGTAGGCCGCCATTCTCCCATTCGGCGCAGATGTAAGGCCCAGGGCGCACAATCGCCTTCAGGCCCAGTTCGTGACAGAGATCGAGGAACGCGCCCAGGTCGGCCTCCTCGGCAAAATCGAACTGGCCGGGATTGGGCTCGTGGCGATTCCAGGGAATGACGGTATCGATTGTATTCAGGCCGGCCCAACGGGCCTGTTCGAGCAGCGCCCGCCACTCGGTGTGCGGCCAGCGAAAATAGTGCACACAACCCGCAAGCAGATAGAAGGGTTGGCCGTCAAGCCAAAGCCCGGTGCGGTCAAGTTGAACCGAAGATGCCACGATGCATGTCCTTTAGGTATGAGTTCGATGCCCCCTTTCCCCCCTCCTCCAATCCCCTTTCAGGGATAAAGTTTTGCATTGGCACCCCTTCCCCCCTCCCCCAACTCCTCTCCCTCAGCGGGGGGAGGGGAGCCGCACCTTAGCAGCATGCGTTTTTTGGCACACTCCCCCCTCCCTCCTTGAGGGGGAGGGGGGCCGGGGGGGTGGGGGGAGAAGGGCTACGATATGCCGCATAGCAACGACTCTATACCTGAAAGGACGAGGGCCGGGAGGGTGGGGGCGAAAGGGCCAACACAAGTCCTATAGCATCCAAAATCCACAACCAAAAATCAGCCTTACCCTGGATCATCGAGAGTTGCCAGCACGCGATGGGCGCGCAGCGCCAACCAGAGCGCAAAATGTTCCTCGGCATTATCCAGATCCATGCCACTGATCTCTTTGATCCGTTCGAGGCGATAGAGCAAGGTATTGCGATGGACATGCAGGGCTTCGGAGGTCGCCCGCAGATTGCCGAGGTGGTTAAAATAGGCGTCGAGGGTTTTAATCAGGTCAGCGCCCTGGCGGGTATCATAATCGGCCAGGCGCGAGAGGGTTTCGCGGTAAAAGGTCCACAGCTCAGGCGTTTCGCGCAGCCGCACCAGTAGGCGGTAGACCCCCAGATCCGAGAAGGCGAGCACGCGTCCGGTACCAAACAATTGGCGCCCGAGCAACAGGGCCTGCTCGGCTTCTTCAAGGGTGCGCCGCCACTCGTTCAGGCCATTCACCGGCGCACCGGTCGCTAGGACCAAGCCTGGAAACTCGATCAATAACCGTTCGCGTAGTTGCTCGATCAGATCGCGGGCCCGGGCATTGGCCGCAATCGGTAGCATACAGAGCACACTATTATCACGGCGCGACAGCGGGGCAGCAAGCCCCCGCCGGGTCAACTCGCTCTGGACGGCGCTACTTAGGCGAGTGAGCACCGCAGGCCCCGCATCCTCGAGGTTAAAGAGCACAGCGGCGTGGGGCAAATTGAGGCTATAGCCCAACTCTTGGCCGCGTTGGAGGGCGGCAGCCAGATCGCCGGGCGGCCCGCTCAGGATACTCGAAACAAAATCGCCGCGTAGGCGTTCTTCGGCGGCCTGAACCGCCTGTTCCTTAGCCAATTCGAGGGCCAGGGCGGCGGCTCCGCGCTGGGTCGCTTCACGATCCCAGGCGTCCAGCGGCGTTCCCGCAATTGCTAGGTAGCCATTGGGGTAGGCCGGGGTGCCAATTGGTTCGATCCAGATCTGTTGATTAAGCAGCGCGGTTTCGCCACGGGCGGCAGGGCGCAGGGCTTGCAGCGCAATCCGGGCCGAACCCTTGCCGCGTTGGGCCCGCAGTTCGCCATTGGGCGCATAACAGGCCACACTCTGGCCGGTACGTTCGGCGAGGGCATCGAGCAAGCCAGGCACACCCTGACCCGCCAACGAACGCTGGGTCAGCAGATCATAGAGTTGGGCACCACGGCGTTCGAACTGGGCCTCATAATCAGTGATCAGGCGGGTCAGTTCGCGTTCGACCTCTTTCAGATCACACGCAGGCGGCAACTGCAACAAAGGCAGGCGCACCTCTTCGGCGGCCGCAATATCATCTGCCACAATCGGCCCTAGCGCGACCACCCCGGCGACGGGAACGGGCGCCTGGCCGAGGCGGCGTACCAACACGGCGAGGGTCAAGCGCGAATCGAGGGCCAGCGCGGCATCAACCGAGAGCAGCGCCAACTCACCGCCGCGCAACTCGGCAAAGGCGGGCAACGTCGCACGCAGCGTGGCCACCCAGGTCACCTGACGGCCCTGGCCGCTGCTTCCGGCGACGATGGCGGTGCCCGCAGGCAGGGCGAGTCGAACTACATCGCGGACAGTGACCGAGGGCATTGGCTGTAAGGGTGTAGATGCGGAAAACCTGGGGTATATTATACCACGCTGCTTGGAGGGGGAAGTTACATGATCCTGCTGGCAAACGCCAGGGTACGCCGCCCCGGAGGCTCAAGCCTCGGGCTACGGTTGTACAAAGCCCGCCTGCGCGGGCTCATCAGGCTACGCAGGTGGCCTTCGCGTGCTAGAGCCGAGGCGTTCACGCCCACGGCACGGACGCGTCACTACGTTTGCCGGCAGGATCGTTACATCAAGCTTGCTCCAACAGCACATGCAAGGCCGAATGATCCCAATCACCCCGGTCCTGGGCCACCAGGGTCGCATAGCGGGCGAGGGTGTCCTGCAAATGAGGCAGCGTGAGGCCAACCTCGTTGGCGAGGGCCTCGGCCAGACGCAGATCTTTAAGTTGGGTTGTGACTTTGCCCCCAGGGACATAGCTACGGTTGGCCATGCGTGCCCCGTGGATCTGGAGCACTTTTGAGTCGGCAAAGCCCCCCGCCAGGGCCGCGCGTACCAGGGCAGGATCGAGACCAGCAGCTTCGGCAAGCGTGGTAGCCTCGGCGACCGCCTGAATGGTCAGCCCAACAATCAGTTGATTGATCACCTTGGTGGCATGGCCCGCCCCGGCTGGCCCGACATGGGTGGCCCGTCCAAGCAAGTTGAGGAGCGGCTGAACCCGGGCTACGGCCTCGAGCGCACCACCAACCATGATCGCCAGGCTCCCAGTGGCAGCCCCTTCCGGGCCACCCGAAACAGGGGCATCCACCCAGGCGATTCCGCGGGCCTGCAAGTCGTCCGCATGCAGGCGCGAGTGACGCGGATCGGAACTGCCCATATCTACAACCAGTTGGCCCGGTCGCAGCAGCGGATCGAGTTGCCCAAGCAAAGCGTCTACGGCCTGCGAGTCACTGAGCATCAGGATCAGAATCTCGGCTTGGGCCGCCTGCTTCAAACTGGTCGCCAGCGGAATCCCTGTCGTTAACTCAGCAGCCAAGGGCGAACGGTTCCAACCGGTAAGGTCACACCCGCCTGCAAGGAGCGTACGAGCCATCGGGCGACCCATCAGGCCAAGCCCAAAGAGCGTGATTGACATAGGGTTTCCATAATTATGCATGTTCGCACCAAATATATCATCATATAGAGCCAGCAGATCACCGGTGCCGATGGTCGCGCATCGCGCCATGATATCGCCGGTGGCGATGGTCGCGCATCGTGCCATGATATCGCCGGTGGCGATGGTCGCGCATCGTGCCATGATATCGCCGGTGGCGATGGTCGCGCATCGTGCCATGATATCGCCGGTGGCGATGGTCGCGCATCGCGCCATGATATCGCCGGTGGCGATGGTCGCGCATCG
>JBLWKA010000027.1:14360-47599 GCA_048381555.1 Oscillochloridaceae bacterium umkhey_bin13
TGGCGATGGTCGCGCATCGTGCCATGATATCGCCGGTGGCGATGGTCGCGCATCGCGCCATGATATCGCCGGTGGCGATGGTCGCGCATCGTGCCATGATATCGCCGGTGGCGATGGTCGCGCATCGCGCCATGATATCGCCGGTGGCGATAGGTAGGGCCGAAGCATTCGCCATCCGATCTGCGTATGCATACCGATGATCTGGTGGCGAATGCTTCGGCCTTACATTTCCGACCATCGGATCATGAACCCGCCCCGATATCCCGTTGCTCGCCCCGATATCCCGTTGCCCGCCCCGATATCCCGTTGCCCGCCCCGATATCCCGTCGTCCGCCCCGATATCCCGTCGTCCGCCCCGCCATCCCGTCGTCCGCCCCGCCATCCCGTCGTCCGCCCCGCGATCCCGTCGTCCGCCCAAATCCATGCATCCACACCTAAAACGCGATATAATTACGGAGAGATTATCCCGATTCCCCCCTTGACGAACTTCCTCCTGCGGTGTATACTCTCGCACAAAACTATTGCATTTCCAACTATTGCAGCAACAACGAAGATGCTCAATGGTGCACTGTATGCCCACCCCTAGCGCCCCCCATTACCGCATGTTGCATGACATCTATGTGCTGCTCGACGATGGTGATCGTCGGGTCTTGCGCAACTTTAATCTCAGTACCTCGCAGTATGCGGTGCTCCTCTTATTAGATACCGAGCATGGCTGGCGGCTAACCGATTTAAGCGAGCGGTTGCTCTTTGATAAGAGCACGGTCACGCGCCTGATTGATCGCCTCGAACAGGCCCGGCTGGTGCGGCGGATTGCCGATCCCAGTGATCGCCGCGTGCAACGGGTAGTACTGACCGCCAGTGGCGAGCGTCAGCGCAACGAAGTGCGAGCGGCCCACGAACAATCGGTTGAACGCCGCATGGCTGTCCTTGATTATGACGAGCAGCGCTGCCTGAACACCTTGCTCCATAAACTTCGTGATGGTCTGGCCCTTGATCTTGCGCAGATGGGCGACTCCCAGTCCGCAGATCTTAGCACGTCGCATCTGGATCCTTCTTGAAAGGAGGTGGTTGGTAGCAGCCGAAACACAGGTCTTAGAACGCTCAACCCAGATTCTCTATACAGGTACCCCCGGTTTGTTTTGTTCGTTTATTAGCCAATGTTGGCTACACGTACTGCTAAGGAGCATACGAGTTATGAAGCGGTTTCTTTCGTTGACGGCCCTGATCGCCCTGTTTGTGACCCTTTTAGCCGCTTGTGGTGGTGGCCAGGCAGCTGCCCCAACGGCGGCTCCGGCCCCCGCCCCGGCCCCGACGGCGGCCCCGGCTCCTTCCCAGCCCGATCCGGCCCCCGCCCCCAGTGACATGGCGATCGAGGGTACCGTGACCCTCTGGCACGCCTACGGCACCGGCGGTGCCGAAGAGGCGGCGATCAACAAGCTGATCGACCGCGCCCGTGCGGCCTACCCCAACGCCACGATCAACGTGCTGCAGATCCCCTTCGACCAGATTTTT
The DNA here is from genome assembly GCA_048381555.1 of Oscillochloridaceae bacterium umkhey_bin13. Classification (GTDB taxonomy): domain Bacteria; phylum Chloroflexota; class Chloroflexia; order Chloroflexales; family Chloroflexaceae; genus Viridilinea. The sequence continues at coordinate 15,876 of JBLWKA010000027.1, forward strand.
AACAAGTTCCAGAACGAGGTCACCTCGGGCGGCGGCCCTGACCTGTTCATCGCCCCCAACGACAGCCTCGGCGACCAGGTGCGCGCCGGTCTGCTGGCCGACCTGACCTCATACATCCCCATGCTGCAGGCCGAGAATGTCTCGCCCACCGCGATTGATGGTATGACTGTGGACGGCAAGCTTTATGCCATCCCCGAGTCGTTCAAGGCTGTGGCGCTCTACTACAACACCGAGAAGGTCGCCACCCCGCCCACAACCGTTTCGGAACTGCTGGCTGCGGTGCAGAACGGCAACACCCTGGTACTGAACCAGAGTGCTTACCACAACTTCGGCTGGCTGCAGGCTTTCGGTGGCAATCTGATGGACGATAGCGGCATGTGTATTGCCGATCAGGCCGGTGGCGCCGAGTGGTTCCAGCTGCTGGCTGATCTCAAGGCCGAGCCGAACGTGACCTTCTCGACTGACGGTGGTCAGGCCGACTCGCTCTTCAAAGAGGGCCGTGCCGACATGATCATCAACGGCCCCTGGGCCCTCGGCGACTATCGTGCCTCGCTTAAAGAGAACATGGGCGTCGCCCCGATGCCTGGTGCCATCAACCCGGCTGGCCCGCTGACCGGTGTGGACGGCTTCTATATCAGTGTCAACTCGCCCAACCCGACCGGTGCCGTGGCCCTGGCGATGTTCCTGACCAGCCTCGAGTCGATGCAGGTCTATGTGGACGAGGCCGGTCACGTGCCTGCCCGCACCGACATCACCATTGCTGATAGTGCCGTCGCTGGCTTCGCCGAGGCTTCGGCCACTGGCTTCCCCCGCCCGCAGGTGCCCGAACTCGGTGGCTTCTGGGGCAACTTCGGTGACCAGATCAACCTCGTGCTTGATGGTGGCGCTGATCCGGCTGCCGCAATTGCTGCTGCCTGCACCGGCATGAACACTGCCAACGGCAAGTAGTTCGTTACCCATCCAGGAGCGTCACAGGCCAGTCCTGCGGCGCTCCTGAACCAAGTCCACAGCGTGTTCGCGACAACGGAGTGCGCCCCTCAACCCAATGGAGGATGACCTATGGCTGCGACGAACCCGGGCGTCGCTGCGGTCGATGCAAAGAAGGCGACTGGCTCGTCGTTTAACGAGACCTGGCGTCAACTACGCACCCCGCTCGTCTATCTCGCTCCGGCCATCGCTCTGATGCTGCTGGTGACGTTCTATCCGCTTGTGTTCCAGATCTGGATGTCGTTTACGGACTATGGGGTTATCCGCGACGAGGGTAAGCAGACCCTCAATCGCTTTGGCCCTGATGGTAATCCCCCCGCTAACTATCGCCCAGCCCAGTTTGTGGGTCCTGATAACTATAGTAAAATCCTGCTTGGTGATGCCCGTTTTATCGCCCAGATTGGCGGGAACTTCAATTTTTGGCGTCAGCTTGCCTTTAACCTCTGGTGGACCTTCTCGAATGTTGGTTTCCACGTCAGTTTGGGGGTGCTGATCGCGGTTTTGCTCAATATCGAAGGGCTATGGGGCCGCAAGATCTATCGGGCGGTTTATATTTTGCCCATGGTCTTGCCCAGTATCGTGATCGCGACGGTCTGGCGCAATATGTTTGATGACCAGTACGGCGCGATCAATCAGCTGATTGCGATGTTCATTCCGGGGGTTGATCAGGTTAACATCCGCTGGTTTAACCAGCTCGATCCACCCATTCCCGGGGTTCCGCTGCCGCTCAGTTACTATGCCATGCTGATTGCCAATATCTGGCTTGGCTGGCCCTTTATGACCATCGTGGCAACCGGTGCCTTGCAGTCCATCCCTAAAGAAATGTACGAGGCCGCTTCGATTGACGGCGCGACGGGCACTCAGCAGTTCTGGAATATCACCCTGCCCCTGCTGCGCCCGGCAATGGTGCCCGCTGCCATGGTCGGCATTGTCACCACCTTCAACCTCTTCCACGTGATCTATTTTATGAGTGGCGGTGGCCCGCTTGGCCAGACCGAGATTATGGTCACCCAGGCCTTTAAGCTGATCAACTCGTTCCAACTCTACGGTATGGCGGCCGCCTTCTCGGTCTTGATCGCCGCCGTCCTGATCCCGATCTTCTTGCTCACGAACCGAATCTCACGCGCCACGGAGAGCTACGATGTCTAATCCCGCCCTGCCTTTTGGCAAGCGCGGCGGCAGCACCGGCAGCACCGCCGCTGGCCGTCGCCTCAAGTGGTGGCAGCAGTTGCTGGCCCAGGCCCTCTGCCTATTCATTGCCGCGACCGTGCTCTTCCCGATTATGTGGATCGTGAGTATGTCGCTCGATCCACGTAATATCTCCCGCCCGACCGAATTGACGCTCGTTCCGCCCGGGGCTTCGCTCGATGCCTACCTGGCGGTGCTTGACCGCCCGACCGCAAACCCGGTCACCTTTACCCAGTTGGCCTTCAACAGCCTGCGCCTCGCCGGGGGGGTCTCACTCTTTGCCCTGTTGATCGGCGTCAGCGCGGCCTATGCCTTCTCGCGCTTTAAGTTCCCGGGCCGCCAGTGGATGATGATCGGCGTGCTTGCGATCACGGTCTTGCCGGCTGTGGCAACCATCGCGCCGCTATTTGCGCTGCTCAACGGCATCCGGATTAGCACCGTGGCTCTGACGATCGCGCTCTATATTGCGGCTCTACTTGCCATTAGCTTCGGTCTGATGATCATTATTCCGACCTACCGCGCCGGGGCCGCCGGGCCGAGTACCTGGATCCTTGGTGGGGTGGCGATTGGCTTTGGCCTTGCCCTGGGCTGGGCCGGTGTGAATCCACCTACTGGCGAGATCTTCGTGCTGCGCAATTCGCTCTTTGGGGTCGGGATTGCGATGATCTCGGGGGCCTTGCCCTTTGCAATCTGGAACCTCAAGGGTTACCTGGATACCATTCCTAAGGAGCTCGAAGAGGCCGCGATCATTGACGGGGCCAGCCCCAACCAGATCTTTTTCCAGATCATCTTGCCGCTCGCCGTGCCTGCGCTCGCAGTCACCGGCTTCCTGGGCTTTATGGGTGGCTGGACCGAGTTCTTCCTCTCGTGGCAGTTCCTAACCCGCCCCGAGGATTTCACGCTGGCGATGGCGCTCTACAATATGACCGGCCAGTACGCTGGTTCGGTGCCATGGTCGCGCTTTGCCGCCTTCTCGATCCTGATTTCGCTCCCCGTGGCGATCATCTATCTGATGTTGCAGCGCTACATCGTGGGTGGTTTGACCCTCGGTGGGGTTAAAGGATAATTCCGGCTGACGCCGGGAATCTGGTGGGGGTAGCAGGGTACCCATCGTACCGCGCTACCCCCTTTTGGGCTGACCCATGCTGGTCTAGGACAATCCTTTCATTCCGAGTATCCTCTGGCCCGTCGGCCAGTGGTGTGGAGAGAAACAGTGCAACTGCGTCGCCTCCCATGTTACTCCGCCGCCCGCCATGTCACCCCGAACGAAGTGAGGGGTCTTCAGCGCCGATCAGCGAAGATTCCTCACTTTGCTCCGCTCCGTTCGGAATGACAGCGGGGGCATTGCGCTCCGACCATGGTGTTGTGTTGTTTCTTGGGAGTGCAGCGAGGAATCTGAGCGGGCTGGTAGCAATCCTGTAGCATATCTCCCAGGGTTACCTATGGACAATGTTTCCGCTGATTTTATTTTTGGCACCCTCGCCACCGATGCCCGGCGGCTGGGCTATTTAAAGGCCGAGCTCGCCGGGGTTAGTCATCGGCACCAGTTGCACCCCGCCGATCCCATCCCTGACCAGCCAACGACGCTCACCGTGAGTCTCGGGCCAACTGTGGTGGCCGATCATGTGACCTGTTACTTCAGTACCGATGGCAGCCTGCCCACCGGCAGCCGGGGTGTGCCTGGGTCTGGTAGCCAGGCCGTCGCTTTTCGGCGCACCGGCAGCCGTTGGGATACGTTTTTGTGGGGCTATCTGGATGCGTGGCAGGCCGAGGTGCCGCCCCAGCCCACCGGTACGATCGTGCAATACCGGATCGAAGCCTGGTGTGACCATGAAACCCCGAGTGCCTGGGCCGGTGAGATCATTGGTAGTACCCCGGGCGATGGCAGTGTGATCGGTGATGTTGGCCCCGGTGATCATTATCTGCGCGAAATGGGCCAGGAGTTCAATCTGACTCTGGTGCGGCGTACCCGCACCTTTGCCTATGCCGTAGATACCGAGCGCCCGCCGGATTGGCTCTCGAATGGGGTGATCTACCACGTGTTTGTCGATCGTTTTCACCCCGGCAGCGATCGCGCCTTTGCCAATCCTCCCACGCCGATGGGTTTTTATGGTGGTACCCTGGCCGGAGTCGTCGAGCACCTGGACTATATTGCGGCCCTCGGTACCAATATCGTCTGGCTCTCGCCGATCTTTCCCTCACCGTCGCACCATGGCTACGATGCAACTGATCTCTATGGGATTGAGCCGCGTTTAGGCAGTGCGGCCGATCTGCACGCTCTGATTGACGGGGCGAGTGCCCGCGGCATGCAGGTGCTGCTTGACTATGTGCCCAACCATATCTCCAGTAGCCACCCGGTCTTTCAGTCGGCCCTGCGCGATCCTGATGGGCCGCACGGGCAATGGTTTACCTTCACCAACCATCCCGATACCTATGTCTCGTTTTTTGGCGTGCGTGACATGCCCCAACTCGACAATGATCATCCCGAGGCCCGCCACTTTGTGATCGAGCCGGCCTGCTATTGGCTGCGTCAGGGCATTGCGGGCTTTCGGCTCGACTATACGATTGGGCCGTCACACGCCTTCTGGACGGCCTTCCGGGCCGCCACCCGCGCCGTGCGCCCCGACGCAATTGGCCTGGGCGAAGCCGTGGATACCGCCGATACGCTGCGCACCTACTATGGACGGCTCGATGGCTGCCTTGACTTCCTACTGCTCCAGATGCTCCGGCGCTTCTTTGCTTTTGGTGATCTGCGGGCCAGCGAGTTCGCCTCGTTTCTGCAGCGCCACTTGGGCAGTTTTCCGGCCGATTTTGTGATGCCAAGCTTTCTCGACAATCACGATATGAATCGCTTCCTCTGGGTGGCCCGGGGCGACCTGCGCCGCTTAAAGCTTGCCGCGCTGTGCCAGTACACCTTGCCACATCCACCCATTTTGTACTACGGCACCGAAGTGGGTCTGAGCCAGTTCCGTGATGTGCGCCACGCTGATGGCAGCGGCCACCCCGAAGAGTCGCGTCTGCCTATGCGCTGGGGGGCCGACCAGGATCGTGATCTGCTGGCCTTTTACCAGCAACTCGGGGCCTTGCGCCGCACGACCGCCCCCGTGTGGCGCAATCAACGTCGGATCATTGCCCTTGATGATCAGCAGGGCCTGCTGGCCTATGTCTGTAGCGCTGGCCCCAATCGTTGGCTCGTCGCCCTGAATGCGGGGCCCCAGGCCGTGCAGTTCAAACTGCCCGCTGGGGTCTGGCACCTCGCCCTGGCAACTACTAGCGCCGAACTCGGGAACGAAACGCTTAGCTTGCCACCCCTGAGTGGGGCCTTGCTGAATGTCTAACCAGCTTGTCCGCCTGATTTGGGCTGGTTAGTGCAACATCGCCCTGATCGCATCCAAGGCAGCCTGCTCTTCTTCACTCACCCGCACGCCCCCAAAGCCAAGCACGCCGCCCTCTTTGGCCGCTTCGGCAGAGCGCTGCGCTACGCCCAGGATCAGGCTGCGGAACAGGCTGGCTTCGCCGGGGCTATGGGCCTGCACACTGCTCAAGGCGTTGCTAATCGTGCGCAGACTCACCTCAGGGCCGGGTTCAGCCTCGACCATTGTGGCATAGCTCGCTTGATCAAAGCCAGCCGCAAAAGCATGTGCCAGCAGCGAACCAGGGCTGGCTTGTTGCACCAACGTCTGAAGCGCGTCTGCGGCAGCCTGAATCTCACTGGCCGCGGCACCTCCGCGTGAGGGGGCCGCACTTGCCACCAGGTAAAGTGCTGCAAGCGGGGCTTGCTGCACCTGTTGCCAACGCTCTGCTCCGAGCGTGGTCAACCAATGAGGCGCGTCGTTCATTGGGCTTTCCTCTCTGGAACACCATATCAGTTCACATCTGAGACGATGGTATACTACCATTTGTATGCGCAAACTGCTGATCTATCATACCAAACATGATCGAAGCTCCCTCCAAGATCCAAGCGATCTGTTGCGCCATGGGGCGCGTTTCAGTGGTCTGCTTGCCTTGACCCTCGGGGCGTCTGTCCTGCTTGGTTGGGTCTTCGATCTGGCGATGATGACCTCGCTTGGGACAGACCTACCTGCTATGGTGCCAAGTACGGCGCTTGGGTTTGCAGGGATCGGCTTGGCCCTCTGGTTGCACATGCTCCAGCCCGCTCCGCCCTATGCACGTGGAGTGCGCATCCTCGCAATAGTTCTGGCCGCCGGGGTTGCCGCGCTAGGGCTGGGGGTGATGACAACGCACATGCTCAATGGGCCGCTGGCACTGGGTCCCTGGCCTGATCGGATTCCCTTTGCGACCGCAACCAGTCTGGCCTGTTTAGGGTTGAGCCTGCTGTTCATTGGTTTTCCCCAGAGCATTGCCTGGGCGCAATTTCTGGCTCTGCTGGCGACCCTGAATGGGGTACGTATGATCTTCGGCTTCATTGATGGGGCCGGTAGCCGCTATCTGCTGGCAAGCCCGGTTGATGTGGCCCTCCATAGTGGCTTTGGCACAGTTCTGGTTGGTCTGGGTACGCTCTGTGCGCACCCACGGCAGGGCCTGATGCAGGTCGTGACTGGCCCTGGTTATGGCAGCTATGTGCTGCGGTTGCTGTTACCTGTGGCGGTGGTGCTGCCACTCTTGATCGGGGGCTTGACGATCCGGAGCCAGGCTGCCGGGATCTTTGGGCTGAGTATCGGCATGTTGGTGTTGACCTGTGCCAATCTGGTGGCCTTCTGGTGGCTGGCCCGTGCCCTCAATGCCAGTGAACAGGCGACCAGCCGCGAAGCCGAACGCGCCCATGCCATGCTCGATCTGGCTGAATTGCGCACCGGTCGGCTGCAGGCGCTCCGTGAAGTGGATCAGGCGATTTTGCATGATTACCATGCCGCCGATGCCATGCTCGCGGTGTTGCTCGCACAGACCTGTAGCCAACTCAAGGCCGATGCCGCCACGGTTTGGTTGATCCAATCCGAGCATGAACGCCTGGTCTGTTTGGGCCAACAGGGCCTCACGCACCTCCCGGCTCCGCTCAGTCTGACCGATGATCCGGGCTGTCTTGGCGCGGCATTGACCCAAGCCACGGTTGTGGGGAGCGAACAGGCCCCGTTGCCTGTCCCTTTAGTCCAGGCCGGGTTCCAGAGCGGTTGCGCCGCCCCGTTGCTGATCGCTGGTGAGATCGCCGGGGTGCTGGCGGTCGCCTACCAGACGCCCCGCAGGCTTGATGCCGAGAGTCGCCATTTCCTCGAAGCCCTGGCTGGTCAGGGCGCAATTGCCCTGGCGACGAGTCGCCTGTTTAATGATCTCGAACAGGCCAACCAGGCCCTCGTGCGGGCCTACGACGAAACCCTGGCCGGGTGGAGCCATGCCCTCGAATTGCGCGATGATGAGACCGAAGGCCATACCCGGCGCGTGACCGATTTGACTGTGCGCCTCGCCCGGGCCTATGGGGTGCCCGAAGCCGAAATCGTCCATCTGCGCCGGGGTGCCCTGCTGCACGATATTGGCAAACTGGGCATCCCCGATTCGATTCTGCTCAAACGCGGCAAACTCACCCCCGACGAGTGGGCGATCATGCGCCGCCATCCCACCTACGCCTACCAGTGGCTCCGTCCGATCAGCTACCTCTGGCCCGCGCTGGCCATCCCCTACTGCCACCACGAACGCTGGGATGGCTCGGGCTACCCGCGGGGCCTCAAGGGCGAAGCGATCCCGCTGGCGGCCCGCCTCTTTGCCGTGGTTGATGTCTGGGATGCCCTCTGTGCCGAGCGCCCCTACCATACGCCCTGGCCCGCCGAACAGGTCAAAGCCTACCTGCAAACCAATGCCGGCATCCTCTTCGATCCCGATGTGGTCGCGGTCTTCCTCGATGTGATCGCTGACGAAGCTGCGCCCCAATGGCGCGAGGCTGGGCGTTGAATTGCCATCACTTCGGCGGATCATGGTAAGATGGAAAGGCAGTCAACTAGTCGAGAGGGGCACTATGGAGATTTTCAACATCCATTTGTTCGAGTTCCTGCTCATTGCAGGGCTCGCCCTGATCGTCTTTGGGCCGGAACGCTTGCCCGAGTTTGGGCGCTTGATTGGTAAGCAGGTGGCGAAGTTCCTGGCTTGGCAGCAACAGTCGCCTGAGTTACGCCTGATTAACGAGGTGCGCACGGATATCGAGCAAGAGATTGCTAGTCTGCGCGATGAGCTTGTTCGTACCCGCAAACAACTCGATCTTTCAACCGAGGTCTCGCAGATCCGCGAAGAGATCCGGCCCTTGATTAGTCTCCGCGAACCAACAGTCCCGGTTCCTGCTGCTGTCGTGACCCCTGAGTTGACTCCCGCGCTCAACGAGGCGGTCGTGAACGAGGCGCAGGCGAGCCTCAACGAGGCGGTGGTGAATGAGGCCCAGGCGAGCCTTAACGAGGCGGTTGTGCATGAAGCGCAGACGCTGCTTCAGCCCGACGCTGGGGCCGCCGCTGCGGCAGCCCTCACTCCTTCCCCTGGCCCCTCAGGCACGGTACCGGCCCAGCGTCCCGAACGCCCGGTAGCAAGTACAGCCAGCGGGGTGCTCAATACGATTGACGATACCGATGCCTACCTGATCGAACGCCGTGCGCTTGGCAATGGCGTGCCCCTCGACCAGCCACCGATTCCGGCCCCCGCGCCTGCCTTGAATGGGCATCCGTCCCCGCCGATCCCGCTGAGTGCACAAGAACGCGACGAATTGGTGCGCCAGGTGCAAACCTTGAGTGCTGACCTACAGAACTTGATTGTTACGCTGCAACAGCGTGGCATCATCGTTGAGGCGGAGTTGCAAGCGCTTGCGCCGTCTGAGCAAGAGAGTGCTGCCCGGTGATGACCCAGGACACAGGTACGGCTAAACCAGGTACCGAAACGCCCGAGGAAGGTCAGTCCATGACCTTTATCGAGCACTTGATCGAACTCCGCACGCGTTTAACTCGGGCTGGGATTGGGATCTTTTTGGGCTTTGGGGTCGGGATTTTTCTGGTGCTTGGGCCGTTACGCCTGGTGGATGTGATCATCCGCACCTTTGCCCCGATTGCGGATCGCCCGCCGGTGCAGGCGGTCGGCACAATCGAAGAGTTCACCAGTTTTATGACCGTGGCCTTGGCGGTGGGCTTTATTGTCGCCATGCCCATGATTGTCTACCAACTGCTGGCATTTATTGTGCCCGGTCTGACCGACCGCGAGCAGCGGATCATCTATACCGCGCTGCCCTTTGTGACCTTCTTTTTTCTGGCCGGGATTGCCTTTGGCTGGTTTATTACCGTGCCGACCGCGATCCGCTTCCTGGTTGGTTTTTCAGGCTCGGAATTGATTGAGAGCCAACCAACCCTGTCCGATTTTATTAGTACGATCACGACCCTGTTGTTGATCAACGGCATTGTATTTGAGTTACCGGTGATTATCTATGTGCTGGCCTTTATGGGGGTCGTGACGGCAGCCCAGCTGGCGAAGTATCGGCGCTTTGCGCTGGTCGCCGTGGTGATCATCGCTGCCCTTATTACACCAACCGGCGACCCGATCAATCTGGCCTTGCTGGCCATTCCGATGTATCTGCTCTACGAACTCGGGATCATTCTGGCCCGCTTTGTGCCCAAACGGGATTAAGTTTACTCCTCACGTAGACTTCGCAACTCCTCGAACAGTTCACGTTCGCGGTTACTGAGCTTGGTGGGCAGTTCGGCACTGATCGTCACATACAGATCGCCGCGTCGGTCAGGCGCACGGGTCTGAGGCATGCCCTGCCCACTGAGCCGGAAGATCCGCCCGTTCTGGGTCTGGGCCGGCACACTCAGGTTGATCGTTTTGCCCACCAGGGTTGGCACAACCGCCTGACCACCCAGAATGAGGGTATACAGGCTGGTGGGCACGGTCAGGTGCAGATCATCACCTTTGCGCTCGAAACGGGCATGCGGCACAATTTTGACCACTAAATAGAGGTCACCCCGTGCCCCGCCATTCAGGCCGGGTGCCCCTTCGCCTGCGACGCGTACCCGGGTCCCGGTATCGGCCCCGGGCGGGATCTTCACCTTGATCGTGCGCGGGGTTCCATTGGGATTCGAAAATTGCAGGTTGCGGGTCGTGCCGTTAAAGGCTTCTTCGAGCGTGATTTCGACCGCCTGTTCAATGTCCTGGCCGTCCATGCGAACATTGAAGCCCGGGCCACCGGCCCGTCGCCCGCCAGTGCCACCCCCAAACAGGGTCTCGAAAATATCCGAAAAGTCGGCCCCGCTGCCATAATCCATGCCTGGGCCACCGGCCTGCTCGTAACGGCGCCAGTCACTGCCAAAACGATCGTATTTCTCGCGCTTCTCTTTATCAGAGAGCACCTCGTAGGCTTCGTTAATCTCTTTGAAACGGGCCTCGGCTTGTTTATTGCCAGGGTTAATATCGGGGTGATAGGTACGCGCCAATTTGCGATAGGCTTGTTTGATCTCCTGATCACTCGCCCCCCGGCTCACCTCGAGAATTTGGTAGTAATCTTTCATAGCATGGGTGGCCTCATCTAAAGGGACGAACCCAAGAAAAAACTGATCAATCATGTGGGTAGTCAGACCACCGGCATGTGATCTCGTGCTATGCCTATTGTAAGAACGGCTTGATCCGCATGTCAAGCCGTTCCTGCTAGAAAGCTGTTAGACTTGGTGGCCTTACACCCTACGCCGCCCGTAACAGTTCCATCAGGCGGGTTAAGCAGCGCAGGTTATGAATGGTTGCCAGGCGCAAGAAGAGCGTTTCGCCGACTTTGTGCAGGTGGTGCAGATAGGCCAGGCTATAGTGGCGGCAGCTATGGCAATCACAGCCCGGAGAGATCGGCTGATCGGCCTTGACATACTTTTTATCAGCGATATAGCGTTGATCAAACCACTGTCCCTGAAGCTGGAAGCCGGGGCTGGCTGGATCGGCCGTGAAGGCATACAGGCGTCCGGCGCGGGCGTCACGGGTGGGCAGGGCACTATCGAAGATCTGATAGCCCATGCGAGTACAGGCGACTACACTCATAGGATGACCAACGCCCAAGGCATGCATCGGTAGGTGCGCCGGGATGAGTTCGCGGGTATAGGCTAACAGGTCACCCAGTAACTGGCCCTGGGCATCTAAGGGCCAACCGCCAAAGCCAAAGCCATCGAAGTCAAGTTCAAGCAGCGCTTCGGCACACTGTTTACGTAGCTGTAGATCGCCGCCGCCCTGCACCACCCCAAACAGGAGCGGCCGCCGATCCCCCATGCGGCGTTGGGCAATTTGGCGGTCGAACTCTTCGCGGCAACGCCGTGCCCAGCGAATCGTGCGGGCCACCGACGCCTGCTGCTCAGCCGGTGGATCATCAACGTGGGTGGGATCATCAAGGCAGACTACCACATCTGCGCCATAGGCCAATTGGAGTTGAATACTCTTTTCGGGGGTAAGTTGGAATTTGCGCTCGGCCCCTTCGGGCTGGAACGTGATCCCCGCTTCGCTAATGCGCCCGGCTTTGGTGTGCTGGCGCACCAACGAATAGGCCTGGAAGCCCCCCGAATCGGTGATAATCGGGCCATCCCAGGCCGCCATCCGGTGCAAGCCCCCCAGCGCCGCTATCGTGGATGAGCCCGGACGCTGCATCAGGTGAAACACATTCATGACCAGAGCCGTAACTCCGGCTCCCCGTACATCCTGCGCATCAGCTGCCCGTACCACCCCCAGGGTTGCGTCAGGTAAAAAAGCTGGTAACATTAAGCGGCCATGGTTCAAGACTAGTGAGCTTTGCACGTGTTCCTCAGGGTGATTTATGACTGAACCAAACTGCTATTTCAGTTTTAAGAGCTGATTGATCTAAGATGCCGTGGATTATTTTGCTTAACAAAATTTCAACCTTGGTGTATAATAAGGTTTACTATTCTATTGCTTGCTTCGTTAAAAAGAGATTCGCCTCTGCGTGAGTAAGAAATGATCCAGTCGCTCGTTCAACCTGTCCCACCCTTCGTCCCCCTGCTTTGAACCGAGTGATCAACGGCACTGTACCCACCCGTAAGATGACGAACCGCTTGGTAGCGTTGCAGCACTAAGCCTGTAGCTGGAGGAACAATGGTAGACCTGAAGAAGTACACACTGGACGTTGACCTGAAGCAAGGGGTCGTGCCGATTTCGAAAGCCGCTTCGTCCTTGGCTGCCCTGATCAAGCGTTCGCGCTCAAATCATCAGCCGATTATCGTCACCCAAAAAGGCTATCCCACCGGGGTGATTCTTGACGTTGAACTCTTTACTGCCCTGCGTGAATTAGCCGATCTCCACCTTGAGCAAGAAGAGGTTGAGGTCGAACCGGAAGAAAAGAGCGGCGAGTAGCGCGTGACTCTGTTAAAGATACCATAAGCGGGCCGTCTGCATTGCAGGCGGCCCGCTGTTTACTTCAGGGTGATCTTAGCGTGTTGAAGCTGGTGCCCGCCGCAGGCGTGGCTGCCAGCCATCAAGCGCCAACCAGAGCACGAGGGCCAGCAGGAGCCATTGGATCTGGTCGCGTACCGCTACCAGGATCTCGATCGCCTGCCGCGAGGCGGGCAATGTGGCGTATAGCTGCTGGAGGCCGATCAGCGGAAGGTAGCGGAGTTGTTCGATGACTCCGGCTAGGCCAAGTTCGGCCCCTACCAGGCCGTACATCTGCCAGGCTACCGCAAACGAGACCCCGAGGGCTACAGCGGTGAGGATCAGCACGAGCAGGCTATACCAGGGCTTTGGGCGAGACACCGCCACCAGGAGTGGTGCTCCAGGGATGAGTGCCAGGAGCCGCGCCGTTAATTCGGGCGGGGCTTCGCAGCACAATTCGGGACGAAGCAGGGCATCAAGCGCGTCCTCAGGATCACGCGTTGGTTCAACGTGGGGACTGTTCATAACTCACCTCCGGGCTCCAGCGAACATCAGTCGCAAGGGTGCTGCACCAGGAAACGGGCCTTGCGGCTTGGGTTGGGGGGGGTGCGCCACTTGACGAGCCGCAGGCGGCTGCTCCTGGGCCTCCAGAATCGCCGCGAGGCGTTCTTTGCCCCGGCGGATATGGCTCTTTACGGTGTTCAGCGGCACCCCAAGAATCTCGGCAATCTCGGTATATTTTACATCATCAAAATAGTAGAGCGTCAACACCAGGCGATAGTGCTCTTCGAGTTGGTTCAGGGCCTGGCGCACCTGATCACGCAATTCATTCGAGGCCAACGCCCGTTCGGGATCGGTCCAGCGGTCATCATCGGCCACCCCGGCCACCTGGTCGGCCTCTTCCTCTTCGGGGGCGGGTGGCATCAACGGCACCTGGCGTCCGCGGCGGCGCAACTCGTCACGCCCCATATTGACCACCAGCCGATAGAGCCAGGTGGTAAACCTGCTCTCGCCATTGTATTGGGGCAAAACACGAAACAGCCGCATAAAGGCTTCCTGGGTCAGATCGGCCGCATCTTCAGGGTTCTTCAACACGCTCATTGCAATGCTGTAGATATAGTGTTGCTGACCCATAACAAGCTGGGTCAGGGCTTGCGGGTCACCCTGTTGCGCTAGCGCAAGCAGCTCTCGTGAGGGTTCGGCCACCGTGTACCTCTCCTGACGCCTTAGCGTCGCTGTCCTTCAGCACTTCGCTAAGTATGGCATCTGCACGCCCCGCACACATCGCTCAGCGGGCAGATCCGGGGCTACTCCGTTGGTCGTAGTCCGACCAGCATCATTAGGACGATCAGGATGCGGCCAGAGTTGCACTTACGGGACGGGATCATAGCCGCCACGCGACCAGGGGCCACAACGCAGGATGCGTTTGACCGTCAGCCAGCCACCTTTGAGGATACCATGCTTGCTAATCGCCTCGATCCCATACTGCGAGCAGGTGGGCGTATAGATGCAACTCGGTGGCAACCAGGGCGAAATCGCAACCTGGTAAAAGCGAATGAGTTTGAGGGCGAGCCAGCGCATCATTCCAGGGGTTCTTTGCTAATCGTGAAGCTACACGACGGCGCACCAAGGGCCATACAGCTACACTGTTCGACCGCAAAGCGCCGCCCGCCCGAAACCCAGGCGGTGGCTTCTTCGATGATTCCACGGGCAATATAAAAAACTGGGCCAGGATCAGGGCGGGTAATGCAGTTCGAGCAGCGTGTAATGTGGTAGACAAACTGGCCGCGCTCTTCTTCGACGTGGCTGGCCTGATCACTAAATCGATCAAAGGTCTGGGCGGTGGCGTTGAGCACAATCTTGAGTTTCATCGTGATCGGCATTAACTTTAGGGCTAGATCGGCCATGCCCAGCAGCGGCCCAAACTCCTTGAGACCCAAGGTAAACGCTACCCGCCCGGCCCGCAATTCGAGCCCCCGCGCCCCACGCGGGCCGTACATCGTGCCCAATGCCACCGAATATTGCGAGATGGCCTCGAATGGGAATTCGCGCTTGAGATCATTCGGTGGATAGGTTTCGAGGTACTGATTCAGGTCGGCGAGCCGTAGCAAGGCACGAACGCCATTCTGACCCATCACCTCTTCGAGCGAGAGGAAGCAAACGCGGCCAATTTTGTTTGGGTAGTGCAGACCTCGAAACGATTCAATTGACGTCATGGGCAGGTGCGCTCCTTCGCCAACAAACTGGGCCAAGCCTATGGCTCGCACCGCTCACTATACCAGGCTAGAAGAACCAACGTTTAACTACGAAATATCTCCCAGACCAGATGCTCGATTTGGGGCATGATCAAGGTGTCGAGGGCCAGGCGCACGGCGGCATTCGAACCAGGCAAACAGAAGATGATTGTTCCCTGGTAGACCCCGGCGGTGGCCCGGGAAAGCATCGCTGCGGCCCCAATCTCCTGGTACGAGAGCATGCGGAACAATTCGCCAAACCCGGGCAGGGTTTTCTCGAACAGGGCTTCGATCGCATCAACAGTACTGTCACGCCGTCCGATGCCAGTGCCGCCATTGGTGATCACGACCTGGCAACCTTCGGCGACAAACGCATTGATGAGATCCACAATCTGGCTTGGCTCGTCGCGTACGAGTTCGTATCTTACCACAGTGTGCCCGGCTTCGCTTACCCTGGTGCGCAGGGTCGCCCCGCTGGTGTCAGTTTCAGGTGTGCGGCTATCGCTCGCCGTCAGGATCGCGCAGCGGATGGGGCCGCGTTGCTCGGCCTGGGCGCGTTGTTCGTGTTCTTGATGCGACATTGTTCTTTTGGGTTGATGCCCAAGGCAAGCTGCCTAGACTCCTTGCCTTGGGCGCGATCCAGGGCGAACCAAGGTCTCCCTGGGCCACTTAAATATGGATCGGTGCCCCGTGGACAAGGCCATGGACGGCTTCGCCAATCGCTTCGTAGAGCGTCGGGTGGGCGTGAATGGTCTGGAGCATGCTTTCGCCGGTGGCTTCGTGGGTCAGCGCCAATCCGCCTTCGCTGATCAGTTCGGTTACGTGTGGCCCGATCAGATGCATACCCAGGATCTCGTCGTACTGCTTGTCGGCGACGATCTTCACAAAGCCGAAGCGGCTCTGGCCGAGTACGCGGGCCTTGCCGTTGGCCGAGAAGGGGAACTTGCCGACCTTGACCGCGTAGCCGCGCTCTTTGGCTTTGGCTTCGGTCAAGCCCACACTCGCAATTTCGGGGCTGCAATAGGTGCAGGCCGCAATCTTGCCGTAGTCAATTGGGGTGACATGCAGGCCAGCCATCTGCTCGACGGCCAGAATGCCTTCGGCACTGGCTTTATGGGCCAGCCAGGGCGCGGCCGCCACACAGTCGCCAATCGCATAGACCCCGTCGGCAGCCCGCATATACCCATCGGTTTCGATAAAGCCGCGGGAGTTGATCGTGACCCCCGCCGCTTCTAAGCCGATGTCTTTGGTATTGGGCAGAATGCCAATCGCTACCAAGAGCCGCTCGACCGCAACCTGTTGCTGCTTGCCTTCAGCAGTCAGCAGATTGACCACGACCTGTTCGCCGCCAACGTCAATCCCCTCGACCTTGGCCCCGGCCATGGTCGTAATGCCACGACGCTGGAAGGCCTTGACCAGTTCAGCCGAGACCTCTTCGTCTTCGTTGGGCACAATCCGCGGCAGCGCCTCGACAATGGTGGTTTCCGACCCGAAGGCGCGGTACATCGAGGCAAACTCGACCCCGATGGCCCCGGCTCCAATCGCCAGCAGGCTCTTCGGAGTTGTAGTCAGTTTCAGCGCATCGGTGGATGAGAGCACGCGCTCGCCATCGAAGGGCACGCCGGGGAAGGGGCGGGGCTGGGCCCCGGTTGCGACCAGAATGTGCTTCGCGGCCAGGGTGCGCTCGCCCCCGGCATTGAGTTGCACATGCACCTGGCCCCGTCCGGCGAGGCGGCCCCATCCGGCCACGACCTCGACCTTGTTCTTCTTCATCAAGAAGTTGACCCCGTCGGTGCTGGCCTTGACGACGGCATCTTTATGTTTCATGGCCCCGGCGAGTTCAAAGTTGACGCCTTCGACCTTGATCCCGAAACGCTTGCTCTCCTTGATCTCATCGAGCAGATCGGCAGCGTGGAGCAGGGCTTTGGTGGGGATACAGCCGACATTCAGACAGACCCCGCCCATGGCTCCGGCCTCGATGATCGCCGTCCGCATACCCAATTGGGCCGCTCGCACTGCCGCCACGTAGCCCCCTGGCCCCGAGCCAATGATCACTAGATCGTAGACGCTCTCGCTCACGGGCAGACCTTTCTATTTCGCATTCCTTGTACTCCGCTGTACAAACTCCGCCCGCCATTATAGCACCACCTTTGCCGATTGAGCCGCCCTAGACCCCGGATGTTGCACCACACCGGGGTGTTGGGCGGTGCTCTGCCCCTGGCCCTCAACGATTTTTTTACCCGAGTCCCTACTAGACGAAAGCATATTTAATGTTATAGTACAAAAACGTCTTTGTAACTGACTCGTCACATTGTTCATCATCAGCACCGCAGGGTGAGGCTCGCGCCTCGCTGCGGTGTTTGTTATCATCGGTGCCCAGGTATATGACAAAGTCGTGAACTCTCAAACTATTGTGATGTATTTATCACTGCTGTATCATTACATGTAGTATGTTGATGGGTCGTTTTGCGGTCTGCGCACTTATTTTTTGTGGAGCGCGTTGTTATGCTAGTTGCTACTAGTCGTCGGCACCCGGTTCGTTCACTGCTCGGTTCGCTGCTGGTGCTTGTGATTGTGCTTGGGTCGGCGGTTGTGGCAACCCCAACCTATGCGGCACCGATCCTCATCCTGATCTTCGAGCGCGTTCCTAACAATAACAATCCTGTCCCGGCAGGCGAAACCGTGCGTTACCGCCTGACCTACGAGTGTAGCTCGTCGCTTGCTGCCGATCAGTGTACCAATCTGCGCATCACCTCGCAGCTTTCGCCCAACCTTGAGGGCGTGCAAGTGCTGGGGAATGCCGATACCGTTTCGGCGACCTACAATCCGGCCACCGGAGTGGCCGAATGGGTCTTTGCCAGCCCCTTACCGCTGGGTACGACCGGCCAGCTCGAGTTCGAGGTGCGTTACCTACCAGGCACAACGGTTGATGGCAGCACTGGTACGATCACCTCAACGATCATTGGCGGTGGCTCGAATCCGCCACCGGTCGTGACGACCCTGCCCCCGGCGACGGCAGCAGACAATAGTACGCTCACCAAAGAGGTGACTGGTGGTGGTGCGGCTGGTGATATTACTAACTATCGCCTCAATCTGTGCCCAGGCCCGAACGGCTCGCTCAATCTGAGTAATGTCACGATTACTGATACGCTACCATTACAGGCCGTCTTTGTGTCGGCCAATCCGCCTCCGAGTAGCATCAGTGGGCAGCAACTGGTCTGGACGGGCCTGAGTGCGCAAGTGCCCAATTGTACGACGATCAATGTGCAGGTGCGTTACCCCAATCCACCTAATAGCGTCGGTGATGTGCGCGTGAATAGTGTGGTTGGGACGGGGACGCCCTTTGGCGGTACCGAACGTGCTTATACGACGGCGGTCACCCATACGCTGGCGGTTCCTGCCCCGGGCCTTAACCTTGATAAGAGTGCCGACGCCGATACGATTGTCGGCGGGATCGTCACCACCACGCTGCGCATCCAGAATACCGGCAATGTGGAACTGAGCGATGTTGCGGTTGAGGATCCTATTCCGCCTGAGTATTTTGTCAACAGTTTTGATGTTGGGGCGGCGATTGCGGTTGAGTATCAGAAGAATGGGGTTGATACCTGGCTTGCAGTACCAGGCCCCTTGACTGCCAATGTGCAAGTGACCAGTCTACCTGGTTTTGGCGGTACGGACTATATCTCGAACCTACGGTTTATTCTTGGGACGATCCCCTTCGATTTTGAGAGTAGCGCGATCCGGATTTTTAGTACGGTGGTCAATCCAACGACTACTGGGGTGGCCTATACAGTTACGGCGGATGCGCCGCGGCTGGTAACGAATACCGCTACTGCCCGGGGTGTCTATGCTGGAACCCCAATTACGGATCGTACCGATAGTGCTACCACCGAAATCGCAGTTCCGAAGGCGCGACCTAATCCCCAAAAGGTGATCGTCAGTGGTAGCCCGGCCCTGCCGCGCCAGGATGTGCGTTACCGCCTGACACTCAATAATGGCAGTTTTGATGCGCTGGACAATCCGGTCATTGTTGATCTGTTGCCGTCAGAGGTGACGTTCAAAACGAGCTTTATCCCGGTTGTTACCAATATTCCTGGCTGTGCGGTTGCGCCAACCTTTACGAGTACCCCGAATTATCAGAGCTCGGGCCGCACCCTGCTGCAGTGGAGTTGGGCCGGGTCGGGTTGTAGCATTCCTTCAGGGGCCAATGCTGCGATTGAGTTTGAAGTTACGGTCAATCCGGGGACGCGGCCGACTGGCAATAACCTGATCAATAATCGGCTGGCCCTGGTGGATTTTAGCAATCCACTGAACGAGGTGCGCCGCACCAATTGCCCGAATAATGCGGATATCCCCGAAACGGCGACGTTGGTAGCGGGTGGGTTCAGCAATAATCGCATCTGTTTCTCGCCCCCAAGTGGCCTGCGCGTGAATGCGGCAGCCTCGATTGGTTCCGAGAAGTTGGTACGCGGGCAGCTTGATACGGTCTTCCACAAGGATCCGATTGTGGGCCAGACCGTGCGCGATGGCCTGATTACCTACCAGATGATCTTGACCAATACCGGCAACATTGATTGGCGCAATATCCAGATTGTGGACGTGCTGCCTTTCTATGATCCCGGCCCTCCCGTGCGTCAGAACCTGGGTGTACGTGACCTCGCCGTGCTTGGTACGGCCTGGACACCGCGTCTGACTGGCCCAGTGGTGGTCAACCCGCCCATCCCTGGCTTGACCATTCGCTATAGCAGTGAACTCAATCCTTGTCGCCCCGAATTGGCTCCCACCAATCCGAGTTGTACCCCGATGGTGAATGGGGTCGCGCCTGGGCCGGGGATCTGGAGTACCCAACTGCCGCTTGACCCCACCGCCGTGCGGTCGTTGCTCTTCGATTTTGGGAACTACCAGTTGCCCCCAAATGGCGAAGTGCGCTTTACCTTCAATATGTTTGCGCCGCCTGATGCGCCGTTCGCTGGCCCCGGCCCTGATGGGGTGCTTGGCAATAATGATGATCTGAATGTGGCCTGGAATACGTTTGCCTACCGGGCTGTGCGGGCCGATGATGGCAGTCTGCTGGTGGCGCAACCGCCCCGGGTCGGGATCGAGGTGCTGGGTACGCCTGCGGGGTTGGCGAGTTATGGTAACTATGTCTGGAATGATGTTGATCGCGATGGTCGCCAAGACGAGCCCGCTTTCCGGGGCATGAATGGGGTTACGGTACGGCTCTACCGGGATGCTGATGGCAATCCGGCCACTACAGGTGACCAGGAGTTGGTTGGAACCCAGATTACCCGCAATGATACTTTGGGTAATCCGGGCTATTACCTGTTTACGGCGCTCCAACCTGGCTTCTATTTCGCCGAATTTGTGACCCCGCCCGGGTTTACGCCAACCACCGCCAATGTTGGCCCCGGTGATGAACTGGATAGTGATGCCGATCCGGTGACCGGCCGCACCGCGATCACGCAGTTGACGGTGGGCGAAACGGATCTAACCTGGGACGCTGGCTTCTATGCGCCGGTCGTCAGTCTGGGCAATCGGGTCTGGTTCGATACCGATAACGATGGCTTTGACAATGATGGGGCCGGGGCGGTCGCTGGTTCTTCGACCGGGGTTGCTGGCGTAACGGTCGAATTGTTCCTTGATGCCAATGGCGATGGTGCCCTAACTGGGCTGGAGCAGAGTCCGATTGCGACCCAGGCCACCGATCTGAATGGCTTCTACCTGTTTGATCGCAAGACCCACCTGAATGGCGTCGCCCTGCCTGCTGCGGAACCCCTCTATCCGGCGCAGTATATCGTTGGGCTGCCAGTCAGTAATTTTACGGGCACTAGCCCGTTGGTGGGCTACCATAGCAGTGGTACCTCGATCCAGAACAACGGGACGCTGAGCGAGGCTCCCGCCCCCGATCCGGATGTTGATCCGACTGATCGTGATGATAATGGCGATACGGTGCGTACCAACGGGGCTTTTTACCAGCGTGGTGTGATCAGCAAGCCGGTGTTTGTGGGCGATGGCGAGCCGTTGAATGAACCCGAAAGTACGGGCATGGCCCCCGGGGGCGGGGCGATTCAGGATATTGATAGCAACCTGACAATCGACTTTGGTTTCTATACCACCAGTGTGGGTAACCTGGTCTGGGTTGATGATGGCGCCGGTGGCGGCACGGCCTTAAATGGCTTGCGGGAAGCCGGTGAGGTGGGCTTGCCTGGTATTCGGCTGCGCCTGTTTAGTCAGGATAATACCAGTGAGGTTCTGGTTGGCCCTGATGGGATTCTTGGTACGGCTGATGATGGCCCGAATGGGTTGCTGACTGATGCAAATGGGGCCTATCAGTTTGGCGGTTTGCCTCAGGGTAGTTATGTGGTGCGGATCTTTATTCCCGGTGGCTATGTCAGTACCCGTGATGCCGCCAGCACCAATAATCCCAATGGCAATGTTGATAATGACGACAATGTCGTAGATGCCGGTGGTGGCAATCAAAGGACCCCCGCTTTCACCTTGACGCCTGGTGCCCCCGGGACGCTCAACAACAATACGGTGACGTCCGCCGAGGGCCGCACCTTCAACCCCACGCTTGACATGGGCGTGGTGCGCTTCTATTCGTTGGGTAATCTGGTCTGGGAAGATCAGAACAATAATGGGCGGCTTGATGCTGGTGAACCAGGCATTCAGGGCGTGACTCTCCGGCTCCTGGAGGCCGATGCTACGACGGTGGCCCGCAATATCCAGGGCAATCTGGTTGGCAATCAGACCACTGATGCGAATGGTTTCTATCGCTTTACCGGGTTGGCCGCTGGCGAGTATGTGGTCGAGATCGTGGCCGCCAATTTTGTGGGCGCGGGTCGCCTGGTGAGCTATGCCAGTAGCACTGGTCTGCTCAATGAGTTTGAACCGGCCCCCGATCCCGATGATGATGTGAATAGTGATGATAACGGGACCTTTGATGCGACCCTCGGTGTGATCCGCTCCTTGCCCATCACGCTTGGTGAGGGTACCGGCACCCAAGAGCCAACCAATGATCTCGATGCCCAGGATACGACGGCTGAAGCACCGAATAATCAGTCGAACCGTACCCTGGACTTCGGCGTCTTCCGACCTATGACGCTTGGCAATCTGGTCTGGCTTGATGCTAACAATAATGGGGTGGTCGATCTGGGCGAAACCGGTCTGGATGGGATCACGGTCAAGCTGTTTGCGAATAATGGTACGACCGAGATTCCGGTTGGCCCTGATGGCATCCTCGGTACGGCTGATGACGCCCCCGGTGGCATGCTTACCCAGGACGGCGGTCAGTATCGCTTTACCAATCTGATGCCCGGAAGTTACATTGTCGAGATTACGCCCCCGGCGGGTTATCGCTCGTCTACGGGTGACTTGGGTGCGTATGAACCGGCCCCTGGCCCGAATACCGATCTTGATAATGACGATAATGGCACGACCAGCGGCGCGGTGATCCGTTCGGGTCTGGTCACGCTGAGTATGGATGATGAACCGACTGGCGAACCGGCGTTGCCGCCTTCGCTCGTTGATCTGGCGTTAGACGAAAATAGCAACCTGACCGTGGACTTCGGGTTGTACCAACCGCTGAGTTTGGGCAACCTGGTGTGGCGCGACGACGACAATAACGGTCTGCGTGATGCGGGCGAACCGGGCCTCGCTGGCATTACCGTGCGGCTCTACCGTGATTATGACGCGGACGGTCAGCCTGATGATCTGACCAATGATGGTACGCCGGATGTGATTGCGACGACCACGACCGCGAGTGCGCCTGCGGCCTCGTTGGGCTACTACCTCTTCACGGGCTTGGGTGAAGGGGGCTATGTGGTCGAGATCGATCCGCTCGCTGGGTATGCCAGTTCGACCGGGCGGACGCTGCCACCTCCGTTCGAGCCGGCTCCGTCGCCCGATACGGATGTAGATAACGACGACAACGGAACCACGGAAGGGGATGTGATCCGTTCGGGGACGGTGACCCTGAGTGTGGGTGACGAGCCGCTGAACGAGAGCCGTGACCCCAATAGCAGTGACGCGACCCCGGACGCGAATAGCAACCTGACCGTGGACTTCGGGTTGTTCCCGATTGTGAGTGTGGGCAATCTGGTGTGGCTTGACCAGAACAATAATGGCCTGGTGGATGCGGGCGAGCCGGGGGTTGCCAATGTTACCGTGCGGCTCTACCGTGACGATGACAACGACGGCCAACCCGATGTGCTGAACGCAACCACGGGTGCAACCGAACTGGCCCAGACGACAACTGACGCCGAAGGGCTGTATGTCTTCTTCACGCTGAGCCCCGGTCGCTACCTGGTGGCGATTGACCTGCCCAATGGCTACCGCTCCTCGACGGGGGCGGTCGTAGCGCCCTTCCCCTACGAGGACGCGGCGACCCAACCCGATCCCGATGCCGTCCCGGCGGTGGATAATGACGACAATGGTCTGACTGATGCGACGGGGACGCAGGTCTGGAGCCTGCCGATCACGCTGAGCGCGGGTGACGAGCCGTTGGGCGAGTTACCCTTCCCGACCCGGGATGATCCGACCGCCGATGCGAGTGCGAACTACACGGTAGACTTCGGCCTGATCCAACCGGTGAGCCTGGGCAACCTGGTCTTCCTTGATGTGAACGACGACGGGCTGTACGCCCCGGCTGATGGTGACCAGCCGCTGGCGGGTGTGACCCTGACCCTGTTGGCGACTGATGGCACCACGCTGGTGACGAGCGACTTTGATGGCAATCCGATTGACCCGGTTGTCACTGGCGCAGACGGGATCTATGGCTTTGCCAACCTGGTGCCGGGTACTTACCGAGTACGCGCTGAAGCGCCGCTGGGCTACCGCTCCTCGACCGATATTGCCAGCACGCCTAGCCCCGATGGCAATCGTGACAATGACGATAATGGTGTGGACACCAATCGCACCGCCACCAGCAATGCCATCCGGCTTGTGGTGGACGGCGAGCCGATCCCGCCTGCCGACGAAGATGGCCCGAGTGGCAATACCACGCTTGACTTTGGCTTCTTTGCGCCGCTCAGTCTGGGCGACCTGGTCTTCGAGGATGTTGACAACAACGGGCGCTTCGAGCAAGGCGTAGATACGCCGCTGAGTGGGGCCCTGGTCGAACTGTTTGGCCCTGATGGCGTGACGCCGGTTACCGATCTGGATGACAACCCGGTCGAGCCTCAGACCACCGGTGATGATGGGCTGTATCTATTCACTAACTTGCGCCCCGGCAACTACATCGTGCGTGTCACCGCTCCCGAGGGCTATCTCTCATCGAATGACATTGCCACCACGCCCAACCCGAACAACGATGTCAACAACGACGACAACGGGATTGGCCTGGCCCGCAGCGTCAGCAGCGGGATCGTGACCCTGACCTCGGGTGGCGAGCCGATCAACGATGGCGACGAGTCGCCCAATAGCAATCTGAGTGTGGACTTTGGCTTCTTCCGGCCCATGACGCTGGGTAATCTGGTCTGGCTTGATGCCAACAACAATGGACTGGTAGATGGCGACGAGATGAGCCTGGACGGGATCACAGTCAAGCTCTTTGCGGCCGATGGCACGACCGAGATCCCGGTTGGCCCCGATGGCATTCTTGGTACAGCCGATGATGCCCCCGGTGGCATGCTCACCAGCAACGGCGGCCAGTATCGCTTTACGCGCTTGCTACCCGGCGACTACATCGTCGAGATTACGCCCCCGGCGGGCTATCGCTCGTCCACGGGTGACCTGGGTGCGTATGAACCAGCCCCCGATCCCAATACTGATCTCGATAACGACGACAATGGCACCACCAGCGGCGCGGTGATCCGCTCGGGTCTGGTAACCCTCAGCCTGGGTGACGAACCGCTCGGCGAACCGGCGCTGCCGCTCGAACTGGCCGATCCAGCCCTGGACGAGCATAGCAACCTGACCGTAGACTTCGGCTTGTACCAACCGCTCAGTTTGGGTAACCTGGTCTGGCTCGATAGTGATAACAACGGGCTAGTCTCGCCTGATGAGCCGGGCCTGGGCGGCATCACCGTGCGACTCTACCGTGATCTTGACGCAGACGGTCAGCCTGATGACCTGACCAATGATGGCACGCCGGATGTGATTGCGACGACCACGACCGCGAGTGCGCCGGACGCGTCGTTGGGCTACTACCTCTTCACGGGCTTGGGTGAAGGGGGCTACGTGGTCGAGATCGTTCCGCCGGCTGGGTATGCCAGTTCGACGGGCTTGACCTTGCCACCGCCATTCGAACCGGCTCCGTCGCCCGATACCGATCTTGACAACGACGACAACGGGACGACCGCAGGGGATGTGATCCGCTCGGGTACGGTGACCTTGAGCGTGGGTGACGAGCCGCTGAACGAGAGCCGTGACCCCAATAGCAGCGATGCGACCCTGGACGCGAATAGCAACCTGACGGTGGACTTCGGGCTGTTCCCGATTGTGAGTGTGGGCAACCTGGTCTGGCTTGACCAGAACAATAACGGCTTGGTGGACACGGGCGAGCCGGGGGTGGCCAATGTTACCGTGCGGCTCTACCGTGACGATGACGAGGATGGTGCGCCTGATGTGCTTGATGGGGACAGCGGCGCGACCGAACTGGCTCAGACCACAACCGATGCGAACGGCAACTACGTCTTCTTCAATCTGAGCCCCGGTCGCTACCTCGTGGCGATTGACCTACCCGAGGGCTACCGCTCCTCGACCGGTGCGGTCGTAGCCCCCTTCCCCTACGAGGACGCAGCGACCCAACCCGATCCCGATGCCGTCCCGGCAGTGGATAACGACGACAATGGCTTGACTGACGCGACGGGGACGCAGGTCTGGAGCCTGCCGATCACGCTGAGTGCGGGTGACGAGCCATTGGGTGAGTTGCCGTTCCCGACCCGGGATGATCCGACCGCCGATGCGAGTGCGAACTACACGGTAGACTTCGGCCTGATCCAACCGGTCAGCCTGGGCAATCTGGCCTTCTTCGACGTGAACGACGATGGCTTCTACAACCCGGCTGATGGCGACCAGCCGCTGGCGGGCGTGACCCTGACCCTGCTTACGGCTGATGGCACCACCCCGGTAACGAGTGACATTGATGGCAATCTGATCGCGCCGATAATCACTGGTGCAGACGGGATCTATGGCTTCGCCAACCTGGTGCCGGGTAGTTACCGGGTTCAGGCCGAAGCCCCACTGGGCTACCGTTCCTCGACCGATATTGCCAGCACGCCCAATCCTGATGGCAATCGTGACAATGACGATAACGGGGTTGGCCGAGAACGCATCGCCTTGAGTAATGCGATCGCGCTGGTGGTGAATGACGAACCAATTCCACCCGCCGATGAGGATGGCCCGAGTGGCAATACCACGCTTGACTTTGGCTTCCTGATCCCGGTCAGCCTGGGCGATCTGGTCTTCGAGGACTTCGCGAACAATGGGATCTTTGATCCCGGTATGGACACGCCGCTTGCCGATGCGCTCGTCGAACTGTTCGCAACTGATGGCACCACCTCGGTCAACGACTTCGACGGCAACCCGGTTGGGCCACAGACCACCGGGGCCGATGGGCTGTATCTGTTCACCAACCTGCGTCCGGGCAGTTATGTGGTGCGAGTGACCGGCCCGCTAGGCTACGTCTCATCAACTGATATCGCCACCAGCGCCGATCCGAACAATGATGTCAACAACGACGACAACGGGATCGGTACGGGACGCATCGTGCGCAGTGGGTTCGTCACGCTGACATCGGGCGGTGAGCCGATCAACGATGGTGACTCCTCGCCACATAGCAACCTGACCGTAGACTTTGGCTTCTGGCGTCCGGCGGCACTGGGAGACTTCGTCTGGTGGGATCGCAACGCCGACGGTATCCAGGGCCAAGGCGAACCAGGCGTGCCCGGTGTGCCCGTCATCCTCTACCGGCCCGGCCCTGACGGCATCCCCGGTACGCCTGATGATGTTGAGGTGGCTCGCACCACGACCGGCCAGCGTGGTCAGTACCGCTTCGATCAACTGATTGGTGGTGACTACTTCGTCTTCTTCGATCTGCCGGTTGGCTTCCAGCGCAGTCCGCAGGGCAGCGGCGGGACCAATGATAGCGACGCTGACGCCAATGGGCGTACGGTTGTGATTCGGCTGCAACCCGGCGATGTAGACCTGACCTGGGACGCTGGGATCTACTACGGCGCGGGCCTGGGTAACCGGGTCTGGCTCGATCGGGACGCCAATGGCATCCAGGATGAAGGCGAACCGGGTGTGCCCGGGGTGCGGGTCAGCCTGCGCGATGGCGGTGGCGTGACGCTGGCGACGACCACAACCGACGTGAACGGCTTCTATGGCTTCCCGCGCCTGGCTCCCGGGACCTACCAGATCCGCTTCGACCTGCCCGAGGGCTACCGGCGTAGTCCGGTGGGCCAGGGGACAGACCCTGATGCCGATAGTGATGCTGATCCTGTGACTGGCCTGACCCGGCTGATCACACTTGGCCCCAACCAGGAAGACCCAACCTGGGACGCCGGAATCTACCTGCCGGTGCGCCTGGGCAACCTGGTCTGGGGGGATACGAACAACAGTGGTGTGGTCGACTCGGGCGAGGCCGGGATCTTCAGGGTGCCGGTGCGGCTCTTTGCTGATGCCAATAGCGATGGCCTGCCCGATACGGCGGCCCCGCTGGCCGTCACCCAGACCGACGCGAACGGCCTGTACCTCTTCGACAACCTCACCCCTGGGCGCTACCTGGTCGAGATTGTGCCGCCTGCTGGCTATGTCAGCAGTACGGGGGTCAATGGGTTGGCAACTGGCCCCTTCGAGCCAGCCCCCAGCCCCGATACCGACCGCGACAATGACGATAATGGAACAACCGTAGGCACCGTGATTCGCAGCAGTACTGTGACGCTCACCAGCGAAGGTGAACCGGACGTGGCCGTGGATGGCGATGACCGCAATGGGAACATGACCGTAGACTTCGGACTGTTCCGGCCTGCCGCGCTTGGGACAACCGTCTGGTTTGATCGCGATGGTGATGGCCGCCGTGGCCCCGGTGAAGAGGGTGCCGTAGGCGTTCGGGCCAGCCTCTTGAATGCCGACGGCACGCCGGTGCGGGATCTGGCTGGTCGCCCAATTACGCAGTTGACCAACAGCCAGGGCCTCTATCTCTTTGACTTCTTGATCCCTGGCAGCTACCGGGTAGGCTTTAGCGAACTGCCCGAGGGCTACACCTTTACGACCCCCCGGGTCGGCCCGCCCGATGGTGATAGTGACGCCGACCCGATCACTGGTCTGAGTGGCATTAGTACCCTCAGCCCAGGTGACCGCGACCTGACGATCTGGGCCGGGTTGATCAATCCGACCGCAATCAGCCTGAGTAGTTTCACCGGTGAGCAGACCAGCCAGGGGGTTGTGCTGCGCTGGAGCACCGGCTACGAGTTGGATACGCTGGGCTTCCATTTGTGGCGCAGCAGTGATGGCACGCGGGCCAATGCGGTGCGGATTACCCCGGATCTGATTCGGGCCCAGGGTGGGACAAGCCTCGGGGCAAGTTACCAATGGCTTGATCGCGAGGCCGGGCCGGGCGGGCGCTACAGCTACTGGCTCGAAGAGCTTGACTTCGCCGGGCGCAGTACCGAGTATGGCCCGATCAGTCCACGAGCCCAACTCAATGCAACGACGCGGATCTTTATCCCGTTGGTACGACGCTAACATTGTTCACGCGAACCAGGGCAACCTAAAGTTGCCCTGGTTCGCGTGCCGCGAACGATTGAACTAGGCCGAAGATTGGGAATAGACCTATGAAAACAGGCGCACTTCTTGGATTGTTGGTGGCTCTGGCCGTTGGTGTACTGATCAGTGCCGCGCTGCCCGTGGCGGCCGCTGAGGGGGTAACACGACCACCGTTGGCCCTGACCGAAATTGCTGAACCGACGCCGCCACCGCCGGTCACCGCAACACCCACGGCAACGCCGGAACCAACCCCGGAACCAACCCTTGAACCAACCAGCACGCCTAGTCCGACCGTGACGCCGGTGGTTGAGGGCAGCGATGAAGAGCAGCGTCCAAGCCCGACGCCGACCTTGACGGCGCTCCCAACCAGCGAGGGTGATACGGCTACGCCCACCCCTGACCCGGCCCTGACGCCGACGCCTGAAGGTGGCGAAACCCCAACCCCAATCGTGCCGGTTGAACTCCCGAGTACGGGTGCCCCAACCCAGGCTTGGCCCATGGCGAGTCTGTTGGCTCTGGCAGTGATGATCCTGGGGACAGGGATGCTGTTGCTGCGGCGCAGTGAACGACGCTAGGGTGGTGCGTAAACGTTAGGTGTGAGTGATTGGTATACCTGGGAATATGTGTTGAGATTCTAGAATTTGGCATAAGGTGCGCCTGCTTTTACTCCTGTTCGCCTTCCTGGCGAGTCCGCTCACTGCCGCGCCGGTAACCCCGGCAATGGTTGCGACCCCGCCTGCCCCGATCGCCGCTCGTTCGGCCCTCGTGCTTGAGGTGGCGACCGCTGGTTTGCAACAGGTGCTTGGCTCCGAGTTGGCATTGGCGGGGCTTGATCTTGCGACGCTTGACCCTTCCCGGTTGTGGTTGCACCGGGCCGGTCAGGCGGTACCGCTCGAAGTGGACGACGGCGGCGATGGGCGGTTTGATCCTGCTGATACGCTGCGCTTCTATGCGCCGCCGCCGGGTGACCGTTGGAACCAACTTGACCGCTACTGGCTCACGGTAGAGTCACAACCTGGCCCGCGCATGGCCCAACGCAATGTGGCACCTGCTGCCGCACCACTGCGTGAGACGGCGATCGAGCGAGGCTTGCTCTACCAACCTGTGCGTTACGACTCGCGCCGCCCCGGCCCTGATGGTGACCGCTGGTTCGCCGCCGAGTTGCGCCCGACGACGAGTATCACTGCCAACCATACGCTGACGTTGACGACTAACTTGCCCCCGACCCCGGGCACAATCACGCTGACCGTCACTGGGCAACTGGTGGCGGGTGGGCCGGTGGCGCTGGAAGTTAGTCTGGCTCATGCAAGCACGACGCTGCAATGGGCCGAGTTGTCCCTGCACCAAAGCCGCGTCAGCCTAGATAGTCAGGCGAACGAGTTGCGGCTTGCGGCCCGCGTGCTGAGTGGCGCAGCCGTTGTTTTGCTCGACCGGGTGACCTGGGAACGTCCCGTGCGCTTAGATCTTGCCGGCCGGGGCGCGTTCTTCAGTGGGGTCGCCGGACATTGGCGCTACCAATTCAGCAATCCACCCGCCGAGGTGCGCCTGTATGATCTGAGTGAACCAAGCCAGCCGGTGAGGCTCATATCCCAACCCAGTAACCAGACCTTCTTCAGTTTCGAGGACGGCCCACTGGCCCGTGACTATCTGGTGGCAGGGCCGGGGACGCTGCACCAGCCGACGATCAGGGGTTGGGCTGGAATGGATCTGGCTACGCCACGTCAGGCCGACGTTGTGTATATCGTACCCGCTGCGTTGCGCCCCGCGCTTGAGCCACTGTTGGCCCATCGGATGCGCCAGGGACACGCGGTTACCGCCATCGAGGTTGAGGCGATCTATGCGGGATGGAGCCATGGGCAGGTCGCCCCCGAGGCGATCCGGGCCTTTTTACGCTATGCAGTCGCAACCTGGCCGCAGGGTTTGCGGGCAGCGGTGCTGGTCGGCGATGGCAGTGTTGATCCCCACGATTGGACCCAGCGTGGCCCAAACAACCGCAACCTGATCCCGCCCTACCTGGCCCCCATTGATCCCTGGTTAGGCGAAACGGCCTGCGAGGGTTGTTATGCCCGTCTGACTGAAGCTGATCCCACCAGTCAGATCCTGCCTGATCTAGCGGTGGGCCGCCTTCCAGTAAAAAACGGCCCTGAATTGACCGTCCTGGTCAACAAGTTGATCGCCTACGATGCGACCCCAGCCAATGAACCCCGGCGGGCTAGGCTCACCCTGCTCGCTGAAGAGCCCGATACCGCAGGTGATTTTGCCCTGGCCGCCGAAGCCGCTGCCGAGCTTCAACCATCTGGGGTGCGGGTGCAACGGATCTACTATGATCCAAGCGGGGCGCGTGGGCCTGCTTCGGCGGTGGCTGCCAACAACCAGTTGCGGGCCGCCTTTGCTGACGGGACGGCGGTGCTGGTCTATCATGGCCATAGCCATTCTTGGCAATGGGCCCGTACCGAACAAGATCCTGAACGTGGCTCGCTCTTCGATCTGTATGAACCGGATCAGTTGCCCAACCACGAGCGGCTGGCGGTGGTCTTAACGATGACCTGCCTGAGCAGTGCCTTTCAGACCCCGGCGATCAGTGGCACCACGATTGATGAGCGGCTGGTGCTGGCTCCGGGTGGGGCGGTGGCGGTTTGGGGGCCGACTGGCTTTGGGGTGGCTCACGGCCATCAGCATCTGCAACGTGGCTTCTTCGATGCGCTCTGGCAAACCTATGGCGGCCATGCCGAACTTGGCACGCTGACCATGGCTGGCTATGCTGCCGTGGTTGCCGGGGGCGGCCCGCGTGACGTTATTCTGAGTTACGCACTTTTGGGCGATCCACTCACCAAGCTGAGGATCAATGCGCCGCAACAGCTGTATTTGCCGCTGGTTGCGCGTTAAGCCTTCGATTTTGGGTTTTAGATTTTGGATTTTGGATTGCGCTGCAAGCCAGCACCAATGGCCCACAGGCCAGTGGTGGCGAAAGAAACCAACGTGGTTGCGCAGCATCCCATTGTCACCCTGAGCGCCAGCGAAGGGTCCCGGCGTGAGCCGCATCCCCGCCGGGATTCCTCACTGCCCTGTGGCTCCGTTCGGAATGACCATGGAGGGCGCTGTGCTCCGCTCGGAATGACATGAATGTGGGATGTTCAATGGCACAGCCTCGCATCGAAGTCCCCCCTCTCCCTCAGGGGGACAGGGGGGCTTTCAGGTATAGGGTTTTGGTTGGCGACCCTTCCGCCCCCCCTCCCCCACCCCCACCCCCACCAGGGGGGGCGGGATGCG
>JBLWKA010000028.1:0-45902 GCA_048381555.1 Oscillochloridaceae bacterium umkhey_bin13
GCCGTTGGCGGGGGTGCCGTTGCTGCGGACGCATGAGGTAGGGGTGTTGCGGTTGAGGTAGGGGCGGTAGTTTTGCTATTAAATCTTTTTTGGGGTCGGCCCCTGTACCTCATACTTCTACTATTACTGACGATCTGCTTTCGTGGGGGCCAGCCCCCACACCCCCGCGAGGGGGCAGCGCCCCCTTCGAACCCCCAATTTAAGCCCAGTGCCAGCCTGTTCGCCTCGCAGGTCATGCCTTATGCCTGACGGTCGGTGGCTTGACGCGGGTGATATGGCTTGGCTGCGATGGATGGATTGAACGCTTCGCCCACCACAACTCATTCCCACAAACTATTGACGAGCAATGAGCAACGCGCTACGCTTCATATGGGACGAACAAAAGCATCAAGCGAACCTTCGCAAGCATGGTCTCAGTTTTGCAAGTGCCCATGAAGTCTTTGAGGCTCCGATGCTCATTGATCTTGATGAGCGGGATGACTACGGCGAAGATCGCTGGATCGGGATCGGTAGGCTTCGTGGGCGGATTGTCGTGATCATCTATACTGAGCCTGATCAACAAACGATTCGGGTTATTTCCTTAAGAAAGGCGTTAAGCCATGAGCGAAACATCTATCAACAAACCTTTGGAAACTGATTGGGCAAGAGTTGATGCTATGCAAGATGATGAAATTGACACTTCAGATATTCCACCCCTCACCGACAAATTTTTCAAGCGTGCGGTAGTACGTTTGCCCGATCAGCGGGTTGTAGTGACCATGCATGTTGATCCTGAGATCCTGGCGTGGTTTAAAGCTCAGGGCGATGATTATGAGCAACGCATGCATGCGGCGCTCCGCATCTATGCCGAAGCGCATCGGGCTGTCTAAAGTTCGTGGGGTCAACCCCCACAAAAAAGGTAGAAATATGGGGTGTGGGGGCTGGCCCCCACGAAAAAAGATCGTAATTTATAAGTAGCTATATCAGGTGTGGGGGCTGGGCCCCACGAAAAAGAACTGATTTTAACAAACGCGGGGTGTGGGGGCTGGCCCCCACGAAAAAGAACTGATTTTAACAAACGCGAGGGTGTGGGGGCAGGCCCCCACGAAAAAACGTAGAAATATGGGGTATAGGGGCTTGCCCCATTAACAACCCGCAGCGCGCCCCCCCATTCCCACCAAAACACATATATGACAGTCCAATGACAGTGCGCCGTGCTCCCTGCAAAGGGCAAGCCGGCGTTTCGTTTGTATTGCATAGCACACTCCCCCGCTTCAACCGGGGTCTGCGCATGAGAGGATCAGGCTTGTGATGGCACCGCGTAGCACCTTTTTGCCCTTTGCGCTCCCAGACCTGGACGAGGAGGAGATCGAGGCCGTCACGGCAGCCCTGCGCTCTGGGTGGGTCACGACGGGGCCGCAGGTGCGCGCCTTCGAGGCCGCCTTTGCCGAGGCGGTCGGGGCGCAGTATGCGGTCGCGGTCAATTCGTGTACCGCCGCCCTCCATCTCGCCCTTGATGCGATTGGCCTGCAAGCTGGCGATGAGGTCATTACCACGCCGTATACCTTTGCCGCCACCGCCGAGGTGATCCGCTATTTTGATGCCCGCCCGGTGCTCGTGGATATTGATCCGGTGACATTGAATCTTGATCCGAGCCGTCTGGCGAGCGCCGTGACCAACCGCACCAAGGCGATCATTCCGGTGCATATTGCAGGCTTGCCCGCCGATCTGGATGCGATCCAGCAGCTGGCCCGGGCCCATGATCTGCGCGTGATCGAAGATGCCGCCCACGCCTTTCCGGCTGCCTATCACGGCAAACCGATTGGGGCCTGCTCCGATCTGACCTGCTTTAGCTTCTATGCCACCAAAACCATTACCACCGGCGAGGGCGGCATGATCTGTACCGATAATCCCGCCTGGGCCGATCACTGCCGCATTATGGCCCTCCACGGGATTAGCCGCGATGCCTGGAAGCGTTATACCGCCGAAGGATCGTGGTATTATGAAATTATCGCTCCTGGTTTCAAGTATAATCTCACTGATATTGCCGCAGCTATGGGCCTGGTGCAATTACGGAAAGCCGAGCGCATGCGCCAGCGCCGGGCCGCCATCGCCCAACGCTACCACGCGGCCTTTGCCCAACGGCCTGAGTTGCAGCTTCCGGCTGATGACCCCGCCCATACCCACGCCTGGCATCTCTATACGCTGCGCCTGAACCTTGAGCAGTTGCGGGTTGATCGGGCCGGGGTAATCAGCGCACTGAAAGCTCGCAATATCGGGACCAGTGTCCATTTTATCCCGTTGCACCTGCATCCCTACTACCGTGACCGGTATGGCTACCAACCCGAGGATTTCCCGGTGGCCTATCACGAGTTTCTGCGCGAAGTGTCGCTCCCGCTCTATTCGAAGCTCACTGATGCCGAGGTGGACGACGTGATCGCTGCCGTCCTCGCGGTGATCGAGGAGTTTGCCCAATGATGCTGCGCAGGCTCGATGCGGTGGCTCGGCGCGGGCTTGATCTGCTTGGTGCAGGGCTGGGGCTGCTTGGCTTGGCCCCAATCTTGCTTGTCCTCGCCTGTGCGATTCGCATGAGTGACCGCGGGCCGATTTTGTACCAGGCCGTGCGGGTCGGTCGTCACGGGCAGACTTTTCGGCTGTTCAAGTTTCGTACCATGGTGGTGGATGCGGCCCGCTTTGGCCCTGGGATTACCGCCAGCGGCGACCGGCGGATCACCCCGCTTGGGCGCTGGCTCCGTCGCACCAAGCTCGACGAGTTGCCGCAGCTGCTCAATGTGCTGCGCGGCGAGATGAGTCTGGTCGGCCCGCGTCCCGAAGATCCTCGGTATGTGGCCCTGTATACGGCTGAACAGCGCCGCGTTTTGACTGTCCGCCCCGGCATTACCAGCGCCGCTTCCTTGCACTACCGCCACGAAGAACGCTTGCTGGCCGGCAACGATTGGGAACAGTATTACCGCGAGACGGTCATGCCCGCCAAGTTGGCCCTCGACCTGGCCTATCTCGAACGACGCACCCTGTTCAGCGATCTCCGCCTCATCCTGCGTACGTTGCAGGCCCTCTTCGCCTAAACCCCGCCTTACTCCTCGCGTGTGACTCCCACGTTCTTCTCTGCTCTTGCCCACACTGTCAGGAGGTTTTCGATGCATCGGATGCGAAACCGACATCTGTTATTTATTGATCTGCTAACGATCCCGTTGGCGATCTACCTGAGTTTTGCCCTCCGCCTGGATCGCTTCATCTTCGCTGAACATCTGCGCGGTATGTTGTTGATGGTCGGGGTGGCGGTTGTGATCATCCCGTTGCTGCTCTATCTGAACCAGGCCTATCAACACTATTGGCGCTACGCCTCGATCGAGGAGTTGCTCTCGTTGACGCGGACGGTGACGCTAGGTGTGGTCATCCTGGGCAGTATTGCCTTTATCGCCAATCGCAACTGGCCAAGCATGAGCATTCCGCGCTCGATTCCCCTGATCGCCCTGCCGCTCTTGCTCGGTGCGGTCAGTGCGCCCCGGCTGGCCTTGCGTATCGGCACGCTGCGCAAACGCCCGCGCCCGCAGCGCGACGAACGATTGCCGGTGCTGGTGATGGGGGCCGGCGATGCGGGGGCCATGGTCGTGCGCGAACTGATCAGTCAGCCGCAACAACGCATGCGCGTGGTGGGGCTGCTTGATGATAACCCGCGCAAACAGGGCACGATCATCCATGGCCAACCCGTCCTCGGCAGTCGCGAGGACATCCCGGCCCTGGTGCGCAAGCATCGCATTCGCCAGGTGATCATTGCGATACCCACCGTACCCGGCAAGGTGATCCGCGAGATCTTGCAGATCTGTCAGCAGGCCGGGGTGCAGACCACGACCATGCCTGGGCTGAGTGAACTGATTGATGGGCGACTGAGTGTGAGCCAGTTGCGCAAGATCGAAATCACTGACCTGTTACGGCGTGAGCCAGTTCAGACCGATATTGCGGCGGTGCATGGCTTGGTGCATAGGCGGCGCGTGCTCGTGACAGGCGGCGGTGGCTCCATCGGGAGCGAGATCTGTCGCCAGGTGTTGCGTTGCGACCCCGAAGAGTTGTTCATTCTGGGCCACGGCGAAAACAGTATCTTCGAGGTCATGCAGAGCCTGCGCATGAATGCGGGGGGCAAGCCGCTGCCGCCCATGCGGGCCTTGATCGCCGATATTCGCGATCCCGTGCGCATTCCGACCCTCCTGGCCCGCCACCGGCCGAACCTGATCTTTCACGCGGCGGCCCATAAGCATGTCCCGCTGATGGAATCCAATCTAGCCGAAGCAATCAGCAATAACGTCCTCGGCACGCATAACCTGCTCGAAGCCGCCGTGACCAGTGGCGTCGAACACTTTGTGATGATCTCGTCGGACAAGGCGGTCAATCCTACCAGCGTAATGGGCGTGACCAAACGGATCGCCGAGATGCTGGTGCTGCAAGCCGCCGCGCGGACGGGGCGACCCTTTGTGGCCGTGCGTTTTGGCAATGTTTTGGGTAGCCGGGGCAGTGTCGTGCTGAGTTTTAAGCGCCAGATTGCCGAAGGTGGCCCGGTCACAGTGACCCACCCCGAGATGCAGCGCTATTTTATGACCATCCCCGAAGCAGTGCAGTTGGTGCTGCAGGCGGCGGTCTTGGGCAAACAAGGCGAGATTTTTATGCTCGAAATGGGCAAGCCGGTCAAGGTAGTAGACCTGGCGCACGATATGATCCGCCTTTCGGGGCTGGAAGAGGGCCGCGATATTGATATTGTCTATACCGGCATGCGTCCCGGCGAAAAGCTCTTCGAGGAGTTGTTCGCGGCGGGGGAACACTATCAAGCGACGAGCCACGCCAAAATTTTTGTAGCGGCCGAGGCGAGTGGCTGCGTGCCTGCAAAGCTGAATCCAGCGCTGGTGCGACTTGCCAATGGGGTACAACACCAGGACGAGGCCGATCTGCTGCGGGTGATGCAAAGCCTGGTGCCCGAATACGATCCGACTGGCAATTATCCCGCCCACAACCATACGATCAATGGGGCCGCCTATGGCCCATTGGCCCATCCAATTGTGACCGCTGATTAGTACCAATTACCCTTGAAGATGCCGCATAAGTAACGCTGTCACCGCATCCGCCCGCCGGGGGCCTAAAAGGCCCCGGCTACGTTTGCAACGCCCGCCTGCGCGGGCTGAAGAGGCCACGCAGATGGCCTTCGTACCCAGTAGCCGAGGGCTTATGGACTTTAAGAATTAAGTTCGGTATAGGCCGCGACGGCGGCCTTCGCTTGCCATAGCCGAGGCGTTTACGCCCACGGCAGCGGGTCTACCGGATTTAATTCTTAATAACCATCAGCCCTCCGGCGTGGGGTGCCACAGCGTGACTTATGCGCTACTACGTAATTGGTATTACGGTAGCCCGTCTAACGCAACCCAGGCCAATTTCACGCCGAGTCGTCGTCCGTCCGGGCTGGCAGGATCGAACTCACGCGGGCGAAAGGTGGGGCTGGTCAGTTCGAGCACGAGTTTGCCCGCAGCGAGGTTGAGCGGGAGGGTGATCGTTTGCCAAGCTGGGCCAACGGGTAGGGTGCCAAGCACCTGCCCGTTGGCCTTTATCGTTACTGGCACCGCTGGACTGCCCGCTGGTCGCCCCGAGGCCACATGCAAGTGGATCTGGGCGCTGCCCGCCGGAGCCAAGAGCCGCACCCTGGCATGCCCTGTCGTCCAGCGAAAGCCGTCATCGGTGAGCGCCAGCCCATGCAGACCCTGCCCAAACCCCAGATCAAGCCCATCACCGAGGGGCAGGCGGGTCGGGAGCGGGGTGATCAAACGTTGCCCGAGCCAGGTTTGCAGATCCTGGCGCGAGGCTGTTTCGTAGGCCAGATCGGTGCGTGCCCCGGCCTGATCGCCAAGGCTACGCCGCAGATCGCCCCGCAGCACATGGGCCTGGGGATGGTCACGAATCGTGCGCACGGCTGTATCGAGCAGAGCCAGCGCCGTGGTGGGATCGCCGCTGCGCACTGCAACCTGGGCCAACGCAATCCGGGCCAGCGCCGAGCGTTGATCGCGGGCCAGTGCTGCGGCTGCCGCCTGTTCGGCCCCGGCTAGATCACCCCGCGCCAGCGCAGCCTCGGCCTGGGCCAGGTGCCAGTGTTTTGGCCCGAGTTGCCAGGCCAGGGCTGGGTAGTTGGCGTGCAATAAGGTCAGGCCGAGCAGAGCCAGACTGACGAGGCTGGCCACCAGGTGGGGCAGTCGGAGCGCCCGGGTGCGCCCACCGGGCCGGGTCGCAACGGGTTGGGTGCGGGCCAGATCCACCAGCGCCAGCGCCGCATAGCTCAGCAAGACCGGGTAAAGCGGTAGGCGGTAGCGCAGTTCGACATGGAAGATCATGGCGGTCAGGGCGATGTAGCCACACCAGGCCGCAAAGATCCAGGTTGGGGCTTGCAACCAGGCCCATACCAGGCCAGGCCACGCCGTAATCGCCCTTTTCCCGCTGCCTCCCCGGGGTTCGCCTTCAGTTAGCGTGTTTTTGGTTGGCAACCCCTTCCGGCCCCCTCCCGTTGCAGGGTTTACGGGCGGACAGAAAATGCGTGCGCCAGACGCGTCGGATGGCATCAGAACGGCACAGCCTCGCCTCGAAGTCCCCCCTCTCCCAACAGTGGGAGAGGAGGACAGGGGGAGAGAGCTTCCAGCGCATTGCAACGCCGTAAACCCGTACGAAGCCCAAATGCTCTGTCCGCCCCGCTCCTCCTGCGAGAGCGGGGCAGCCGCGTAGGGGCGGGGTGAGGATCCGAAGCGCGTATAGGAACGAGGGGTCGCGGGCGGCGTCAACAGGGCCAGCACTAGACGATAACTGCCGACCAGCACGAGCAGCAGCCAGAGCGCATCCCCGAGCAGCAGGCGGGCCGCGATCTCGCCGGGGCTGACCCAGATCGCCGGACGGGCGAGCATATCGTCGCTGTATTCCAGGGCAAACAGTTTGATCAGTTCGCCCCAGGCTTTGTTGGCGAAACGGGCCGGATCAGCCAGAATGACCGCACTGCCCTGCTGCGAGGCGAGTTGCTGGCGGGCCAGCCGATCATCGCCCAAGGCAAACAACTGGGCCTTGACCGCCTCGCGCCCGGCGGGATCATTGTCGAGCCAGAGGTTTTCGGCCCCGGTGGTATCAATCAAAATCAGACCGCCATAGCTCAGATAGTTGCGCGCCGTCCAGGGCAGGATCACGAGCAGGGCGGCCAGAACAAAACTTAGCCCAGGCCGGAGGTAGGTTTGCCATGACCTGCCTCCGGCCTGTTTGGTTTGGTACCACCCAACCAGAACAAGCCAGAGCAGGCCCAGCGGGAGCAGGGGCAGCGCGACCGAGCGCACCAGGGCCAAGGCCCCCAGGCTCAGGCCCGCCAAGCCTGCCACCAGCCAGGACTGGAGCCGCCCGGCGCGCAGGAGCAACCAGAACACGGCGCATAAGCCAAAGAGGAACAGGGTTTCGCTGAGCAGTTCGTTGGCATTGGCGGCCAGGGTGTAGTTGGCGGCGGCAAGCCCTGCGGCCACCAGGCCCACCAGGCGCGGACGAGCCACCCGTTGGCTCAGGGCGACTTCGTGGGCCAGCAGATAGACCAGGGGAATGGTGGCGGTACTGATCAACACCTGCACCAGCCGCAACTGTTGCACGAGCGAATCGACCAGCACAATGCTGCCAGCCAGAAAGATCGGGTAGAGCGGCGGGCGCATAAAGAGCAGTTCGGTATACTGACGGTCGCGCAGCAGCGTCAACGCCACCGCCAGATACTCCTGCTCGTCCCCACCCAGGGGCTGAAACTCGCGCCATTGCCAGACCAGCAGACGCAAACCCAACCCCAACAGGGTGAGCATCACAAGCAGCAGCAGGGTTGGCGATGGTTTGGGCATCAAGCGATCATTTCCAGGCTAGCGCACTTCGGCCCAGGCCAATTGAAAGCCGAGCAAGCGTAACTGGCCGACCTGCGGCCCCTGTTGGGCGATCAGGTCGAGGGCGTCGGGCACAAAACTGGTGGTCGTGAACTGGATCAGCACGGTGCTGCCGACGGGCTGGGGTGGCAGCGCAACACAGTGCGCGGCCAGGGTACGGGTTAACGGGATCGAGGCTAAGGTCAGATCGTCCAGAGTTACGTCAACCACAGGCAACTTCAGATCCTCGGGCCAACCCAGCCCACTGAGGGCCAGGCACAGGGTTTGCGGGGCACCCGTGGCGGCAGCCGGGAAGCGCAAGGCGGCGTTGCCCGTAGCCCAGCGGGTAGTGGCCGCCAGGTCGGGATCATAACGGCCCAGATAGAAGCCCCGGATGTAACCCAGGTCGTTATCTTCAGCCAGTTCGATCCGATCACCCGGCAGCTGGGGCGGAAACAACCAATCCCAACTCCAGGTCACCGGGTTGACACTATCTACCAGGGTTGGCCCGAGTTCACGCCGGGCAGCGGGGAGATCGCCCATCTGGCGGAACAGTTCACCCGCGACCACCGCCGTCTGCCAATCCTCAAGCGGGCGCATGGGCTGGGTTGCCAACCGTTCGAGGCCCTCGGCGGGACGACCTTCGAGGCTATCGAGCAAGGGCAGGCCGATCGCAGCGGCGTAACTGGGCAGGATCGGATCGGCCAGGATGCGACTGGCGGTTGCGGCATCGCCTGCCCCGAGTGCCGCCCCAAGTTCCTGTTCACGCAGGTAGCCCGGTCGAGCGGCGAGGGCCAAACGGGTATTCGCCAAACTCGACGGATACGGCCCCAGGTAGGAGGACCAG
Organism: Oscillochloridaceae bacterium umkhey_bin13; assembly: GCA_048381555.1. Classification (GTDB taxonomy): domain Bacteria; phylum Chloroflexota; class Chloroflexia; order Chloroflexales; family Chloroflexaceae; genus Viridilinea. The sequence continues at coordinate 8,746 of JBLWKA010000028.1, forward strand.
CGCGCATCGGCCCCGGGGGCGCGCGGTTCGAGGTAGGCGTAGGGGGCGGCGGCAACTAACCAGAGCAGCAGCGCCAGGGTTGCCCCGAGCCGCCCGTACCAGGAACGCAAGACTGGTCGCAGCAACGGCAGACCGGCGAGGGCGACGCCCGCTAGAATAAAGGCGAAGGGCAAGAGCGGCACGCGAAAACGGTTGATCGCAAACAGTAGCGGGGCCACCGCGAGATTGAAAAGCAGCCACAGGCCGATCAGGGTGAGCAAAGAGTTGCTGATTGCAGATGTAGACACACGACGAATGGTATTGTCGTGCAGCACCGACGTGGTAGCCTCCTGCCTTAGGCTTTGCGGCTTTGCGGCTTTGCGCGAGCCAATCTGCCAGCTATTGGCCTGCACCGTCCGCAACACCACCCAACCCAGCACCGCCAGCGGCAGCGCAAACACATACAGCGTATCGTCGAGACCAAAGAGGGCCAGGCTGTACCATGGCGGCAAGCGCCCCAGGGTGAAGCCTTTGCTGAGGCGTTCGTCGCCGGTATAGTTGATCTTGAACAGATCAATCAGTTCGATCAGGCTTTTGGTGACAAAGGCGCTTGGACTGGCCAACAAGAGACAACGGGCCTCGGCGCTGAGCAGGGTCTGGCGTTCGCCTTGACTGAGGGCGGGGGCGCGTTCGAGCGCGGCACGCAACTGGGGGTCGCCCGCCGCAAAGAGACAGGCCGCGCCGCGTTGCAGGCTGCCATCGGGGCCGCGTCGTTCGCTTAATAAGGCTTCGCGTTCGGCCAGACTGAGGCCGGGCAGCAACAGGGCCAGCACAAAGTTCCGGGTTGGTTCGTCGCTGCGCCCGCCATCGTAGGCGGTACGGGTCCCCAACGCCAGGTTGAAGGCTCCGGTGGTATCTACGATAATGCGGCCCCCGTAGGCCCGACTGGCGTAGAGTGACCAGGGCGCGACCACCAGACCAAACGCCAGACCCAGTGCGGCCAGACGCAGCGCGGCGGGTCGCAGCCAGTTCCGCGCATGCTGCTGGCGCGTGCGGATGATCAACCAAAGTACGATCAAGGGCAAAAAGCCGAGCGTGAGGCCGCGGGTCAGGGTTGCCAGGCCCAGCAAGCCCCCGGCTAGGACAAGCGGCCAGGGCCAACGCTGATCGGAGCGCTCCAGGCTCAGGCTTACGAAAAAGGCTAGCAACAACGTGATGAACAGGGTCTCGCTCAGCAAAAGTTGGGCGTAGCTCGCCAGGGGCAGGTAGATCGCCGTAAACAGGGCGGCCAGGCCCGGGGCGGCACGCAGCCTCGGTTGATCGGCGCTGACATGACGGGCCAAAACATACGTCAGGGCCACACTCAGCAGGCTCAGCAGGCTCTGGCTGAGAAACACCGGGGCCAGATCGCGTCCAAACAGCGCAAAGTGGCCCGCAATAAACAAGGGATAGAGCGGCGCGCGGGTCCAGAGGTATTGGGTGTGCCAGGCGAAGCCGCGCCCGTTGGCGAGCCAATCCGCCGACGCCAGGTACTCGGCCTCATCGGAGATCAAGCCCAGGCGCGGTAGGTTATCCCAGAGCGCCAGACGCAGCGCCGCCCCGATGATCAGCGCGAACAGGAGCGGCCAGTGTTGAAAAAAGCTTGGCGGCTTGGCGGCTTGGCGCGAGTCAAACTGAACCTGGTTGGCCTTCACGCATCCCTCACGGCGCAATAATCTCGACGGTCCCCAAGACCAGACGATCATTGCCCAGGGTGGTGCCCCCGGTAATCGTCAAGCGCCCGGCGGGGGTCGGGTCGTTCGGGTCATACAGGCCAAGCAACAGGGTATACTGGCCCGGCGGCAGGTCGCGGGGCAGGGCAATGGCTCGGTCGTCGCGGGCCGGTTTGCCGGGGAGCCAACTACTCGTCGGCAGGTAGCCCTCAAGCGGCGGGCCGTCCTCACTCGCCAGCGGCGGCATGGTGCAATCCTGGCACAGATGCAAAAAGAGGCTGTAGTCGTTGGCTACGGGCGTAAGCACATCCCAGAACAGGCTGAGCGGCAGGTTGCCCCCAGCGCGGTAGAGGCCTGGCCCGGCGGGGGTCGTCGCCTTCATCGTCACCCCAAGGAGTTGGATCTGCGGCCCAAAGGTTACCGTCAGCGGCGTTGCCGGAGTCTGAATGGCCCCGGTCGTATAGGCTTCGGGGGCTTGTTGACAGAGCAGGTGCGCCCCATTAGCACGCCAGATCCCGCAGGGCCAGGTTCCCTGTTCACGACTGAAGCGCCAGAAATTGCCGACGAGTCCATACTCATCGCCGGGCAGCGGGCGATCAACCGTGCGGGCGTGATCGGGGGCGATCAGCAAAAAGCTACGCGTGAAACCGGCCAGCCGCGCCCGCCGCTCGATATCCCACTCGCGCTGACCGTAGCTGGTTTCGCCCTGCCAAAAATCCGTAAACAACAGCGGCTCGGGGGCCGGGTCGGTACTAAAACGGGCCATGTAATAGGCATAGAGCGGTTGCAGATAGGCCGGGTGGATCACAATCGCATCGTCGGGATGCACCCGGGCCGCCAGTTCGGCCACCATTTCGCGGTACTGCTCTTTGACCGGGTCGCCCGAAAAAAGGCCAAAGACCGGTTGCCACAAGGCCAATAGGCTCGTGGTGAGGGCGAGGACGAACAGCGAGCCATAGCTGATAGCCGATAGCCGATAGCCGATAGCCGATAACTGCCCCTGCCCCCCTTGAGGAATAGCGTCTTGCGTTGGCGACCCCGTGCCCCCCTCCCCCAGCCCCTCCCCCTCAGGGGGGGAGGGGAGCCGCATCGCAGCAGCATGCGCTTGTTGGCGCTGCTCCCCCTCAGGGGGGGAGGGGAGCCGCACCGCAGCAGCATGCGCTTGTTGGCGCTGCTCCCCCCGCCCCCCCCGAGGGGGATGGGGGCCGGGGGGGAGGGGGGCCGACGGGTCGCCAGCAATCCCCCATTCCCCGCCCTGCCAACGGGCCAGCGGATAGGTCAGCCAGAGCGCCCAGAGCGGGAAGATCACCGTGAGGTAACGGGCCTCGTAGAGCTGGGTGAAGTGCAGTTGGGCCAAAAAGAGCAACAACGGCACCATCAGCATGGTCAGTAGCAAGGCGGCAGCGAGCCGAGTGACGGGTTGGCGCAGGTCACGCAACAGGGCCAGCAAGCCCCAGGCCGTCAGGCCCAACCAGGGCAGCAGCCACCAGATCGGCAGATCGCCGGGCCAACGATCCAGACTAAAGCGCACGAAGGTCAAGCCCAGGGCCAGACCAGGGCCAGCAGGAATCGCCGCACCAGCGGCAGCCCGTCCGGCAGCCTGTTCACCGCCCAAGCCATTGACCATCGCAGCCACCAGACCCAAGGCCAGCAAACTCGGCACGGCCATAGCCCACCAGGGGCGGCGCGGGTGGGCCATAATCAGGCGAGCGGTCAACAGAAAAGCCGCCCCAACCAGCAACAGGGCGCTCAGACGATGGATGAACAGGCTGAGGAGCGCCAGGGCAGCCAGCAGCAGCCAGTCGCGCCAGGCCAGAGTGCGGGCCACGCGGGCGACCGCCCAGACCAGCAACGCCGAACTGAGCAACAACAAACTGTAGACTTTGGCCTCTTGGCTGTACCAGATCGCATAGGGCGAGACGGCAACCAGCAGCGCCGCTGCCAGACCGGGCCAGCTAAAGGATGAAGGATGAAGGATGAAGGATGAGGGCTTTTTGAGGGCTGAGGGCTGAGGGCTGAGGGCTGAGGGCTGAGCGCCTTCTGAGGACTGAGGGCTGAGGGCTGAGCGCCTTCTGAGGACTGAGGGCTGAGGGCTGAGGGCTGGGGGCTGAGCACTTTTTGAGGGATGATGGATGAAGGATGAAGGCAGGGAACGGAGGCGTTGCAGTTCGATGGCAGTCAGGTAGATCACCGGAACGGCGAAGGCTCCGGCGAGAGCCGAGGGCAAACGCAGCATTGCTTCGCTGGCTCCAAACAGCCCCATCCAGGCTTTCAGCAGCACATGGTACAGCGGATAAGCCGCACTCGGGCGCAACAGATCGAGGAGCAGCACACTCCAGGGGGCCTGGCTCAAGGCCCAACTGCTGCCCTCATCCAACCAGAGGCTCTGGGCATCAAGGCGATAGATGCGCAGACCTAGGGCCCCTAAAAAAAGCATGAGCGGCACAAGCAGGGGGAGCCAGGTTGCGACTTGGGGATAGGAGCGCCTTTCAGATCGCGCGTTTTTTGTCGGCGACCCCGTGCCCCGCGCCCCCTTGAGTCCAAGGGCGGACAGAACGTCTGGGCCGCGAACAGGTTTTGGGCCGTTGTGATGCGCTAGAAGCCCCTCTTCATCCAGGCTTTCAGAGAAAGGAGGTTTCGTCGGCGACCCCGTGCCCCCCCTCCCCCCCTGGGGGGGAGGGGAGCCACACCCTAGCAAGATGCGCTTTTTGGCACGTCCCCCCCCTCCCCCCTTGAGGGGGAGGGGGGCCGGGGGGGTGGGGGGGAAAAGGGCTGCCAAATGCCGCATATGACGCAACCAACCCACGATCATGCCCCCCGTGAACAAGCGGCAGCCAACGCAGCCTCGTAACGCACCGCCGTATGGCCCCAGGTCAGTTCGCGTTCGACGCGGGCACGGGCGGCGGCCCCGAGTTGGTTGGCGAACGCGGGGTTGTGCAGCAGGTGGATCAGGGCGGTCGCCAGGGGCGCGGGCTGGCGTTCGGGCACGATCAGGCCATGCACCCCGTCGTCAAGCACATCGGGCACTCCAGCCACCCGCGAGGCCACAATCGCCCGCCCGGCACCCATGGCTTCGAGCAAGGCGTTGGGAAGACCGTCCACCCCATCACGCACAATTGGCAGGGCAAAGACATCCGCCGCCGCCACAAACCGCGCCGCCCGGCTGCGTTCAAGCTGGCCGGTGAAACGCACACTCGATCCCAGGTCCAACGTCGCGGCCTGCTGCTCAAGGGTCGAGCGCAAATCGCCATAGCCACCAATCACCAGGGTAGCGTTGGGGCAGGCGGCGCGCACGGCGGGCCAGGCATCGAGCAGCACCCCAAAGCCTTTTTTGGTGACGAGCCGACCCAAACCCAGCACCAGCGGGGCCTCGGGGGCCAGACCAAGTTCGGTGCGCACGGCCTCGCGGGCGCTGGGATCGGGGCGGAACTGGTCAAGATCAACGCCATAGGGAATGACCTGACTGGTGGCTGCACGGGCACCGAGCGCGACGGCGCGGGTGCGCAGATCGCCACTACAGGCTGTTACCACCGCAGCGGCCCGGAAGGTCGCCGCAGCAGTCAGGGCCATGGCCCAGTGACGTTCAGCCAGGTAGATATCGCTGCCGTGCAGACTGACCACCAACGGCACGCCAGCCAGGGCCGCAGGCAGGGCGGCCGGTGGCCCGTTGGGCAAGACCCAATGGGCCTGGACAACATCATAGGGCTGGCCGGTGACCTGGGCCAAGACCAATTCACGCATGACGGCGACCATGCTCGCACTGAGCGCAAACGGGGCAGCCGCGAGGGCCCGGCGCTTCAACTGCGTATCACTCAGCAACGCCTGGGCATAGCCCCAGACATTCAGACTAGCATGGGGCGCATAGCGAAACGAACGCAACTGCACCCCGCGCTCCTCGGGGGCGCGCCGCAACTCGGGATGGTGGGGCAGCAACAGCGTCACCGCGTGCCCCTGGGCCGCCACCCCGGCGGCAATCTCCTCCATAAAGGGTGCAGTCGTTTCGCCGGGCCATTTAGGAAACGACGAAGCCAGCATCAAGATACGCATCAGGGGCCCTCGGGGATACGATAGATAAAGGCCCGGAAATCGTCGGTAGGGCTGGCATAAATCAGTTCGAAGCCGTCAATCACCTGACCAACCTGGTTGCTGTGATCCATCAAAGGGGCCAGCAGGCGACCGGCTTCGCCCTTGACCCGTTGCTGATTTTCGAGTACCAGATACTGGGCATCATAGTGGCGGGCAATCGTCAGCAACAGATCGCGGTCGCCGGTATTGGGAATCATCACGGAAGGGCGCTCGGTATGCCAGTGCAGTTGCCAGGGGATGCGGGTCATCATCACCGCCCCTGGGGTGGTATTGGCTTCAAGCCAGTCGTAAGCGATCAGGTCAGGTTGCCAGATGGTTGGCTCATCGCGCACCTTGCGCCCAATGTCGGGCCGCGAAAAGCCCACCACCAGGATGATCGCGGTAGCTGCCAAGATCAGGCCCAGGGGTGCCCAGCGCCGATCGCCAATGCTGGCCAGCCGATCATAACCGGCCCAGATCGTCCAGGCCGCCAGCAGGGCCAGCCAGGGGATCAGCATCACCCAATAACGTTCTTCGTCGGTGCGCCAGTAGGTAAGCATAAAGATCATGTAGGGCGCATAGGTCAGGGCCAGCAGACTGATCAAACGCCGCCGGAAGCGCAGCGCCCCGATCATGCCAATCAGCGCCAGCCAAGCCCCAAGGTCGGAGACGATATTCTTGCGCTCGTTGGCCCCAAAGAGCCAGGCTGCTGACTCGGGTAAACCTTGCCAAACAGGCATCAGATAGTCACGCAGGGCGCGCAATTGCACCCCGAACTTGTCAAAGGTTTTATCGAAGCCCCAGCGCAAGATCCAACTGCGATCCGGCACGCCTGGCCCGCCCAGTTCGGGCGTAAACACCAGATAGATATCTTCCCAGGCTTCGCCACCGGCACCCCGGTAGCCCAACACCCAGGCATCGTGGCTCTCGGTGGAATAGACTGGCTTGCCAAAGAGCAGCAGATTGCGCACCAGGTACGGCGACAAGACCACCAACGCGATCACAGTCCAGAGGGCAATCGGCGCAAGCAGGGTCAGGGCGCGGCGCGGATGCAGCGCCGCCAACCAGGCCTGGCGGGTGCGCGGGGCACGTTGGGCCAAAAACCAGAGTCCCATGCCCACCGCGAGCATGGCTCCTGACGGTTTTTGGAGCATCATCAGGCCGGTGAGCAAGCCAGCCAGCCAGAGGTAGGGCGAACGAAGGGTGAGTTGGCGCTCGTTAAAGCGGTAGAGCGCATAGATCGCACCGACACTAAAGACGACAAAGGCCAGGTCACTGGTGACATAGATCGTCAGGCGAAAGAAGAGATAGTTGGTCAGCGTGAAGATCGCGGCGGTCAGCCCCACGCGCCGATCCCAGATCTGGCTCCCAATCTGATAGACGAGTAGTAACAGGGCCAGATTGAAGATCAGATTGGGCAGTTTGGCGGCCCAGTTGGTCGGCCCAAAGACCGCAAAAAAGGGCGCAATCCAGACCGGCTGCAAGAGCGGCCAGGTCTCTTGCGGGCGAGTTGTGCCCTCAATCAGTTCATAGAACTGAGTCACATAATCGACCACCCAACCCCGGCCCGCGACCAGATTGCGGGCGACCACGGCATTATCGGCATAATCGGCGTGGCCCACATAGGGCATGCGGAAGATCACCCAGGCCTGGTAGCCAAGCCAGATCAGGGCAAAACTCGTGAGCGCAATCGTCGCCCCGCGGCGTGATCCAAGGCCAGCGACGACGGTATCAGTCAGGCGCGGCAGTCCTTCGCGGCCCAGCACCAGGATCAGGGTCAGCAAGCCGGCCCCGGTCAGGCCAATCAAGAGCGAGTCGGGAAAAGTGTTCCAGAACAGGGGCAGCCCAGCCCGCCCAAGCCAGCCCCACAGCCCGGCCAGCGCATAGCCCAGCAGCACCAGCGCCGTTGCGATCAGGCCATAGCCAAGGGCCCGCCCATTGGCATAACGGCGCACCAGACCGCGCAGCAGGGCCAGCAACTCGCGTTGCCAGACCAGGATGAGCAGGCCAAACAATCCCAGCAGCGCCAGACTAAGGGCTGCGCCCATCCAGATCCGGGTCACCGCCAGACCAATCGCGGCTAAGCCCACCAGGCTCGCGGTGGTACTGAAAATCGCCGCCGTCGCCGCCCGCAAGCGCTGCAGCACCAGGGCCAGCAGCAAAGCACAGGCCGCCAGCAGCGCAACCGCGCGCCAGGCCGGGGGATAGAAGACCGCCGGACGCTCATCACTGGTGCGCACCTGCACCTCGGCTAGGCGCACCCCTTTCGGGCGTGGATCAGCGCCAAAACTGGCGGTATCAGTAAAGGTATGATCAACCTCAAGATCGATCACCAGATCGGCGTTGGTGCGCACCGTCGCCGGAATGCGCAACACATAGCTCGCCCACTCGGGGGTTGGCGTAAACGTCCCAATCAGCACCCCATCGGCCTGCACACTCACGCGGGGCTGATCAACCGGGGCGGCCAACACATCACGCGGCCAACCCTGAACCGTCAGGGCCAATTCGAGGCCCGCCCCGGCCCCTAGATTAGGGAGGGTTAGCCGGGCGTGTTGGCGCGTCCAGCGACTGCGCCCGGTCGGCGAACCGGGGGTCAAATCATCGGCAAAAAAATCACCGCGCTCAATCGCATCTGCGCCCAGCCCGGCGGTGGCCCCCAAAAACAGTCGGTCACCGAGCCAGCCCACCGCGACTCGGCCCTCGGGTGGCACCTGATAGGCCATCGCCCCGGCGAGCAGACTCAAGACTAGAATCAACAGCGTCGCGGTCAAACGCTCACGAGCGGGGCGCTCGACGAGCCGGATCGCCCGCTGACGCGGCAACGCTTCGGATGGTGAGAGGTCAGCAAGACCCATAAATCAACGTGGCATTCTTAACCTGCACCCCCCAATTGGGCGCAACCTGGGCATTATACCGCCAATCGCCTTACGATTAGCTGATGGCTGGCTGGTGAGCCGTCCGCCTCCGGCGGGGGGGAGGGAGGGCGTTGCCACCCCTCCCCGGGTTTGGGTGGGGGGGGGGGGGGGGGGGCGCCCGCCCCCCCCCCCCCCCCCCCCCCACGACCGTGGGCGAACCCAACGGCTGTGCAAAATCTTGTTGCCAGGTCTGATCCTCCGTCGCGCAGGGGCGTCGCGTCTCCCAGCAGCAGCGCTAACTGACCGCCTCCCCACCGTGGCCCGCATGCCGTCGGAACGCGCTCAGGTCAGGTGCTGCGCGACCCGCCTGCAACACCCTTGACACCGCGTACCAGACGCGCCAAAAACCCTAGCGTTGAAAGGGGTGTGCGTTCCGGCGACCACGCCGGGATGCCCCTCCCGATCCACAGGGATAGTTTACTCTTCAATTTTCCATCCTTCCCGGGATTGTTTGTCATGATCCCCGCCTAGGTTCTGCAAAGTACCTGCACAAGATAAGGAAAGTTTCCTCTATCACGACATATTTGTCGCGTCTATTATTCAGTCAATCCCCAGAGATCTAGATGGAATAACGCAAAGGAGCAGACGGAATGAAGCGGCGCGACTTTTTGCGCGGCGCGGCGGCCGGTGTAGCCGGTCTGTCGGCGGCAGCCCTGACGGCATGTGCAGCCCCTGCGGTCAGCCCGACAACCCAGCCCGGTGCGGCGGGTGGTGACGCCCCGGCAGCCCAGGCCCCGGCCCAGGCATCGAGCATGCCTATGATCGAGTGGCAGATGCCAACTAGTTGGACGGCCTCGATCCCGGTATTGTTGGGTGCGGCAGAATTTTTTGCACAGCGCGTAAGTGAACTAACCGAAGGCCGGATGCGGATCACCGCTGCTCCCGGTGGCCAGATCGTCCCTGGTTTGCAAATCGTTGAGGCAATTGAGAACGGCACGGCCCCGATTGGACACACCGCTTCATTCTACTGGGTTGGGCGTGATCCGGCCTGGGCAATTGGCACCACCCTGCCCTTCGGTTTGACCACTGCTCAGCAGAACGCCTGGCTCGAAATGGGCGGCGGTAACGAACTGATGGACGAATTCTATGTCGATCAAGGCATCTACGCCATTCCGGCGGGCAATACGACTACGCAATCGGGTGGCTGGTTCAAGCGCGAGATCAACAGCCTGAGCGACCTGCAAGGCTTGAAGATGCGCATCCCTGGTCTTGGTGGTCAGGTGATGAGCCGCCTTGGGGTCAGTACCCAGCAGTTGGCCGGTGGTGAAATCTTCCAGGCCCTCTCGACCGGCACAATTGATGCCGCCGAGTTCACCAACCCGGTTGATGAGGAGAAGCTAGGTTTCAATCAGGCTGCCGAGTTCTACTATATGCCGAGCTGGTGGGAGCCGGGTGCAACCCTGCACGTCTTCATTGACCGCCGCCAGTACGAGGCCCTGCCTGAGCAGTACAAGTTTGCGCTGAAGGCCGCCGGCCACGAGGCCGACCGTCGCAGTATTGCCCAGTACGACGCCGAGAACGCCGCTGCGCTCAAGCGGCTGGTGGACGGTGGCACCAAGCTGCGCTTCTACAGCGACGAGATTATGGTCGCCGCCCAACAGGCCGCCTTCGACCTGTACGGCGAACTGAGCAGCCAGAGCCCGGCTTTCGGCAAGATCTTCGCTGAGTGGCGCAAGTTCCGTGCCGATGTGTACAACTGGCACACCACCAACGAGTACCGCTTCATGAACTTCGTCTACAACAATAAGCTGGTCTAAGGTAAATCGATCACAGATGGTCATTCCGTTGTGCATCCGGTAACGTTGCTCAGGCTTGTTACCGGATGTACCGTTTGTGTCGGCAGTCTTATGCTGATCACGTTCAACGGAAACGACGTAACCTATTCGAATTAATCATTCACCCAAGGGCGTAGTATGAAATTCCTCTTGAAGATCTCCAACGGGATCGACACCGCTGTGCACTGGATGGGCCGCAGTCTGGCCTGGCTCGTGCTTCTGATGGTGTTTCTCGGTGTCTACAACACGGTTGCTCGGTACCTCGGCGGTATGCTGGGCATAAATCTAACCTCGAACGCACTGATCGAGCTACAGTGGTTCAGCTTCTCGATCCTGTTCTTCCTGGGGGCGGCCTATGTCCTGCGCCACAACGAGCACGTACGAGTAGACTTCCTGTATGGCAATATGAGTCCGCGTACCAAAGCCTGGGTCAACCTGCTCGGTACGCTTTTCTTTTTGATGCCCTTTTGTATCGTGGTCTTGTGGGTTTCGACCCGCCCGGTACTGATTTCGTGGGGCTGGAACCCGATCACGGGAGCCTGGCGCAGTTGGGAGATGTCGCCGAACCCGGGTGGGCTGCCCTTCGCACCGATCAAGAGCTTTATTTTGATCGGGTTTGGCCTGCTGTTTATCCAGGGCATCTCGGAGGTGATCAAGAACGTCGCCATTCTGATGGGCCTGATCGAATCGCAAGAGAAAACGCTCGAAGAGCAATTTGCCCAGGGTTCGTTACTGCAACAGCGCGCCCCCGAAGGCGGCACTGCCGATTAGAAAGGAGGAACTGACAATGGCTACCGGCTTTGAATGGCTCGCGCTCTTGATGTTCGTCGGCATGTTCCTGTTCCTCTGTACCGGTTACCCGGTCGCCTTCAGCTTTGCGGGTACCGCGATGGTCTTCGGTCTGATCGGGCTTTCGCTGAATGCGATCAATATCAACCTGATCAATGCCCTGCCCCAACGGTTCTTTGGCACGATGTCCGATTTTACCCTGCTGGCAATCCCCTTCTTTGTCTTAATGGGAATTGTGCTCGAAAAATCAGGCATCGCCGAAGAGTTGCTCGAAGTCATGGGCATCTTGATGGGGCCGATGCGGGGTGGGCTGGCGCTGGCGGTCATTATCGTCGGTTCGTTGCTTGCCGCCACCACCGGCGTGGTAGCCGCCAGTGTGATCGCAATGGGCCTGATCTCGCTGCCGATTATGCTGCGCTACGGCTACGACAAGGCTGGTGCCACCGGGGTGATTACCGCCTCGGGCACGATGGCCCAACTGATCCCGCCTAGTCTGGTACTGATCGTGCTTGGTGATCAGCTCGGGGTCAGTGTCGGCGACCTGTTTATGGGTGCGGTGATCCCGGGTCTGCTGATGGCCGGTACCTTCATTGTCTACACCCTGGTGCGCGCCTACATGGATCCGAATTATGCGCCGGCCCTGCCCAAAGAGGCCCGCACGGTCACCGGGTGGCCGCTCTTCTGGAAGGCCATGACCGCGCTGGTGCCACCGCTTGGCCTGATCTTCCTGGTGCTGGGCAGTATCTTCTTTGGGATCGCGACCCCCACCGAGTCGGGTGCGGTCGGAGCGTTTGGTGCCCTGATCCTGGCCTTTATGCGCCGCCGGATGAACCTGCGCCTGCTCCACGATACGCTCGATTCGACCTTGCGCAATACCGCCCTGGTGATCTTCATTCTCTTCGGGGCAACCTTCTTCTCGCTGGTCTTCGATGGCCTCGGGGGCAGCCGCCTGATCGGCGAATTCCTCTCTGGCCTGCCCGGTGGTACCGTGACCTTTATCATCTTTGCGATGGTCTTCATCTTCGTCCTGGGTATCTTCCTGGAGTTCTTCGAGATCTGCTTTATCGTGATTCCGATCTTCCTCCCGGTGATCTCGGCCCTAGGGATTGACCCGGTCTGGTTCGGGGTGTTGATGGCGATCAACCTCCAGACGGCCTTTATCTCGCCGCCGGTGGGCTTCTCGCTCTTCTATCTGAAGAGTGTCTCGCCCCCGGAAATTACGACCGGTACGATCTACAAAGGTGGGTTCCAGTTTATGTTCCTGCAGCTGGTCGTACTACTGATCGTGGCCTTCTTCCCCCAGACTGTGACCTGGCTGATCGAACTGTCACGGGGATAAGGTGACGAAGGTTTTGGATTATCGTTCAGGGAGAACCGCGTTCTCCCTGAACAGGCATCTAGCCAAAGAGGTTCAGGATGTATAACCATATTCTGGTGCCACTCGATGGGTCAGCCCTGGCCGAGCAGATTCTGCCCCACGTCCAGACCCTGGCGAATGTTGGCACCCGCCCGCGGCTGACCCTGCTGCGGGCCGTGCCCCGCGAATACCCGGACGTTGTTGAGGGCGGGACGGTGACCAATCAGGTGATTAACCCGATGGACGAGTTGCTCGCAGAGGCCCAGAGTTACCTCGAACAGGTTGCGAAAAAGCTGCGCAGCGAAGGGATTGAGGTACACTGCGAGGTGCTAATCCGTCATCCCGCTGAGGCGATCATCGAGTTTGCCAACCAGACGAAACCCGACCTGATTGCGATTGCCACCCATGGCCGGGGGGGGATTGTTCGGCTGCTCCACGGTAGCATTACCGAGACGATTATGCACGCGACACCCGCCCCGATGTTGGTGGTGCGGGCGACCGGCTGATCTGCAAGGTGGGAGGAGCCAAGCCTCCCACTTAGCGATACTCTGGTAATGGGCACACAAAGACAAAATGTGGCCCAGTCGCAGTAACAAATTCGGGACCAAGGGGCCGAAAGCCGCGCGCTTGATAAAAGCCTGCGGCACTGGTGCGCCCATTGCACCACAGGGTCGCCCCGCCCTCGAAGGCTACGTGGGCCACACAGGCATCGAGCATGGCCTGCCCATAACCGAGTCCGCGCACTTCGGGTAGGGTGGCAACGCCTTCGATCTGCCAGGGCGCGGGCAGCTCAAACTGCGGGCAGGCGCGGCGCACGACGGTTGTCACACCGACCAACTGCTTGCCACGAAACGCCCCGACATGCAACGAGTCGGGGGCATCGTCACCGGGATAGACCAGTTCTTCGGGGCGTTGATGCGGGCGCAAGACCAGGTGGCGTAAGCGGCGGGTTTCGGCAGCCGTAATTGCGCGAATCTCCATTGTGATCCTCATTGGGGGAACATAATGTACAGTACACGCCTCGGATGGATCACGACGTGGCTGGACAAGACCGTGAAACGCTGGCCCATGGGACAGATGCATTGACACCAGATCGAACCATTGCGATAATCCTCTGTGGCAGGTCATGGGTTCCTCCTGCACAACGATGGTGTGTGGTAACCCTATCGTAGCAGAAGGCTGACCCGCCTTCAAAACCCTTGACACCGGGCGCGGAACGACCCAAAACTCTATACCTGATAAGGAGGGGCTGGGGGGGGTGAGGGCGAATCGCTCATCGCAACGCCGCAAAATCCGTGCGAAGCCCAAGCACTCTGTCCACCCTTGAACAGGGACGCAGCGTGCTGAATCCCTACGCAACCGGCGTCTCGACTGGTTCAGGGGTCGGTGCCGTGGGCTTCGGTGCAGCAGGAATCGGGCGGAAGCCCTCACCGAGCACTTCGCTGACCTCGCCGATCACAATGAAGGCGTGGGGATCAGCGGAAGCCACTGCTGCCTTGAGCGCCCCGACTTCGCTGCGGGCCACGATGCAGAGCAGCACAGCGCGACTGGTGCCAGTATAACCGCCAACCCCTTCGAGCATGGTCACACCCCGCCCCAGATCGTGCAAGAGGGTCTGGATGATTCCCTCGGGGCGGTTGGTGATAATCAACGCCTGCCGCGACCCGCGTCCCGCTGCCAGCACAAAATCAACGGTGCGCGTAGCAACAAACGCGACCAGCAGCGCATACATCGCCTTTTCTGGCCCATAGACAAAAAAGGCACCACTAAAGACGATCACATCACAGCTTAACAGGGTCTGGCCGGGGCGCACCCCAAAACGGGTTTCGACCAGGCGGGCAATAATATCGGTGCCCCCCGCCGTCCCTCGGGCACGCAGGATCAAGCCAAGGCCCAGCCCATCAAGCAGACCGCCATACAGACTGTAGAGCAACGGGTCACTAGTGACGGGTTGGGCGTAGGGGGCCAGGGCGTCAATCGCCAAGGTCATGACCGTAATCGCATAGGCTGTCCGCACGCCAAACACAAAGCCACCCAGACGTCGCCAACCAATGATCAGCAGTGGCACGTTCAGGATCAGCGCGACCAGTCCCACTGGCGTGCCGCCCAGGGTACTCAGCAGTTGGGCCACCCCGGTGATACCACCAGTCACCACATCGTTGGGAACCAGAAAGACCCGCACCGCCACGGCGATCAGCAGCGCCCCTAAGGTAATCTGGGCATAATCGGCAAGCACCGCTAATCCACGGCGCAACCTAAGACGAAAAGCAGGGCGCATACAACCTCCGGGACAGTATAACCAGTGACGAATGACGCAGAATGACGGGCCTAAGGCCCGCCTGTTGTGAGTGTACCTGTACTCATTGCGGTTGAGATCAGTCGGAGGATTGAGGAATCGGGTTGTCATTAAGAATGGTCAGCACCAACGAGATACTGGTTTCCGTGGCCAGGGGTATACCCGCTACTCACCTGCTTGATGATGCATAAGGCGTGGTACTATGATCTTGTAGGCTGAACCGATCAGCCTGCCATTTTTATCTACTCTAAGCCACACAAGACGTATGCACGAATCGCGTATCCTGGCCGCCAGCCCTTCCCGGCTGTATATGCGTCAGTTGGTCGAGACCGAGGCGTTCCAGCGCTTGATTGTCGCTGTGATTGTGATCAACGCGATCACGCTGGGGCTCGAAACCTCGCCCGCCGTGATGAATCTTGCCGGGGATCTGTTGCATACGCTTGATCAGATCGCCCTGCTGATCTTTGTGCTCGAATTGAGCCTGAAGCTGTATGCCTATGGGCGTGGTTTTTTTCGGAGTGGCTGGAATATTTTCGATCTGGTGATTGTCGGGATTGCGCTGATCCCTGCGGCGGGGAGTCTGTCGGTGCTGCGGGCGTTGCGAATCCTGCGTGTGGCCCGCTTGTTCAGTGCTATTCCGAGTATGCGCCTGATCATCGAAGCCTTGATTGGTGCCATTCCGGGCATGGGCTCGATTATCCTGGTGCTCGCGTTGATCTTTTATATCTGCGCCGTGTTGGCTACCCGCCTGTTCGGGGCCTCCTTCCCCGAGATGTTTGGTACCCTGGGCCTTACCGCTCTGACCCTCTTTCAGCTGATGACCCTTGATGGCTGGAATGGTGATATCGTCAGTCCAGTGATGGAGATCTATCCGTGGGCCTGGGTCTTCTTCATTCCGTTTATTGTGATTACCGCCTTTGCGGTACTGAACCTGTTTATTGGGGTGCTGCTCAACAATATCGAGTCGCATCAAGAAGAGCGCGCCGTCGCTCGTGATGAAGCGCTGCATCAATTGGTCGCCGAACTGACCACCGAGGTGCGCAGTCTGCGAGCTGAATTAGCCCAAAAGAAGGATTGAGCGAGCTTGGGAAAACCATACACTGATGGTTTGAGGCCATCCCGCACAGCCGCAACCTGTCGAAGCGCCACAACCCGCATCGTGCCAAGCCAAGAGTTCCCAAGCTCTTATTGAGAGGATTTCGCCCATGACGTTGTTAAGTGCTGGCAATTTGACCAAATATTATGGTGCCGAACTGATCTTTCGTGACCTGAGCTTTCAGGTGTCACGTGGTGATAAAGTTGCGCTGGTGGGTGTGAATGGGGCCGGCAAGAGTACCTTGCTGAAGTTGGTGGCTGGCCTCGAAACGCCTGATGGCGGTCAGGTGGCCATGGCGCGCGGAACCAGGGTGGCCTATCTGGCCCAGGAAGTGCGCTTTAGCGGCGACCGGACGCTCTGGCAAGAGATGGAATTGGCCCTGAGTGTGCTGGCCGATCTGCGCGATCAGCTGACCGCGCTTGAGCCGGTGATTGCCGATACCGATGCATCGGGCTGGGCGCAGGCCATGGAACAGTATGGCGAACTGATGGCCCGTTTCGAGCATATGGGCGGCTACGAGGTCGAGCCACGGATCAAGCGTACCTTGCAGGGGCTTGGGTTTCACGAAGCGCAGTACCACCAGCGGGTGGCCCAATTTTCGGGCGGCCAGAAGACCCGTGCCGCGCTCGCGGCAACCCTGCTCTCTGACCCTGATCTGCTGCTGCTTGATGAGCCTACCAACCACCTGGATATGCAGGCCCTGGAATGGCTCGAACAGTTTTTGCGCAATTGGGATGGCACCATGATCGTGATTTCGCATGATCGCTATTTTCTGGATCGGGTTACCAAACGCACCCTCGAAATCGCCTTCGGCACGATCGAAGATTATCCTGCGCCCTACAACAAATACCTTGAACTCAAGGCCGAACGGATGGAGCGCCGCCTGAAGGAGTTTCAGGCCCAACAGGAGTTTATTGCCAAGACCGAGGATTTTATTCGGCGCTACAAGGCCGGGCAGCGCGCCCGCGAAGCCAAGGGCCGCGAAAAACGGCTCGAACGGCTCAAGCGTGACCAGGGCCTAGAGCGTCCCAAAGAGCAGGCCAAGCTGCGCCTGTTTATGGATAGCAAATTGCGCAGTGGCGAACTGGTGCTCGCCCTCGATGAGTTGGTGATTGGTTTCCCTGGCGACCGCCGCCACGAGTCGGATCCTCGGGTCTTGTTGCGGGCCGACGGGCTTGAGTTGCACCGTGGCGAACGGGTGGCGCTGCTGGGGCCGAATGGCAGTGGCAAGACCACCCTGCTCCGCACCCTGATTGGCGAACTGAAGCCGCTCCAGGGTGCCCCGCGGCTCGGTCACAAAGTCCAGATCGGCTACTATGCCCAGGGCCACGATGTGCTGAACTGGGATGCGACGGTGCTCCAAGAGTTGACGCGGGTCAGTCCGACCTTGGGCGAACCGGCGGCGCGCAATCTGCTCGGGCGCTTCCTGTTCAGCGGCGACGATGTCTTTAAGCGGGTCGGCGACCTGAGCGGCGGCGAACGTTCGCGGGTCGCGCTGGCCCAACTCACCCTGCTCCCTGGCAATCTGATGGTACTCGACGAGCCGACCAACCACCTCGATATCGGGGCCCGTGAAGCGCTCGAAGCGGTCCTGAAGGAGTATCCGGGCTCGATTCTGTTTGTGAGTCACGACCGTTATTTTATTGATGCCGTGGCCGACAAGATCTGGCATGTTGATCAGGGGCGCATGCGCAGCTACCTTGGCGGCTACAGCGACTTCGTGACCGCGCGCGAAGCTGCTGCGACCCGTGGGCAGCCTGTGGCGACCAACCCGACCAGTGAGGCGGCCCCGGTTAGTCTGCCCCAGGCTACAAGTAGCCAACCCTCGCCCGAGGAGCGGCAGCGCAAACGGCGGCTGGCCGCGCTCGAAGCCGAAGTGGCCCTGCTGGAACAAGAGTTGGGCAAACTCCAGGCCGCGCTTGACCATGCCAGTGCCAGCCAGGACATCAAACGGATCACCGCGCTCGGTCAACAGTACGCCGAACTCGAACATCTGCTGGCCGAAAAGTACACCCAATGGGAACAGTTGGCGGCGTAGGATGCCGATCTATACGACCTATGCTCCAATTTATGATGCAATTGGCCAAGGGGCATTTGCGACGGCGCTCGTGAGCCATGTGCTGGCTGATCTGCCTGCACCCCCCCAACGGGTACTTGATCTGGCCTGTGGCACGGGCGCGGCGGCGCTGGCCTTGGCCGCCCACGGGGCCGCAGTGGTTGGCCTTGATCGCTCGCCCGCGATGCTGCGGATCGCCGCAGGCCGCGCCCGTGATCGCGGTCTGCCAATCACCTGGATCGAGGCCAATCTCCGAGCCTTGCCGATCGGAGATGCGCCTGGGGAATTGCGCCCTGGCTCCTTCGACCTGATCACCTGCCTCTACGATAGCCTGAACTATCTGACTGGTGATGGCGACTTGGCGCTGGTGCTGCGTGATGCGGCCCGCCTGCTGGCCCCGGGTGGTCGGCTCGTCTTTGACCTCAATACCGAGGCTGAATTTTTGACCTGGGACGAATCTGACCAGATTGTGTATGACCAGGAGGGCCTGCTGGTCTACAACCGGCTCAGTTACGACCCGGCCCGGCGCTTGGCCCGTGGACGGATCGTCTGGTTCAGTTCGGATGGGCAGCGCTGGTGGCGCGACGAAGAGACCCACCACCAGCGGGCCTGGTCAGAGGCCGACGTGTTGGCGGGCTTGACGGCGGCGGGCTTGCGGCTGCGCGAATGCCGGACGCCGGATTGGGCCGAGGCCGGGCCTAATGCGCCAAGAGTGGTGTATGTGGCCGAGCGTTCTACGGCGGAGCTAGCCCATGCGTGACGTCACGATCCTGCACACTAATACCACATGCCGTTGGTGCCACCGCATTGCCCTGCTCACCTCGACAGCGTGACATGTTCCCATCAGGTGGTATCACGCTGTCGAGGTGTGGAGGTGTGGGGCTGATCCAATGCGATGCACTCAATGAGACTTGGTACAATGCCTGTGTATGGAGTCCCAAAGCGAAGATCCAAAACCTGACATGATCTTATGGTAGTGGAACAGCGGTGGTTGCGATCTGGACAGTTCCCACATCAACGGTACTGCCAGCGATTACGGCAACAGGATACTCGACCCCAACCCCAGCATAGGCGACGACCAGCAGTTGGTCCCCGGCTGGTACGCCTTGGATGGCGAAGCGACCATCTGGGCCTGCGTTGATGACCAACTCGCTGCGCTCGATGATCAATTCAGCACTTATGGGTCGGCCTGCCCGATCAAGCACCTGCCCACGTACGTTTCCCATCCCACTGAGGCGGGCAACAGCCCGGCTTTGGACGACATTGGCGACAAGCAACAGCACCAGGATGACCATCAGGCCCATGATCATATAACGAACCATGCGTTGACGCCGTTCGGGATCGGCAGGTTCGGGTGGTAGACCCTGCGCAAAATCGTTGAGCGAGGGGGATTTTTCGAGCGGCATAGCTGGCCTCCTTTAGGGGTGCCGAATGCGAATGTTATCAAAACAGGCCTGGCTGTTTGTCCATGTACGCAGGCCTATACCGCCACTTGGGTAGGTCGAGTCGTTTACTGCAAGCACCGGTGTACCATCAATCAGGGCGGTAAAGGTTGAACCAACAACCTTGATCTGGACTTGACGGTTGACATTGTGCCAGGCATAGTTCTGGGGCACGGCTACCCGTGCAATGGGGATACTGATTTCGTTACCATTGACCCATTTGCGAAAGGCAAAGCCCCGCAGGCCCGGGTCATACTGAAAGGTATACCCGTTCACCTTTTCGATATTTTGGGCACGGAAGAAAACGCCGTAACCATCACCTGTTAGCAGACGAGCCACATCGACATCAATGACATAATCGTCTACTGCTAAGGGTGGGGCAAAGATCCGGCCTTCACCTGGCCCGCCGCAGAGCTCACCATGCTTAAGATCCCAGGTACCACGAATCTTGCGCCACTGATCGAGATTGTTAAATGACTCGCTGAAGAGTTCCCCACAACTCATCCCAAAAGCCCCGGCAACCTGGCAAAATACCTGATCAACGCGAGTGCCAGTCAAACTCAAACCGGCCATTGCAACGGCGGCGACTAAGGCCAACAAGATCGCAAACTCGATGACGGATTGGCCGCGTTGGCGCTGCTGGGCGCGTTGGGCCATCCGTTGCCAGGCCGGACTAGGATTAACTGGTCGACTCTTGCGCTGCTCTTCACTGCTGAGCATAAAGGCGACGTCTTCAAAGAAGGCACCAAGGGGGGATTTGGGCTGGCCAATCACGGGTGGGACGCCAACATTGATCGCATTGATCAACGGTTCGGCAGCGAAGGGCATCACCACTTGAAATAGCCGACCCAGGCTGGCTTCGATCTCCTTGCGTGCCAGCCCATTGCGCTCGAACGTCCAGTTCAAGAGCAACAGCAGCTTGTCGGGATGGTAATCGAGCGAGTGAAACACCTTGAGGGCAATCGAGGCCGCCCGCACTGAGGCCATTTCAGGGGTGACCACCAGAATGATCCGGTCGGCAGCATCAAGTCCGGCCAGGGTTGTGGCACTGAAATCATGGGGCGTATCAATGATGACATAGGCATTCGAGGCTTGCAGGAGTTGCAGCACATGGCTTACTTTGTCATCGGTGATCAGTTCGTTGATAGTGGGGTCAGGCGGAGCTGCAAGCACATAGGCTTGGCTATGATGGGGCTGAAGCACTTTGCTGAGCATATCGCTATCAATATCGTGGGCAGCGTAGGATGCTAGATCGGCCCAGGTATTGCGGAGCGGAAGATTGAGCAACAGCGCACTCTGGCCGTTGGTGAGCGCCAGATCCACAATCGTGGTTGGCTCACCCCAGAGTTGCGCCAGCCCAACGCCAAGATTGACCGCAATGGTCGAAACGCCAACCCCACCCCGCAGCGAGAAGACTGCAAGCGTCTGTGCTTTCCTGGTCGGGGCTACGACTGGATCGGCTTGTTTGCGTTGCAAAAGCGACCGCACCAGCACCTGGAGCTCTTCAGGATGAACTGGTTTGCTCAGGTAATTATCGGCTCCGGCCTCGAAGCCTTTCAGGCGCTCGCTCAGGGCACTATTGCCAGTTAGCATCAGGATCGGTAGATTGGCAAATTGTGGGCGACGGCGCAATTCACGACAGAGTTCGTAACCATCAAGGCCCGGCATCAGGACATCGAGCAGGATGAGATCCGGTTGGCTGTTCGTTGCTCGTTCCAGAGCTTCGGCTCCATCACGTGCCGTTATGATCGTATAGCCTTCGGCACGTAGGATCTTGCCTACGTACATCAGACTCATGGCATCATCATCAACTTGCAAAATAGTAGCGGCCATAGGAACATTCCTTGAGGTGCATCCCTAACCCTGATAGTTGGGGAGCAGGTTATGCAGAGCGCTGATCACCGCAGTGTGGGCTATGACCAGGTTGATGAGTACGGGGCGCAGGTGACTTAGATCGGATTGGGAACCAGCGACTTCAATCTCGGCACTGCACTCACTTAGGTCGCGGGCTCCAAAGATCAGCGCATTGCTCTTGAGGGTATGCGCAGCGCGGATCATGGTTTCCCGTTGCCCTTGATCCAGGGCAGTGGCGATCTCGTGCACCATGCGCGGTGTCTCGCTCAAAAAGAGTTCGATAAACTCGGCGACAACACTGCGGTCACCGCCCGCAATCGTCTGGTAGAAATGCTCGATCACACTCAGATCAATCACGCCTGCCGCCACCTGGCCTGCTGCGGGGTCTGCTGGGTCTGGTTTGACAGGCTGCTTGATGCGCTTCAGGGCTGCCACCAGATCCTCGACCCGCACGGGTTTGGTGATATAGTCGTCCATGCCTGCGGCCAGACACAGCTCGCGGTCGCCCTGCATCGCATTGGCGGTCATCGCAATCATAATCGGACGCTGCTCGGGGCGACGTTCGTGGCAGATCCGGCGGGCAGTTGCCAGCCCATCAAGCTCGGGCATCTGCACATCCATCAGCACCAGATCGTAGGGTTGGCGTGCGAGCGCATCAAGCACCTCGAAGCCATTGGCGGCCACGTCCGCCCGATAGCCGAGCCGCTCAAGCGTTTTGAGCGCTACGCGCTGGTTGATCAGATTGTCTTCGGCTAACAAAATCCGCAGCGGGATCTCGTGAGCCAGGCTTGCGTCGAAGCTTGCTACCGTCGGAGTTGCTAAGCTCGAATGGCGTAAGCCGGTATTGCTCAAGACGCTGAGCAACACTTCGTACAACTGATGGGACTTGACCGGCTTGGTGAGACTGGCTACAAACCGTCCGGCCCGGAGATCCTCATCGCGGCGACCCAACGAGGTGAGCAGGACAAGTGGCAGAGGCGTAACCCGCTCGATCAATTGGATCTGCTCGGCGAGTTGGGCCCCATCCATGGCGGGCATCTGCATATCGAGCACGGCGAGATCAAACGGATCACCTTGCCTGAGCCATTCCAGCGCCTGCAGCCCCGACTCGGCCGCCCGCACCCGCATACCCCAGGCTTCGGCCTGGAGGGTCAGGATCTGGCGGTTGGTGGCATTGTCATCCACCACCAGCAAGCGTTTGCCCTTCAATTGGGGCACTGTGCCTCGCAAATAGATGCGGGGCGGGGCGGGGGCAGCCATTGCGATGATTGTGAAGAAGAAAGTTGTGCCGAGTCCCTCGGTACTCTCGACCCACATCTGCCCACCCATCAGTTCGCAGAGCCGCCGACTGATCGCTAACCCCAGGCCCGTGCCGCCGTACTGGCGGGTCGTCGAGGCATCCACCTGGCTGAAGGCCTGAAAGAGCCGATCCATGCGCGAGGCCGGAATGCCGATCCCGGTATCACGCACCGCAAACTGGATCTGACCAGGGGCGGTGGCCTTGATTTCGACCACGACTTCGCCGGTATGGGTAAACTTGACCGCATTGCTCAACAGGTTCACCAGAATCTGCCGAATCCGGGTCACATCACCCACCAGGGTGTGGGGCACTTCGGGCGCGATCAGGTAGGCGAGATCCAACCCCTTTTCGGCGGCGCGGGCCGCAACCAGGTCGAGTGACGCTTCGACACAGTCGCGCAAATCAAACGCAACCTGCTCAAGATCGAGTTTGCCCGACTCGATCTTCGAGAAGTCCAGAATGTCATTGATGATCGTAAGCAGGGCGTCGCCACTGTTGCGGATCGTCTCGACAAACTCGCGTTGTTCGTAGTTCAGGACGGTGTCGAGCAGCAGGCCTGTCATGCCAATCACGGCATTCATGGGCGTACGGATCTCGTGGCTCATATTGGCCAGGAACTCTGATTTGGCCCGCGTGGCAGCCTCAGCGGCTTCTTTTGCCTCACTGAGTGCGGCGGTGGTGCGTTCCCGTTCGGCCAGTTCAGCCTTGAGTGCTGCTGTCAGTTGCAGATTTTCGAGCGCCGGCACAATCGTCCAGGTCAGGGCCTGGGCTAGACTGATCTCTTCGAGGCTGAAACGACGCGGTTGTAGGGCGTCAATCCCGATGGTGCCAATCACCTCATCATGGGCAATCAGGGGCAGGATCAGAATGGCTGCGGTGCCTCGTCGCTCGAACAGGGCGGCGGTGGCAATCGTGCGGGGATCCTGGTGCACATCAACCACCTGGACAGGTTTGCGTTCGGTCACCACCTGTTCGGTCAAGCCATTGCCAGTGCGTGGGATGCGTGCCCCAAGCCCACTTGGCCTGCCGGGGGCACAATACTCGCTAATCACCTCCAATTCGTTGCGTTGAGCATCAAAGAGGGCACATGCAACCTGAGGGACATCTAACGCCTCGGCGATCTCGGTACAGACCAGATTCAGGATTTCGGCGGGATCGTGGGCCATGGCCGCTGTGGTGATCAACTTGTTGATCAGCAAGGTCTCGCGCAAGGTGCGTTGCAGACTTTCGTAGAGCTGGGCCCGTTCAATCGCAAGCGTGGCGTGATCGGCGAGAGCCACCAGTAGATCACAATCGAGTTGACTCAAGGCCCCGGCCTGGGTGGTCTCGACATTTAAGACCCCAACCACCTTTTTGCGGACGATCAGGGGTACCGCAACCTCGCTGACAATTGCGGGGTTCAGTGCAATATACGCGGGATCCTGGTGAACATCAAGCAGCAGGATCGGTTTGCCGGTGCGGGCGACTTTGCCAATCACCCCCTGATCAAGCGTGAGCACCTGCCATGGATGCTGGTCGTAGCCAACTTGATGTTTGAGCACCAGCCGCTGATTGTGGATCAGATAGAGACTTACAAAAGGGTAGCCAAGCAATTTGGCGCTCGCCTCGACCACTGTCCGTAATACCGCCTCGTATTCCATGGTATTGGCGAGGCTGGTACGGATCTTATCGAGCAGAATGAGCGTCCGGGTCTGGCGCTGCAGGCGGACGACCAGCGCCTTGCTGTGCCGCTCGCTCTGTTCGCGGGCTGCCACGGCTGCTTGTAACAGCGTAATCTGGCGGCGCTGCTCGATATGCAAGACAACCTGATGGGCCAGCACTTTGAGGGTCGTAAGCTGCACGGCACTCAGGCTACGCGGAACACTGTCTAAGACGCTCAAGGCCCCGAGCACAAAGCCATTGCTATTCATCAGCGCCACCCCGGCATAGAAGCGGACGCGGGCCTCGCCGGTCACCATAGGATGGGTATTGAAGCGCGGGTCGGCCAGCGCATCGGGGACGATCATCGGTTCGTCGGGGCGCAAGACGGTGTAGGCACAGAATGAACCCTCGCGCGGGAGTTCGCTTGCCTCAAGCCCGAAGCGGGCCTTTACCCACAGCCGATCACGGTCGAGCATGCCAATGAGCGCCATCGGTATTTCGCAGATCGCCGCCGCGAGCTGGACAACAGCGTCAAAATCGTTCTCGGGCGGGGTGTCAAGAATGTGGTAACTGTGGAGCGCCGCGAGCCGTTCGGATTCGTTGGGCAGACAGAGGGGTTGGTCTGCCATAAGGAGTTCCTTCCTTCATATGAACTTGCTTGATTCTACGTTGATCTAGTTACAACAAGGCGCACCTCGCGAGTAGTTGACGAAAGCATTGCGGGGCAGCACCCTTCTGGGCACTACCCCACAGCGATCTGCGCCTAACCGAGTGTCTTGGCTGCTAGCGCATTTCGCGTGCGGTAGCGATAATATCGGCCAGCACCCCCGCCGCCGTCACGGCCTGCCCGGCCCCCGGCCCCCGGATGACCAACGGGCGCTCGGCATAACGGTTGGTCGTGAAACTGAACAGATTATCGGGGCCACGCAAACTGGCGAGCGGATGATCGGCGGGCACGACCTGCAAGCCCACCCGCGCCCCTTCCGGCGTAACCGTCGCCACGTAGCGCAAGGCGCCACCGGCAGCTTTGGCGGCGGCAACTCGTTCGGCAAACGGTGCATCAAGCTCTTCGGCGCGTGCCATAAACTCGTCGCGGCTCACGCTGGCTAACGCAGGCGGGAACCACGGTTCGGCCGGAATGTCGGCCATGCTCCAGGGGTAGCCACAGGTGCGGGCCAGGATCAGGGCCTTGCGCGCTACATCGGCACCACTCAGATCGTCACGCGGATCGGGTTCGGTATAGCCCAGGGCATGGGCTTCACGCAGGGCCACCGAGAGCGGCTGACCGTCTTCGAGCGCACTGCACAGGAAGCCAAGCGTGCCACTCATCACGGCTTCGAGCTTGATCAGGGTGTCGCCACTATCAAGCAGGCCCCGCAAGGTGCTGATGACCGGCAAGCCCGCCCCAACTGTCGTCTCGTAACGGGTGGCACCCCCATCGGTCAGGGCCACAAAATGGCCCAGATCGCCACTTAAGGGAATCTTGTTCGCCAGCACGATCCGATTGCCCGAACCGGCACGATCAGCGAGCAAGGCCCCATGGCCTTGTGACGCCGTAACATCCACAAAGATCGCTCGCTCGCGCATCGCCAACGAGGTCCAACGCATCGCCGGGCTGCGGCCCGCCGGGGGCACCAAGGGATTGCCTGCTGCCTTGGTTGCGACCGCTGCCAGCACGGCCTCGTCACTCAGCAAGCTACTGGCGGCCCGCACCCCGCTACTATCGGCCAGGGCCAGGTAACTCAAGCCAACCCGGTGATGGTGAGCGACGGTGCCACGGACGGCGATCAACTGGCGGGCCAGTTCGCGTCCGACGCCACCGAGCCCAATCTGAATGATAGGGATCGTTTTCATGGGCGTTGATTGTACCATTTCTAATTCAGGGCGGCGAAACGGCTTTGGGCCGCTGCAGCGGCGCTCAATTCGTCAGCGCGCCAATCGGCTGCCTCTAGGGTAACACCAGAGTGTTCCTGTAACGCAACCGCGAAGGCATCCATGAGCGTAGCCAGGGTGGGCGGGGTGGGTAACAGTTCATCCAGCCCAACCACCCGTTCGCGCATGGCCGCACTGAGCCAGTTCCGTTCACTGGGTTCCATCTGCAACAGGCGACTAAGTGCCACGCCGGGCCAGTGGTGGTACAGGCCAACCTGAAACAGGCAGCCCTGTCGCCGTCGGGTCTGGGCCAGGCCCACCAGTTTGCGCCCCGCGACCATGACCTCGTAGGGCGAACGGCCAGCATAACAGACCCGGCGCAACAAGGGGTGCAGGTCGGCACGATCGGCCCGCGCTGCGGCAATACTGACCAGCGTTGCACTGAGGCCCAGGCGGGCTAAGGTGGCAACCCAGACCTCGCCGAGCCAGCGGTACGATTCGCTCACATCCTGACGATAGAGCGGGTGCCCAGGTGGCAGTACCAGATCCTGCATCATAAAACCGGGCCAAAACAAGACCGCACCACCGCCCGAGGCCCGCTTATGCACCATAAGATCCGTCGCCGCTGGCCAAGCCACTTCAAGTTGCGGACGTTGGCCTGAACCAAGCACCAGCGCTGGCTGGGTCGCCTCGTACCAGCGCAAAGCCGGTTGAGGCGTATGGCTCAAGCCGACCAACAAACCTTCGCCTTGGGCCAATTCGGTCTCGGCTGGGCCTGCACTGGTAGGCAATAGTCGCCAGGAGGCGGGTGAGGGCAACGGGGTTGAACTATTTGGCATGCATCAACTCCACCAACTGCCCCGCTGCGGCCCCACGCCCAAAAGCCAGGGTCAAGGGTGTGGCCGAACCAGGGGTCACGGCGGTTGGCCCGAGGGCCTGAGCCGCTGGGCCAAGGGCAGCCAGGGCCAGCGCCTGCTCGGCCGGACTCGCTGTGGCGGGCAGGAGAATTAAGGCCGGGCCGTCCGGCGGCAGCGGCTCACCGGTGTAGATGCCCGTGGTGCTATCCCAACTCAGAAACCGCAGCGTATCACTGCGGCGTAGCCGTTCGGGCAGGTAGATTGCTACGGCCTGGATCTCGGGATCAGCGCAACGGGCTGCGGTCTGAACCACCCGCCCCAGCGCCGTCTCGACCAGATCAAACTCGCCATAGACCAGCGGATTGGTGCGCATCAGGTCAAAATAGACCCAACCACTAAATAGCAGACTGGCCACCACCATGAGCAGCGGCACCGTTTGGCGCAGACCCGCCGTTGGTAGCCGGTTGATCAACGCAACCAGTGCTGTCCCCGCCAGGATACAGGCTGGGGCAAGCGTCCCGAGGGCCCGCATCGCATGGGGCGCATCGTTGCTCAGGGCCGCAGGAATCAGGTAGATCGCCCCAAGCGCCAGGGCCAGCGCCAACCCGGGATGGTGTCGTCTATGGCGCAGGGCCAGACCAAACCCTAGCGCCAGCAGCAGCCCGGCGAAGGGATCGAGCAACGGGGCCTGGGGTTGGTGGTGCCGCCCGTTCGGGTCGCCGAGGGCATGATACGCCAGGGCGTAACGCCCCAAATTATCGAGCAGCAAGCCCGCCGGAGTACGCTGATCCAGGTCGATTCGATCCAGAACCGAAACACTGCCGACCCGCCGGTTATAGTCGTCACTCTGGCTGATGATATAGTTCACCAGCGGCGCAATTGTGAGCAGGCCAACCAGCGCCGCCAGGGCTAAGCCGGGGGCCGCCCGCCGCCAGGCATGGGCCTGGGTCCCCAGACGCAGCCCCGCCACCGCCGCTAGGGCCAGCGGAGCCACCCGCCCTGTATGGTAGGCATAGAGGGCCAGGCCGCCCAACAGCCCGGCCAACACCAGGCCCAGCCAATGGGGTGTCGGGCGCTGATCATGTGGCAAACTGCGCCAGAGCATGCCGATCGCCGTCAAGACCAGCAGATGATCAAGGGTCGCCGGAAAGGCCCAGCGGCTCATGCTGAGCGCCCACGAAGCCCCGGCCAACAGGATTGCCGCGACCAGGGCGGCCCGGCGGCCAACAAGCGGGCCAGCCGCCCAATAGAGTGCCAGCGGCGTGAAGGCACCCGCCAGCGCACTGACGAGGCGGGCCGTGCCTGGGGCAGGCCCAAAAACGCCGACGACGGAGGCCATCAGATAGAAGAGCAGTGCAGGCAGATCGGCCCCTTCGGCCACATAGATCGGGCGGTAGGTCGCATCGTTCCAGATCCGCAGCGCCTGTAACCCATGGCGGGATTCGTCGCGCCAGAGCCCGGCGGGCTGCCCATCAAGCGCAACCAGGCGCAAGCCCAGGGCCAACCCGGTGATCGCCACCAGACTCAGGGCCAGCAGCGGCGTGGGCAACTGCTCGCGTGGGGTGTCAGGCCCGGGTGGCCCAAGCCCCAAGCCAAAACTGGCCCAGATCCCAACGATAAGCGCAGCCATGCCGACTGGGATCGGCAGCCCCAGCCGTAGCCCCAGCAGCGCCAACAACGCTAGCCCCAACCCGAGATAGGCGAGCAGGGGCTGTTGCTGGGTTGCGCTCCGGGCACGGGCCAGCCCGCTTTGCAGCCCCGGGGCCAGGAGCAGCAAACCCATGGGCAACAGCGGCCACCAGGGCCAGCCGAGGGTTGGCAACCAGTAGCCAGAAGCACTGGGGAACGCGGCGGCCCACCCGACCACGAGGGCCAGGGCCACGCCGACAAGCAGGCCCATGCGCCGCGAGCCACCCAGGCGCGCCGTGAGCAGCCAGCCCAGCAGCGGCCACCCGAGCAACCAGCCCGGCCGCACCAGCGCCCACCCGGGAGCGTGCGTGCTGCGGGTGGTCACCTGACTCAGCGCGACCCCTTTTTCACGGGGATCATCAACACTGGTGAGGGCGCTGCTCACCAAGCGCAGACTTGTTTCGCCTGCCGGGCGGGTGGGACTGAGCACATGGTAGTGTCGCCACTGATCGGTCAGCGTAAAATGACCCAACGGCTGGCCCCCGGTAACCAGGTGCAACTCGGCCAAGGGGTTGTTGGGGGGCCGTGGTGCCGCCAGGCGCAGCGTGACCAGCGCCGGGCGACCATCGAACCCATAGAGGAACAGGGCCGCCACGGGTTGCGACCAGCGATAGACCGTGGTGGGATTCTGCTCCAGGGCGTGGAAGCGTACCAGCGCACGCCCGAAGTGGGGACTATCAGCCAGGAGCTGCTGGCCAGGCTGGGCCAGGGCGGTACCCGCCAGAAGCAAAGCCAGGGTTAGCAGCACCAGGCCAAGAGCGTCGCGCCAAGCGTGGGCGGGAAGAGCAGTCATGATGCGGGCTATTATACCATTGTGGGTTTTGGATTTTGGACTTGAGCTTGGTGGCTGCTAACCCAAAACCCAAAACTCAACAGTGGCTCAGGCGACTCGCTCATTGGTTGGACTGACAACCTCGCGCAGATTGTGCAGCAACCGTTCGGCAAGATCAGACAGACTGCGCCGCCCGAACTGGCGCACATAGTCTTCGAGTGCCACCAGCGGCCCTGGGTCGGCCCCGCCGTTGCGCTCGCGCAAAAACCAGCGGTGATCCATAATCCAGCGATAGAGGTCGGCTTCGGTGCGGTCGGGAAAGGCCCGCAAGGCATTGGTATTGCGAATCACCTCGATCACTGGCATATAGACATGATCGTACCAACTCGCGACCGCCTCTTCACGGGGAAACTCAAACCCTCGTTCCTGGCTTAGATAGTAACGGTGGGCATTGATATGCTGCACCAGGGCGAGATAGCCACCCGGCTCGCTAAACTCGATCTGTTGATGCGGCCGGATCTGGGCCAGGTCGGTCCAGGCCAGAAAATCGCTATACTCCTCTTTGAGGAGCAGGTCGCGCATACTCAACGACGGTGCGAGAGGCACATCAACCTGCAACTCGGTGACGATCGCGTCAATATCGTGCTGACCCTGCAAACGGGCTACCGAAATGCGGT
Source organism: Oscillochloridaceae bacterium umkhey_bin13 (assembly GCA_048381555.1). Taxonomy (GTDB): domain Bacteria; phylum Chloroflexota; class Chloroflexia; order Chloroflexales; family Chloroflexaceae; genus Viridilinea. The sequence continues at coordinate 38,890 of JBLWKA010000028.1, forward strand.
GGTTGCCATCTTTGACAAAATAGATGTCACCGATCTTGTACAACTCGACCGCAGGCAGGCTGACGTCTTCGTGATGGGCACGATCCACCGACATCCAGCGCCCCCGGGTCGCTTCGTGACGGGGTGCAAAATGGCGGTCGAAATCGGCGTAACGCCCTTCGCTGCCAACGATATGATCAACTGGCACGGTCTGATGGCCGAGATAGCGCTGACCGCGGATGTTTAGGCGTGCTTTGACCTCTTCAAAGGCCAGCAGTTCGTTCGAGTCACGGGTTACCAGCGCGAGCAGTTGGCCTAACAGGGCCTTGCGTCGAGCGCGGTTGAAATCTTCACGAGTGATGTGGCTGATCCAGGACATTGGTTCATGCTCCCGGCCACGTCTCACGGCACCGTGGGTTATCTGTCGGTCATTGACGGATCTGGCGTAGCCCTAATCTAATCTCATGGTCGTCCTCGGGCAAGGAAGGCCAGTGCGGTATGCCTTATGGCGTCGGTGATCTTCCCTGATGGCGGATCGCCGATAGGTTTAGCCTAGCACGCTTTAGGCATGATTGCAAGGGGAACGGTTGCATTATCAACTTCTTCTCAGCTTGTTTCAGGTTTAATTTCGAGCAGCCGATAGCCCGCCGTATTGATCACCGTCGTCGCCCCATGGACACTCTCGATGCAGTCGCTATAGCCATACGAAAGGTGAATATGGCCGTGGATGAGATAGCGCGGGCGGAAGCGATCCATCAGCCACAAAAAGGCTTTGAAACCCCGATGCGGATAGTCAGGGCCATTATGGATGCCCAGTGGCGGAGCATGGGTAATCAGAATATCGAGATAGTTGCCATAGCGGTAACGATTAAAGAGCATCCATGGCACGAGGCACCAGGCCCGCCGCATCATTTCGGCGTCGCTATACATATGCTCGCCGTCACGTTTATAGCGGATCGAGCCACCCAGACCCGCGATGCTCAGGCCCTGGTAGCGCACGCCGCGCCCTTCGAGCGCGACTGCGCCACGGGCTGCAGTCAGTTCTTCGCCACTCTCTAAAAACTGGGTGCCATCATGATTGCCAAAGACATAAAAACAGGGTACCCCGAGCATGGTGACCACAAACTCAAGGTAGTAGTAGGGTAGATCGCCACAGCCAAGCACCAAGTCAACCTTGGGGAAGCGCTGCTTGACATTCAGGCTGTAGATCGAAGGAATAACCTCGTCACTGATCGTCAGAATCTGCATCGGAACTGGTTTCGCCCAGGGCTTTGCGCTTGGCGTCAACAAAATGGCGCTGCTCTAGACGAATATTGTTGGCAATCCGGCTAATTTCGGCACTCTCTTCGCTCGAGATTGTACCATCAGCAGCGGCAACCGCAAACAGGGCATCCAGAAACCGGATCCGTTCCTCATTGCTGGCACTTTGGGCAAAGGCGTAACTCAGGGTATAGGGATCGAGGCCGGTGTCGCTTTCGACGAGGGCCGCTTCGGCCACCAGTTCGGCTCGCTCTTGCGTGATCCCCCAGCCCTCGGCCAAGGCGCTGACGATCCGCTCGCGTTCGCGGGGATCAACCCCCGCTTCGACCTGGGCCAGTTGGGCCAACAGGCCCCCGGCCAACGCCAGTTTGCGGGCCTCGTCGGCAGGAATGCCTAGGCCCTCTTCGGGCGAGCGTCCGAGCCGCACACGCATGGCGTAGTAGACCCGATTGTTTAGAAACTCTTCGAGGTGCTGTTCGCGATTGGGGCCGAGCCCACCACCCACGCGCAGGCCGAGGTTCTGGCGCAAAAAGCGTCCCAACCCGGCGAGTGGCCCGGCGTCGGCACGGCCAATCGCCTCACGGATCTCGTCGGCGACGGTCCGTTCTTCGTCGGTCAGCACCCGGTCGGCCGCCATGAGCCGGTTCAGAGCATCAATCGCAATCGCCCGGTCGCCCGCTCCCCGCATCTGGCCTGCCAGATCGGCTACCAGCCGCTTGCGTTCATCGGCCTCAACCGGCGAAAAGAGGTAAATATCCAGTTCGGCCCAGTCCTGCATGGTCAGGGCCATTTCGCCACTGCCCACGGTTTGACCAAGCTCGGCCAACAGATTCTTCAGACTATTCACTTCATCATGGGCCAGTTCGCCATCGGCCCAGGCCGCCGCGATCACCACCTTGGCTAGGGCCATTGCAATTGGGTGTTTTGCCATAACTTGTTGCTTTGCAAGACCTGCGCCAACAAGCACTCGCACTCGTTGGCGCAGGTCTCATTCCTGGGAGAACCACGTGCTCCCAGACCCTCTTCCGATTACGCGGTCTGCATCTTGGCGGCTGCCTCCAGATCTAACTCTTCGATGCTCTGTTTGCGCATCAGGTATTTCTGGATTTTGCCGGTCACGGTCATGGGGAAGCCTTCGACAAACTTGATATAGCGCGGGATCTTGAAGTGGGCGATCTGGCCGCGACAGAACTCCTTGATCTCGTCCTCGGTCGCTGACTCGCCGGGCTTGAGCCGCACCCAGGCCATGACCTCTTCGCCATACTTTTCGTCGGGCACACCAATCACCTGCACGTCACTAATCTTAGGATGCGAGTAGAGAAACTCTTCGATCTCGCGGGGATAGATGTTTTCGCCCCCCCGGATGATCATATCTTTGATCCGGCCGACGATCTTAACGTAGCCTTCGTCGTCCATGGTTGCCAGGTCGCCGGTATGCATCCAGCCGGCGCGGTCAATCGCTTTGGTTGTGGCCTCGTCATTGTTCCAGTAGCCGAGCATCACGCTATAGCCACGGGTACACAGTTCGCCTGCTTCGCCCCGGGGCAGCACGTGGCCGCTGATCGGATCAACAATTTTGACCTCAACATGCGGGTGTACCTGGCCCACCGTGCTGACCTGCTTATCGAGGGGTGCCCCAATCCGGGTCTGGGTACTGACCGGGCTGGTTTCGGTCATACCATAACAGATCTCGACCTCACCCATGTTCATCACGCTCTGCACCTTCTTCATCACTTCAATCGGGCAGGGCGAGCCGGCCATCACGCCGGTACGCAGGCTGCTCAGATCAAAGCGCTCGAACTCGGGGTGATCGAGCTCAGCAATGAACATGGTTGGCACGCCATACAGGGCCGTGGCCCGCTCTTCTTGGACGGCCTGCAAGACCGCCAACGGCTCGAAGCCTTCGCTGGGGTAGATCATGGTGGAACCGTGGGTCACGCAGCCCAGGTTACCCATGACCATGCCAAAACAGTGGTACAGTGGCACCGGGATCACCAGGCGATCCTGCTCGCTAAAGCCCATCAGACGGGCCACAAAGTAGCCATTGTTCAGGATATTGTGGTGGCTGAGCGTGGCCCCTTTGGGGTAGCCCGTGGTGCCCGAGGTGTACTGAATGTTGATCGGATCGTCGAACTGTTGTTCGGCCTGGCGGGCGGCCAGGGCTTCGGGCCGGATCGAATCACCCGCCGTCAACAGTTCGTGCCAAGTCAGCATGCCCGGACTTGGCTCGTCACTCAGGCGAATGACCGTGCGCAATTCGGGAAGCCGTGCCGCCCGAAGTTGACCGGGCTGGGCGTGGTGTAGTTCCGGAGCCAGGTCATAGAGCATCGCCGTATAGTCGCTGGTGCGGAACTGGGCGGCGGTGATCAGGGCCGCGCAGCCCGATTGGGTCAGCGCGTACTCAAGTTCGTGCAACCGATACGAGGGGTTGATGTTGACCAGGATGACGCCAATTTTGGCCGTCGCAAATTGGGCGATTGTCCACTCGGCCCGATTGGGCGACCAGATTCCGACCCGTTCGCCCTTGTTCAGGCCGAGGGCCATTAAGCCCCGTGCGCAACGCTCGACTTCGGCATGCAATTGGCGGTAGGTGTAGCGCAGGCCTTGCTGGCGTACCACCAGGGCTTCGTTCTCGGGAAAACTTGCGACAATCCGGTCGAACATGGCCCCGATCGTCTCGCCAAGCAGGGGGCGATCGCTCGGGCCACTCACATAGCTCAGGCGCATCGTCTCCATAGGTGCTCCTTCGATGAGCGTGATTACAGCACTGGTATGCAGTTGTAGATAGGGGAACACCTTGTATCATACCAGTTTTTGGCGGGTTTTACCACCCGCCACCGCCCCCACCGCCCCCGAAGCTACCGCCCCCACCGCCACCACCAAAACTACCACCGCCCCCACCCATTGAACCCCAACTCGACCCACTACTGCTGCCGCCACTACTCCAACTGCCACTGCCGCCCCAACCTCGGCCACTGGTCACAATGATCGGGCCAGGCGTTGTTCGGCTCGGGGGTTCGTAACTGCGCAACTGGTCAGCAATGCTATTCGCCTCTTTGCGCAACTCTTCGGCCAAACTGATCGTTTGATTGAGCTTCTTTTCGCCGGTGATGGGCAGGCGAATCCGATCATACTTGTGGCGCACTTCTTTCAATTGGTTATGGAGCCGCACCGGGGCGCGTTTGCCGACCCGGACACTTAGGGCTTCGGCGGCCCCAATCGCGTTTTGGGCCCCACCCAGTTCGCTGTTCAGTTTTGTGCGCAAGCCTTCGAGCCGTTGCACGTCGTCGAAGGCGGCTTGGTAGGCGTTTGCGCTCTCGCCTTGGGCCGCACTGTAGATCGTAACCGCCTGTTGGAGCGCAACTCGCCGTTCGTCTTCGGTGATGCCTTCGGCCCGCTCAAGCAACCGGTTGGCATCCTCGAAGCGTTTGATCACCTTGCGCACCGCATCCAGGGTTGCGGGCTGAATATCATCGCCGTGCAGCTTGATGTACTTGGCGATCTTGCTGACTTCGCCTGCCACCAGCGGCTGCAATTGGGCCGCCTGTTGGCGCAATTTGGCCATGGTGGCAGCTTCGTCGCGGGCACCGGCCAGAGCTGCGTCGGCCAACTGGTCGGCGGCGGTTGCCGCTGCGGCCAGGCGCAACCAGTCGGGCTTGGCCTGTTTCGCTTCGGTCTGGGCGATCGCCAACTGCGCACTAGCCTCGCGCATTTGCTCTTCGGGCGTCTGACCAACGTCGGGGTCGTTGGCCCGCACAAACGCGAGGGCGTCGCGCAGACTGCGCTCGGCTTCGTCGAGCAGGGCACGGGCCGCGTCGCGGGCGGTCTCGAGATCCTTGAGCCGGGTCAGAATGGCTTCGATCAGTTCGTCTACATAGGCCAATTCTTGATCAGCAGCATCAAGGCTTTCTTTGGCCGCATAGAAGTTCTGGGTTTCCATGCTATTGGCCTGTTCGGCCAGTTGCCAGTGTTCGTGGGCCCGATCAGCGGCGGCCTGGGCTTCCGAGCCATTACCACGAATGTCGCTCCAGGTGCTTTCGGCGAACTCGTCCACAATATCGAAGGCATGGCGTCCATTGGCGATGCGGTTCGCCACGGTCTGGCCGTGACTCGCGATCTGGGCCAGGCGCTCGGTATTGGCCGAACGGAGGGCCACACTGCCACTGCCAGTCATGGTCGCCCGGGCCAGGGCGGCTTCAGCCTGTTCGAGGTGCGGACTGGCCCCGTTGGCCCCCACCGCCGATTGCAAAGCCTCGGCGGCCGCCCCAAGCGCCGTTTCGGCTTCGGCACGGGCAACGTCGTATTCGTGTAAACGGTAACCCTGATCACGCAGGGCCGGGGTGGCGGCCTGTTCACGCGCCAGGCCATCCTGCACCGCCCGGAAGCGGCGCACGGCGGCAACAATCAGGGCCAGACTTGCCGACGCTGCCTGAGCGGCCTTGCTGGCATCAGGGGCGAGATAGCGCCCTAATGCCGCTTCGGCCCGCTCCACCTGGTTGCTGGCTGGGGCCAGAACCGCCGCCGGATCGGCGATGGCATCGCCCAAGCCGGTGACCAGGGTGGCAGCGTCGGCTAGACTTTTTTTGCACGGTCGAGCTCCTCACGGGCCTGGCGGGCCTGGCCATCGAGTTTGGCCCGCAGATCTTCGAGGGCGGTTAGAGCCGCGCTCACGCCCTGGGCTTCGTCACGCAAACTGGTGTAGGCCGCGCTGGCCTCATCAAGTTGGGCATTACTCGGCTTCTCGTGGCGCTCCAGCCCCTCGCCAATCTCCTTGAAACGCCCCTGCACCGCCACAAACTGGCTATTGGCAGTCTGTTGCAGGCCCTGGAGTCGTTTGACATCATCAGGGGCATACGAGACCTTATCAAACTTGGCTTTTTCTTCAGTCGCCCTAAAGCGCAGCCCCAGATCGGCAATCACGGCTCCGACCGCCTCGCGGGCGTCTTTGTGGCGCTGCTGCGCGTCAGCCCTGGCCCGGGCGGCCCGCCGCCGGTTGACCGCCACCGCCCCGCCAACCCCGGCGGCGGCCAGGCCCCCGACGCCAAACATCACCGGGGTGAGATCCACATTCACCCCGCCGCCTGGTACGGGCGGGTTCTCGATCGCATTGTTGATCGCACCAAGGGCGGTCGTGTAGGCGCGGGTATAATCGCCGTCCGACAGGCCCGGATTGAGTTGACCCTGGCGAATGACATTGAAGTTATCATTGACTGCCAGCGCGTCACTCCACTGATCGCCGAAAGTGATATCGCTGTAGCGATCATTGACCGCAACATAGATCGCCACCACATTCGAGAGCAAAGCCCCATCGGCGCGGGCGATGCCATCGTCAATCATGCGTTCAATGAAATCGTCGCGGCCACCGTTGTCTACGATGTACACCGCGACCGTGGCCCCTTTGTTGACCAGGGGCCGGGCAGCGGCGCGTACCGCTGATTCGTCGAGGCGCCGCCCCGGATCGGTGAAAATGACCCGACCCTGGGCCAACACCGGTGTTGCCACCAGCAATACCAGCGCCAGCGCCGCAAGCAGGCCAGCCAGCTTACGCATAAGCGTCTCCCTATCATCGCTTGTCTGAGATCAGTGCTCTACAGAGCATACGTGCCGTTGCGGTCAAACGTTGCAGCACGTGTGGTATTTGCTGAATTACGCTGGTGGGGACCGCGCGTTCGCGCCGGTGGCACCCCCCCCCCCCACACAAAAACCAGTTCAAAGTCAACAAGCACATAAAACACAAACACAGTCCCCCACCAGTGGGGCCCCACGCCCCCCGG
>JBLWKA010000029.1:0-41839 GCA_048381555.1 Oscillochloridaceae bacterium umkhey_bin13
CGCGGCTACGCCGCGCACCCTCATATTCTACGAAACCCCTTCCGAAAGTCAAGCCGCCAAAAAACGATAAACGAAAACAAACGAAAGTCAATACTTGACATTATCGAAAGTGAATGATAGTATTTGTCTATCACCGAAGCTGCTTGACAGCACGACCAACTCCAAGGAAGGAAACCCGCATGAGCCGCATTGTCGCGATTACCGCCTGTCCGACCGGGGTGGCGCACACCCTGATGGCTGCCGAGGCCCTGAAGAAGACTGCCGTGGCGCTTGGTCATTCGATTCGGGTTGAGACGCAGGGGGCCGAGGGGGCGAAGCAGGTCTTGACCGCTGACGAAATCGCTTCTGCCGAGGTGGTGATTCTGGCGACTGACATTGCGGTTGACCGCAGTCGCTTTGCGGGCAAGCCGATCTATGAAACCCGCACGAGCGAGGCGATCAGCAAGACCCGCACGGTATTGGAGGCAGCCCTGGCTCTGATCGCTAGCCCGACATCGGCGGCTAAACCCGCCCCGGTTGCCAGCAGTCCGGCCCCGGTGGCGGTCAGACGCCTCGTTGGCATCACCTCGTGCCCAACCGGGATTGCCCACACCTTTATGGCAGCCGAAGCGCTGCAGAAGGGGGCGAAGGCGCTGGGCCATCAGATCAAGGTTGAGACCCAGGGGTCGGTGGGGGCACAGAATACGCTCACCGCTGCCGAGATTGCGGCGGCTGATGCGGTCGTGATTGCGGCCGATACTAAGATTGACCTGAGCCGATTTGTGGGCAAGCCGGTCTACGAGACCTCGACCAAGGCGGCGATCCACGATGGGCCCGCGGTGATCAAGACGGCGCTGAGTGCGGCGACGGTGCATGGCAGCAGCAGTGCGGGTGGGGCCGATCTGGCGGCGCAGGTGGCGGCGGCCAAGGCGGCGCGCAGTGCCAGTGCCAGTGGCCCGTACAAGCACCTGATGACCGGGGTGAGTTATATGCTGCCCTTTGTGGTCGCCGGTGGCCTGTTGATTGCGCTAGCCTTCGCCTTTGGTGGGATCTACGTCTACGAAGCGGCCAACGAAGGGACGCTCGGCTGGGCGCTGTTCCAGATTGGGGCACCGTCGGCCTTTGCCTTGATGGTTCCGATCCTGGCTGGCTTCATTGCCTACTCGATTGCCGACCGGCCCGGTCTAGCCCCGGGGATGATCGGCGGGATGCTGGCGGCCTCGACCGGGGCAGGCTTCCTGGGTGGGATTATCGCAGGCTTTATTGCCGGCTACAGTACCGCCTGGCTCAACCGGGTCTTGAAGCTCCCCAGTACGCTCGCGGGCCTCAAACCGGTGCTGATTTTGCCCTTATTGGGGGCGACGATCACTGGCCTGCTGATGATCTATGTGGTTGGTGGCCCGACCAGTGTGGCCCTCAATGCGTTGACGGCTTGGCTGACCGAGATGCAGACCAGCGGCGCGGTCATCCTGGGACTGATCCTTGGTGGCATGATGGCGGTAGATATGGGCGGCCCGGTCAATAAATCGGCCTACGCCTTTGCAACGGGCCTGCTTGCGTCAGAACTGTTTACCCCGATGGCGGCAGTGATGGCGGCCGGCATGACCCCGCCGCTCGGCCTAGCGCTGGCTGCTCTACTCTTCAAGAATCGCTTTAGCGAAGAGGAGCGCGAGGCGGGCAAGGCGGCGGGTGTGCTCGGGATCTCGTTCATCACCGAGGGTGCCATTCCCTTCGCGGCCAAGGATCCCTTCCGGGTCATTCCGGCGATTATTGCTGGCTCAGCCACCGCCGGGGCGCTTTCGATGCTGTTTGGCTGCCAACTGCGCGTGCCGCACGGCGGGATCTTCGTTCTGCCCATTCCCAATGCCGTCACCAACCTGCCAATGTACCTGGTCGCCATTGTGGCGGGCACCCTCGTGACCACCGCGCTGCTCTATGTGCTCAAGCGGCCCCTAGTGGCAGACGAGGCGACGGTGGCGAGCGAGGCGCGGGTCGTGACGGCGTAATTCAGATACCCACAAAGGAGTGCTAGCCATGCTCGAGTTAACAACCGCAACGGTACGTTTGCAGGCCCGGGCTGCCAATAAGGATGAGGCCATTCACCAGGTCGGCCAACTGCTGGTGGCGGGTGGCTATATCGAGCCTGGCTATATCGAGAGTATGCTTGGCCGTGAATTGCAGGCCAACACCTATCTGGGCAACGGGATCGCTATTCCGCACGGCATGGGTCAGGATCGCGAGCTGATTAAGCGCACGGGCATTGCGGTGCTGCAACTGCCCGAAGGGGTAAGCTGGAAAGAGGGCGAGCAGGCCCGGCTGTTGATTGGGATCGCCGCTCGTTCTGATGAGCATCTGACCCTGCTGGCGAATCTGGTGGACGTGTTGGGCGATGCGGCGGTCGCCGATGCGTTGGCAACCACGACCGATGTGCAGCAGATCATTGAACGTTTGACCCGCCCGCGGGATGGTGAGGTCCCTCCGAGTGAGGCGACCTGGGGCGATGCGCCCGCCGCCGAGGTTCACATTGCGAGCCATGGTGGGCTGCACGCCCGCCCGGCAACGGTGTTTGTCGAGTTGGCAAACCAGTTCGAGGCGGCGATTCAGGTGGCCTATAACGGCCAGACCGCCAATGGCAAGGCCCTGGCCGCGCTTTTGCGGCTCGGGGCGGCCCACAATGCCCTGGTGCGGATTGCGGCGCGCGGCCCTGATGCGGTGGCAGCGGTCACGGCGTTGGCGGCTGCGGTCGCGGACGGACTCGACGATCACGCCCCGGCCGAGACAACCGGCAGTGAGGGGTTTCACTGGGAGCCGCGCACGGCGGGGCGGGCGGTTCATGGCGTGGCCGCCTCGGCGGGCCTGGCGATCGGGCCACTCTACCACTATCGGGCTGAGCGACTGGTCGTACGTGATGTGGCCGAGAATCCTACCCGTGAGCGGGTCTTGTTGCACGGTGCCCTGGCGACGGCCCGCGCTGAACTCGACGCACTCTACCACGATGTGCGCGCCCGGGCTGGCAAGGGCGAAGCGGCAATCTTTCGCGCCCACCAGGCCCTGCTGAGCGACCCGGAGTTGATCACCCAGGTTGAGGGCATGCTCGAGGCGGGGCACGGCGCGGCATGGGCATGGCAACAGGCGATCGAAGAGCGGGTCGGGGCCTTGCAACGGGTGGCTGATGAGCGCCTGGCGGCGCGGGCGGCTGACCTGAACGATGTGGCTCAACGAGTGTTACGCCAGTTGGTGGCGACTGAACATGATCTGGCGGCGCTGCCAACCAGCCCTGTCATCCTGCTGGCCGACGATCTGTTGCCCTCGGATACGGCCCGGCTTGACCCGAAACTGATTTTGGGCCTGGCGACGGCCTCGGGTGGGCCGACGGCACACACCGCGATCATTGCGCGTTCGCTGGGCATTCCGGCGCTGGTGGGCGCTGGCCCGGCCCTGCTCGAGTTGGCTGCCGGAACGCCCTGCATCCTTGACGGTGGGGCTGGCATGCTCTACCTTGAGCCTGCCGAGGCGGATCTGGCGTCGGCCGAGGAGGCCCAGCGCGAACTGGCTCGCCTGCGTGATAGCGAGTACCAGACCCGTTACCAACCCGCCCTGACTACCGACGGCCAGCGGATCGAAGTCGTGGCGAATGTGCAGCGTCCGAGCGAAACCGAGCTGGCCGTCAATGCTGGGGCCGAGGGGATTGGCCTGATGCGGACCGAGTTCCTGTTCCTGGAACGGGCCACCCCGCCGAGCGAGGAAGAGCAGTACGAAGCCTATGCGACTATGGTGAAGGCGCTCAATGGCTTGCCGCTGATTATTCGCACGCTGGACATTGGCGGCGACAAGGCCGTGCCTTATCTGAATCTGCCGCCCGAGGCCAACCCATTTTTGGGCATTCGTGGCTTGCGTTTGTGCCTGCGCCGCCCCGACCTGTTTAAGCCGCAGTTGCGGGCGATCTACCGTGCGGCCATGCTCGGCCCGGTCAAGATTATGTTCCCGATGGTGGCGACGCTCGAAGAGTTGCGCGAAGCGAAGGCGATGGCCGAGGCAGTACGGCTCGAACTGGATGCGCCGGTGGTCGAAATTGGGATTATGGTCGAAGTGCCCTCGGTGGTGCTGATGGCAGCCGAATTTGCCCGCGAGGCCGACTTCTTCTCGATTGGCACCAACGACCTGACCCAGTATGCCTTGGCGATGGATCGGTTGCACCCAGCGCTGGCCCGTCAGGTTGATGGTTTGCACCCGGCGGTTTTGCGCATGGTTGATCAGACCGTCCGGGCGGCCGAGGCGGCGGGGCGTTGGGTGGGCGTGTGTGGCGGAGTCGCAGGCGAGCCACGGGGCGCGGTGATCCTGGTCGGTTTAGGGGTACGCGAACTGAGTGTGAGCCTACCGAGTGTGGCGGCGGTCAAAGCCCGTTTGCGCACGATCTCGTTTGCCCAGGCCCAGGAACTGGCCCACCAGGCCCTGGCCTGCACCACCGCCGAAGCGGTGCGGGCTTTGCCGCTAGGGTAATTGAATCGGGATTGGGTGGGCATACTTGGGACGCCCACCCAACCCCCAAGGAACCAAGACCATGAATCCTCTACCTTCGCGCCAAGCCCTCGAAGTCGTAACCGTCACCTTGAACCCGGCGATTGACCGCACCGTGACGATCAACGATTTTGCGGCAGGCCAAGTCAATCGGGTCGAGCAGAGCCAGGATAGTCCGGGTGGCAAAGGCGTGAATGTGGCGGTCACGCTGGCCGATGCCGAGCACAGGGTTGCCGTGACCGGGCTACTCGGGCGTGAGAACGCGACCAGTTTCGAGGATCTGTTTGCCTGTAAGCAGATCGAGGACCAGTTTGTGCGGGTGGCGGGCCGCACCAGGGTCGGGATCAAGATCATTGATCCGCAACAAGGCCAGACCACCGACATCAATTTTCCTGGCCCGGCCCCAGCCCCGACCGATCTCGAGGTGCTGCAAGCCCGGCTGGTGGCTCTGGCTACACCCTGGGTCGTGCTTGCGGGTAGCCTGCCCCCAGACGTGCCCGCAACGATCTACCGCGACCTGATCAGGCTGCTCAAGGCGAGCGGGCGGCGGGTAGCGCTGGATACCAGTGGCCTGCCGCTGCTCAGTGCGCTCGAAGCGGGACCACACTTGCTCAAGCCGAATATTCACGAACTGGAAGCGCTGGTCGGCACGCGCTTGGTAACTCGAAGCGAGGTGATCACGGCGGCGCAGAGTCTGTTGGCGCGGGGCCTCGAACAGGTGGTGGTCTCGTTGGGGGGCGAGGGTGCCCTGCTGCTTGATGGCAACCAGGTCTTGATTGCGCAGCCGCCGCCGGTGGTGGTGCAAAGCACGGTAGGCGCGGGTGATGCGATGGTCGCGGGGCTGATCGCGGCGCAGTTACGGGGCCTGGACCTGGCCGATGCGGCGCGGCTGGCGACCGCCTTTGCGGTCGATACGATCAGCAGGGTCGGGGCGGGCTTAAGTAGCTCGGCGGTGATTGCCGACCTGATGGGCCTGGTGAGAATCAAGCGCATCTAAATCGCCTGCTATACTAGCGGCCATGATTCTCTTCATCGAACTGCTTGGCGTGATCACCTTTGCGCTTTCGGGGATTATCGAAGCGCGCCGCAAACGCATGGATCTGGTGGGTGTCTACGCCATTGCGTTGATCACAGCCTTTGGCGGCGGCACCCTGCGTGATCTATTGATTGACCGTACACCCTTATTCTGGGTTGCCAACCACTGGTATGCCATCCTGATTTTGGTGATGGCGATTGCGGCCTTTGTCTTCCCAAGCCTGACCCGGGTCTCGGATCGGAGCCTGCTCTGGCCTGATGCGCTAGGGCTCGGGCTGTTTTGCATTTCGGGTACGGCGATTGCCTTAGAGGCCGGGACGCCGGTCTTTATTGCTACGCTGTTGGGCACAATCACGGGCGTCTTTGGGGGCGTTTTTCGGGATGTAATCGGCAACGAGATCCCGGTGATCTTCCGTAACCGTTACCTGTATGCGACGGCGGCCTTTGCCGGATGCTGGCTGTATATTATCTTGCTCTGGTTCGGCTTTGCGCAACCGTTGGCGCTCTGGGTTGGGATCATTGTGATTGTCTTGCTACGGATTGGCGGACTGCGCTTGGGGTTGCATTTGCCGGGCGGGTGAACTGATGGTGGATGTTGGCTTGCTGGGCGCATTTGCGGGTAGGCTTAGTGGTACACTAGGGTAGCCCAGTAACACACTACTTCACAGAGGATCTTGACATCAACACGAAATAGGATAAAATAACCTTAGCAAACATGTGCTGTTTGTTCTCGTAGGTAATTCTCCTACTGGTATCACCGTGCAAATCTATCAAATACGCATATAATTTTCGCAATGAATTCTACTATAGTGCATGCGCCTATTGCGCTGTCGTTGTTTTCGGGTGCAGGTGGCATGGATATTGGTATACGTAAAGCTGGATTTATTGATGCAGTCATACGGCTGTGATGACGCGGGATGCGATGCAACATGAGCGCGCTGTGCGCATCACGCGATGCTGAGGACGGTTATGGAAGCTGATGCCCATACCCACATGAGCCACGTTCGTCTGCTCGAAGGCTGGTTACCGCTGGCCCAGGATGCCAATCAAGCGTATGGCTGGTACCTGGCCGCGCCAGAACTCGAAGCCCTCTTGCTGGCCGCTGCGCCCGCGTTGATGCAGACGCTCAATCCGCTGGCGGCGCGGGCCGTGCTTTGGCGGGTCTATCAGCAACGCCAGGAGGCACGCCGATGAGCGCGAAGCGGGGCGGCGGGATCAAACGAAGCTCGTGGTTGACTTTTCGGCGCCGGTTGTTATTGATACGGGCCTTATTGCGTGGCCCGGCCAGCAGTGACGAACTCGTTGCGCTGATCAATGCAGAACTTGGCGAACAAGGCTACCCCGAGGCGGCCGCAGCGGCGCTCAAACATGATTTTGATGCCCTGAAGGGCGAGTATGGTTGCCAGATTGTGTATGACCGCCGTGCCCGGCGTTACCATTTAGAGGAACTTGGCGAATTGGCCGTGCTTGATCTGCCTGACCCTTGTATGGAAGCGCTGGCCTTTTTAGAGGCAAGTTTTCCCGAGGCGAGCGGCATTCCTGAACATGCCAATCTGCGCGAATTGCTTGATCGGGTAGTCTTGTTGCTGCCCCCGGCACGCCAGGCCCAGCACCGCCGTCGCCGGAGTGCCATGCGGCTCGGGGTTGGGCGTAGTCTGGGCCGGATCGATCCCGATGTGCTGACGATTGTCAAGCACGCGATCGAGCAGCGCCGCGAACTGGCCTTTGATTACCTGAGCACCTTTGATGCCGAGACCCCACGCCGCCATCGGGTCGCGCCCTACGGGATCACGCTGCGCCCCGAAGGCCACGGCTATCTTGATGCAACCTTGCTGGAAGTGAAGCCGCGTGGTGGCGAAACGCTGCATGCAGCACTCGACTATCGGCTGGATCGGATTGTGACCGGCAGCGCGACGATCTTGCCCACCGTGTTGCCTGCTACCCGCATCAGTCCGCCGAGCTACCAGGTACGCTATAGCCTAGTGGCCCAGGTGGCGCGCCGGCGTGATGTGGCGACCTACTTTCCCAATAGCGACATCACCTACCACGCCGACGGGAGCGCCGAGGTGACGGCGACCGTGACCAATCTATGGCAGGCGCGCCAGATCCTGTTGCGTTATGGCGACGCATGCCTGGTTCACGAGCCCGCCGAACTGGTTGAACTCTTTCGCAAAACGGCACAGGGCCTTGGGCACTTGTACCTGCCGCCACGCGAAGACGGTCGTACCTCCTTGCATTGAACGGGCCGACGATGCCCGTCCCTATGCTGTAGGTGTCGAACCAGTCAGGTGCAGCCGTTAGCTCCTAACCCTACAAGGTTGGGAGCTTGACACTATGTGCCGACTGTGATACTGTACGATTGTCGACAATATACGAAGCTAATATTTGGCCTGCTATGCTCGTGGATCGCTAATGGGGGCACCACATGCCTGAGACTGCGAGTCGTTTCTCACCGATCGATGTTCCAAATCTGCGCAGCCACATCGAGCAGCACATCAGAACGGCGATCATCACAGGAATGATCAAACCTGGTGAGCGTTTGATCGAAGCGACGATTGCTGAAGAGTTGGGAGTCAGCCGTTCGCCAGTACGTGAAGCCCTCTCAGCACTTGAGCGTGAGGGGTTGATGGTCAATCTGCCACGGCGTGGCTACCATGTGATCGATTTCACGGACAGGGATATTGACGAGATCTACAGTTTACGGCTTTTACTTGAGCGTGAAGCGATGCGCCGAGCGATTGAGCGCATGAGTCCGCAGCAGGCAAAATTGTTGCAAGCCATAGTTGATCAGATTGGCGAGGTCGCCCATCTTCCCGAAATGCGGAGCCAACTGGTCACCCTTGACCTGTCGTTTCACGATCATATTTGCCAGATTGCTGATCACAGTCGGCTCTACTTTGCCTGGAACAGCATGCGGCTCCAGACCGCTATGTTGATCAGTCTGACTAGTCTGACTCATACGAACTATCCCGATCAGCACCAGGAGATCCATCAGCGCATTCTTGATGCAATGCGTGCGCAAGAATTTGGGCAAGCGGATCTCTTACTCTCAGAGCATATCCGCGAGGCGGAGCGGCGGGCCCATCTTGCCCTGCACGCGAGCCGTACTGTACCGCAAGAGGAGATCTAAACGATGGGGCTATCAACTGTCGCTACGAGGATCGCACGTCACGAAGCTAATCAGTTACTGAGCACACCGGACCTTGCTCCGATGGCCTTCACGGCTGGGGATTTACAGGGCGATCAGCCGCTTGCAGCCCTTGATCCGGCCCAGGGCATGCTAGTTGAGCCTGCGGCGCTGCGTGCCGCACTCGAAGCCGGTGCGCGGCTGGTCTATCTCGAAGCGCCGGTGCGGCTGACGGGCGCGAGCTATCCTGCAGCGACGCTCCAGGCCATTGCCGAACTTGCGGTCGAGTATGAAGCAGGCTTGATCATTGATCAGGGTCTCGCCCCCTGGAGCGATGCCCCGGTTGCGGGGGCGATCTTGGCGTCAACAGGCATGACTCGTACCGCATTGCTTGGTGAACTGCTGCCGGGTCTGGGGTTGCAGAGTTGGCAAATTGGCTACCTGGTAGCCGACGAAGCCTGGTTACCTGCTATTCAGTCGCTGAAGCAGGTTATGGCGATCTGCACGAGTACGGCCTCGCAATTTGCTGCGCTTGAGGCGATGGAGCATAGTGCGGGGGCCTGGGCAAGCTTGCGGCAGGGTCTGGCTCAGCGCCTATGCCAATATTGATGCGGCCAGCGTGCGCGAGCGGGGCCTGACCTTTGGAGCGGTACCGCGCAAAGGGCCGAACTGTGTGGCCGAACTGGCGATGACCATGATCCTTGCACTCAGCAAAGATCTGTTGATTAGTCACCGTAGTGTGGCCGAAGGGGCCTATCGGCTGCGTGGTCTACGCCCCGAACGCAGTGCCCAGTGGAAAATGGCCTTCCATTGGATGCGCCATACGCGCCTGCATGAAGTCTATGGCAAAGTGCTTGGCATTGTTGGCATGGGCGAGATTGGCTATGAATTGGCCCGCCGGGCCTCCGTGATGGGCATGCACGTACGCTACTACAAGCGTACCCCCCTTAACCCTGAACTTGAGCGCGCCGCTGGCGTCAGCTACCGCAGTCTGCCTGACCTGATGCGCGAGAGTGACTATGTCTGCCTGGCG
This sequence comes from Oscillochloridaceae bacterium umkhey_bin13, assembly GCA_048381555.1. Classification (GTDB taxonomy): domain Bacteria; phylum Chloroflexota; class Chloroflexia; order Chloroflexales; family Chloroflexaceae; genus Viridilinea. The sequence goes on from JBLWKA010000029.1 coordinate 9,693, forward strand.
GTGCCCCATACGGCCGAGACCGAAGGCATGATTGGGGCGACAGAACTGGCGTTGATGCAGCCTGACGCCTATCTCGTCAATATTTGTCGTGGTGGGGTGGTTGACGAAGCCGCCCTGATTGCAGCCCTGAGCAGTGGCCAGATCGCTGGGGCGGGGCTTGATGTCTTTACCTACGAACCACTCCCCGCCGATAGTCCGCTCTGTCGGCTCGATAACGTCATCCTCACCCCGCACGTCGGTGGAGGCAGTGGCACGACTCGCCCAGGCGAGCTCAGTGTGGCCTTAGCAGAAGTAGCAGCCGTACTCGCTGGTCAAGCGCCACAGCTCAAGCTTGCGTAGTTTGACTCGGCTTTAACCAGTGTGTGGCTTAGCGGATCTACAGGTAGTTGGATTTATCTTTTTATAGTGTCGACAATCCTACTTTCAGATCGTCGGCGTGAGTGAATAAGCATGTCAGATCTTCCCGTCAACTACTATCCTCGGGCAACGCTCAGCGATTTTACGCGGCGGTACCTGGCTGCACTCGGAGCCACTGCCGAAGAGGCTGCGATTGTTGCCGAGGGGGTGGTTGCCGCTGCGGCACGCTGGCATCCCGGCAAGGGTCAGGGCCTCGAAAAGCTGTTTCGTTTGACGCTGCAGTATCGTTGCTTCGCCCGGCAGCGGTCGGTTTGTGCGCCCTAATCCAATGGTCGATTGAGGATAAGGCAGTAACTACCCCTCGCGGAGCCGCGTATAACTATCGTACCGTTCAGCACCCACTTCGCCCCGCGCCACCGCTGCCCGCACGGCGCAGTCCGGTTCGTGCAGGTGGGTGCAACCCGCAAAGTAACAATCATCCAAAAATGGGCGTAGCTCGCGGTAGCCCCAGGCCAACTCTTCGGGGGCGATTTGCCATAGCCCAATTTCACGGATGCCGGGTGTATCCGCCACATAGCCGCCACAACTGAGCGGCAACAGTTCGGCGACCGTGGTAGTGTGACGACCCTTATTCAAGGCCGTGCTCACCTCGGCGGTTGCCAATTGCAGTGCTGGATCAAGTGCATTGAGCAGGCTCGATTTGCCGACCCCTGATTTGCCCGTGACCACACTAATCCGGCCGTGCAAGCGTTCTCGCACCGCCTCAATCCCCACTCCGGTCTGGTTCGAGACATACAGCACCGGGTAGCCGATCCGTTCGTAGGGCGCAAACAGGGCCTGGGCCGTGGCGGAATCAACCAGATCGAGTTTGGTTGCGACGATCACCGCTTCGAGTTCGGCCAGTTCGCAGATCACCAGGTAGCGATCCAGCATGCGCGGCACAAAATCAGGCTGGACACAGGCAAAGGTCAGCAGCACCTGATCCAGATTGGCAACCAGCACATCTTCTTTGTAGGCCCCACGACTGCCAGCCGCCCGACGGGCCAGGCGGGTGCGTCGCGGGAAGACCTGCTCGATTGCCCCTTCGCCCGGAATCGTCGGCGTCACCTCGACCAGATCGCCAATCACGGCCAGATCAGTGCTGCTGCGCTCGCGTTTGAGCCGCCCGCGCAACCGGCAGACCAGTTGCGCCTCGGCGGTTTGCACCCAGAAGAAGCCACTCTGGGCACGCAAAACTGTGCCGATCATGCGACCTGGCCCGGGCTGGGGCGTGTCCAGGTGGCCCTTAGCGCTTGGGTTGCTCATGGACACGCATCTCCAGACTGGTAAGATTGAGCCGCCCGAAGGTCAATTCGATAATCCGCTCGATCAGACTCGGCTGCGCTTCGTGTGCTTGCAGCGTAATCTGGGCTTGACCGCCATCCGTGGGTGGATGATCAGGCGGATAATGGTGTAACGAGCCGTCGCGCTCTAAAATAATCACGATGGGTCTCCCCTGCATTGGATTCTGATGGCTCTCCGGCAGCGTACGGGTGGTCCCAGCGACGGTATCGAGTATCATTGCGTGCTCCTCGACTCAATAAGAGTTGCTGTACTGTCCGGCGTGTACGGTTGGCCTGATCAAAACCTTGCGGGCAAGACCAAAGCCGTGGGCACAGTGCGCCACGGCCTCATAAAAAAAGAGGCTGCGGGCGCTTGGTTCAGCGTCCCACAGCCTGTTCCTCAGATCTGGAGCGTGTTAGCGCTTGAGGAGGCGGAAGGTTGGGCTGAACCCTTGGCGAGCGCGGGCCTCAACAGCCCGAGCTACGCGAACATCATCGGCCAGGCCGATGGTCAGGTTGTAGCTGCTGTTGATCATCTGCGCTCCGCTCCTTCCGTGCGGTACAATTATGGCGGTTTATCCTAGGCGCAAGCATAACATAGCCTTTTTACGCTGTCAACGCCAATTTGCTCCACCTTTTGGCCGATGCTGCAAAACTCTAGCACGGATCTAATACGCTTCTAACACCATCCTGCTAGATTTGTGTCTACCATACTGCGAGAGCAGGAATAAAGGAAATAGAAGGTAGGAAATAGCCCGCGCACATCTGCGTGGCAAAGTGCGGCGCTACGTAAACAAGCAGCCTGAAACCTTGTCTGAGCAAAACGAGTTTGATAAGGAGTACCATCCTATGACCACCGAGCCCGTGACCACGCCCGAGGCCCATACCTTTAAGGCCGAAGTGCAGCAGGTGCTGCAAATCCTGGCCCATTCGCTCTATACCGAACGCGAAATCTTCTTGCGTGAACTGATCTCGAATGCCTCGGACGCCCTCAATCGGGTGCAGTTCGAGATGTTGACCAACCGCGAGGTGCTTGACGCCGAGGCCGAATTGGCGATCCGGGTCGAGGCCGATAGCGAGGCCAAGACGATCACGATTAGTGATAGCGGGATCGGTATGACCCGTGCTGAACTGATCGAGCATCTGGGCACCATCGCCCAGTCCAGTGCGCGGGCGTTTGTCCAGCAGACCAAAGAGGGCAATAAGGCTGCGGCGAGCGAGATGATCGGCCAGTTTGGGGTCGGCTTCTATTCGGTCTTTATGGTCGCTGATAAAGTAACTGTCGTTTCACGCTCCTTCCGCCCCGAGGCCGAGGCGGCAATCTGGACAAGTGAGGGTGGGGCCAGTTATACGATTGCCCCCGGCGAGCGTGAGCAGCGCGGTACGACAATTACCCTGCACCTGAAGGATGATGCCAGCGAGTTCGCCAATAGTTGGCGGCTCGAACAGATTATTAAAAAGCACTCCGATTTTGTGGCCTTCCCGATCTATAGCGGCGAGCGTCAGGTCAATCAGCAGAAGGCGCTTTGGCGGCGCGCCCCCCGCGAAGTCGAGGCCGAACAGTACCAGAATCTCTACCGCCAACTGACCTTCGAACACGATCCGCCCCTGCTCCAGTTGCACCTCTCGACCGATGTGCCAGTTGACCTGCACAGTATCTTGTTTGTGCCCGCCAAACGCGAACGTGGCCTGATCGAGCGTCGCATCGAAGGCAAGATCAAGCTTTATTCGCGCAAAGTCCTGATCCTCGATGAGGTCAAAGAGTTGCTGCCGCCCTACTTCCGCTTTGTGGAGGGTGTGGTGGACAGCGAGGATCTGCCGCTGAATGTTTCGCGTGAAAGCGTACAGAGCTCGCCGGTGATGCAGCGCATCAAGAAATCGCTTACTAGTCGTCTGCACCGCGAACTGAACGATCTGGCCGATAAGGATGCGACTACGTTCGCAGAATTTTGGAACGAATTTGGGGTCTTCATCAAAGAGGGGATCGCCACCGATTACGAAGGGCGCAACGATCTACTGAAACTGCTGCGCTTCCATACCAGCCGTGGCGGCGAGGAGTTGGTCACGCTGGGCCAGTATAAGAGCCGGATTGTAGACGGGCAGACCGAGATCTACTACCTGCTGGCATCGAGCCTGGAGGCGGCCCGCACCAGTCCGCACCTGGATGCCTTGACCGCTCGTGGTATCGAAGTGCTGCTGTTCCACGATCTGATGGACGGCTTTATGCTTTCGGGGCTGCGCGAGTACGAGGGGTTGAAGCTGCGCAATGTGGACGAGGCCGATCTGGAACTGCCGGGCGAGTTGGAGGATGCCGCGCCTCAGGTCAGTGACGAGCAGTTCACGCTGGTGGCCGAGCGGGCAGCGGCGCTGTTGGGCGACAAAGTCAAAGCGGTACGGGCCTCGAAAGTCCTGCGTGATAGCCCGGCGCGCCTCGCCAGCGACGACGATGCTATGGGCCGCGAAATGCAGCGCATTCAGCAGATGCTCGGGCGCGAGGCCGAACTCCAGCCGCGCATCTTGGAACTGAATCCAGCGAGTGGTCTGGTTGCTGCCTTGGCCGAGCGTCTCGAAGCCGACCCTGAAGACGCGGTGGCCGCAGCGGCGATCGAGCAACTCTACGACAATGCCTTGCTGATCGAAGGATTGCACCAGAACCCGGCCACCATGGTGCCGCGGATCATGAAACTGCTTGAGGCCGCAACCAAACGTTGACACGTCAATAGGCAGGCAGGGGCGGCTTCGCCGCCCCTGCCTGCTCTATTTTATGCTTGACTCAACCAGGCTTGCACAGCTTCAACGCTAGTCAGATTAAACAGATCATCACTCAAGGCGAGCAGCCGCTCCGCGCTTAGGGTAGCGATGGCCTCATGAATGTGGGTCGGCAACGGCCCGCAACGCCGTTCGAGTAAGCGCAATACCATGTCGCGCCGTTCAGCAACGCGGCCTTGCTCGATGCCTTGCTCGATGCCTTGCTCGATGCCTTGCTTGATGCCTTGCTCGATGCCTTTTTGTTCCCATTCCGAGATAAATTGCATGACTGGCTCCTTTGTTTGGGGTTGCCACGTCGCCACATCCGCATCAAATAGGGTCGTCTCGTGGGGCTTGAGTGGCAGGTAAAGACTGATAAACGTGGCGAGCATCCTTCGTTGGCCCGCACTGAGTGGCAAGCCAACCAGTTGCTTGAGGGCGGCGGCTTTGACTTGCCAGCGTTCACGCGGAGCGATGCGCATGCGTGCCATCAGGGCGGTCGCTAACGGGTTGGGATGGCCCAAATAATCACGCCACGCCAACTGATTTAATTGTACCACTTGGTACTGAAAATGCAGGATCGGGTGCGGCCCCAAGCTGAGCCGATGGCTGTGGACGGCCTTGCGCAGCGGCGAGGGGTACGAACACAGCACCACCGGGTAGATCATGCGGTCGTAGTGGTCGTAAAAGCGCGCAAAGTAACGAAACATGCGCCGATCCAGCACGGCGTCCTCTTGGGCTTGATGCTCCAGATGAATGAGGATCGTACCGGGGTTGCCCCGGATCTTGGCGTCAATCAGCATGTCCGCCGTGCGTCGGTCGGGGTCAAGCAGATTCACAAATGACTCGGTGGGTAAGAACGTGAGTTCAGCGGGATCGAGCAGGGCCAATAGGTCAGGCGCAAACAGATCCAGAAACTCGACCAGAAATGCGCTCAACAGTTGCTTGAAGATCCCGTCGTGATCCAGACTCATCGTGATCTCCCCGTGTGACGCAAACGGTGTTCACGATCTGTACCGCAGAAGAGGCCAAAAAGATACGCTTCCCGGGGTGGGAAGCGTATCGTCTACCTGCTTTGCGTCTTTGCGCCTTTGCGTCATAACGACGTGATGGGTTCGTCCTACCGCCGTCCGGTCTGCTCGCTATAGGTGCTCTCGAAGATTTTGTCGGCGTTCCCAGCCTCAAAGCCTTCGCGGCGATGCTCGCGGCGCAGCTGGTCGGCAGGCAGATCGGCAAACTCGGCCAGCGGGCGGCGCTCGGCGAACTCGACGTACGACCCCGAGATCCGATGCACATCACCGTCGGCAAAGGTGGCGTCAATCATCTCGGCCACGGTGCTGCTCTGCAACAGGTTGCCGTCGGGACTGGTCTTGATCTTGCCGCCCGCGTCGTTCAACTTGAAGCCGTGCCGTTCCAGGAAGGCGTTAAAATCGGCAATCGTATTGGCCCCCGCCGGGAGATTATGCACCGTGACGGTATAATGGTTCAGGTAGTAGCGATTGTAGATCACCCAGGCCGCGTATTCGCTCTCTTCGGCCAGACGACTATAATCGGCCCAGGTTGGCAAGCGCCACAGGCCACGGTGCAAAAATGCGTCTACCTGTGCGGCATCGTCCAGATCCAGTTCCAAAACCGGGTCGCTCGGCACTTCGTCGGTGTACGAGGTAATGATGCGCTGTGCTTCGGGCGAGAGGTCGCCGACCCGCAGTTCGGAAATGAAGATCCGGGGCAGGTCGGGGCGCGGTGGGCTGTACCAGAAGGCGTCGAGTTTCTTGCTCGCAAAATGGTAGGCTTCGCGCCGCTCGTACCCATAGTGCAAAAAGATCCGCTCGAGCGAACGCACTCCGAGTTGGGGCACGCCCATGGTGCGAAAGGCAATATGATCATTTTCGATCTGCGCGGCGGCCCCGATCAGGCCGTCGGCGACCATGGCTTGCACAATCGCCTGCACATCAGGCACCCGTTCCTGATAGCGGCGCATCAACCCTCCAAGCACCTGTTCGAGCGTAACGAGACGATCTGCGATAGTCATGATGGTGCTCCTTCGTAAGACTGGTGTTGGCTACGTTGCCAACCTGGTAAGCCGTATCGTAGCATAAGTCGGGTCAACCTATGCTACAATAGAACACGGCGTGCATCTGGTGCACGCCAATCCTTTAGCCGTTTGCCTTAGCACTCTCGGGGTACGAGTGCTAAGTTGCCGCCCGACGGGGCAGGGGCACCGCGCCTGTGCCGTCCTAGTGGGGATGTTCTGCGATGTCTGCCGGCCTGACCGAGCGCCGCCAAACCATCCTCAAGCTGGTTATCCAGGAGTTTGTCGATTCGGCACAGCCCGTTGCCTCCGAGACACTGGTACGTAAGTATCGGCTGAATGTGTCGCCCGCAACGGTGCGTAACGAGTTGGCCGCGCTTGAGGAGCTTGGCTATCTGACCCATCTGCATACCTCGGCGGGGCGCGTGCCAACCGATGCTGGTTACCGCTTTTTCGTCGAGAATCTGATGGATCGCACGCCGCTCTCGTTGCCCGAGCAGCGCATGATTCGCCATCAGTTTTACCAGGTGCGCGGTGAACTTGATCAGTGGATCCAGCTTGCTGGGGCCGTCCTGGCCCGTACCGCCCAGAATGCCTCGCTGGTCACGCCGCCCCGTAGCGCCGAACGGCTACGCTTGCGCCACCTGGAACTCATCCCCATCCACGAGACGGTCGCCCTCGCGGTGCTCGTCTTTCACGGTGGGGTCGTCAAGCAGCAGACCTTTACGCTGGATATGGCCCGCTCGACCGATGAGTTGCGCCGGATCGCGGCTCGCCTCAGTGATGCAATCGCTGATCAGAACTTGTCAATGATTGAGGATCTGCTGGCCCGTGATACCCAACAGGCTCAGCCCCTTTTTGGTGAGTTCGAGTGCGCTGTGCTCGATCTGGTCGTCCATTCGATCAATGCCTTCGAAGAACAGTCCCAGGAACAGATCTATAGCGATGGCCTGATCGAGATGCTGAGTCAGCCCGAGTTTATTCCGGCCCTGGCCCGCGAAGATGCCGAACGCGCACTCGAACGCATGCGCCGCGCTTTCGAAATCTTAAAAAGTGGCCGTGGCCTTGGCCCGCTCATCCCCCAGGCCCTCGCCTCTGATGGCGTCCAGGTGATTATTGGGGGCGAAAATAGTGACGATGAGATGCGTGAGTACAGTGTGGTACTCGCTCGGTATGGGGTAGACCGCGCCGTTAGTGGCGTGCTGGGGATTATTGGCCCCACCCGCATGGCCTACCCGCGCTCGATTTCGGCGGTACGCTACATGTCGCTCCTGATGAGCGATCTGCTCGCCGAAATTTATGGGGCCGAGAACCGTCATGATGAAGGATCGAGTTGAGGAGTACTATGAGCGACGAACCGCAGAACCCAACCGAGACCGTTGAGGAGCCGACGAACGCTTCGGTTGAGCCAGCCGCCAGCGAGGATCTGGCCGCTCGTTTGGCCCAGGCCGAGGCCCAGGCCGCTGAGTATCGTGACCAGTGGCTGCGGGCCACCGCTGATTATAAGAATTTTAAGCGCCGCACCGAAATCGAACGCTCGGAATTGATCCGCAGCGCTAGCGCTGCCCTCATCCTCAAGCTGTTGCCGGTCATGGACGATTTCGAGCGGGCGATTGCCAATATCCCCGCCGAGGTCGCCGAATCGGCCTGGTGGGGTGGCACCCAGTTGATTGCCCAGAAATTGCGCACCATTTTGGAGAGCGAGGGCGTCAAAGCGATCGAGGCGGTTGGGGCCGAGTTTGACCCGAACCTGCACGAGGCTGTTTTGTACGAAGAGGCCGAGGGCCAGGATGGGCTCGTCGTTGCCGAATTGCAAAAAGGCTATAAACTTGGGGATCGCGTCATTCGTCCTAGCATGGTCAAAGTTGGCCGAGGGTAAAGGATTGATATGCCAAAGGTGATCGGAATTGATCTTGGTACCACCAACTCGGTGGTTGCAGTCGTCGAGGGCGGCGAACCCGTGGTGATCCCGAATGCCGAGGGTGCCCGGTTGACGCCGTCGGTAGTGGCGCTGAATAAGGCTGGTGAGCGCATGGTCGGCCAGGTCGCTCGCCGCCAGGCCGTCACGAACCCCGAAAATACGATCTTTTCGGCGAAGCGTTTTATTGGCCGTAAGTTTGCCGAACAGGTTGTGCAGCGTGATGTCAGCCTGGTGCCCTATAAGCTCAGTGGGGCGGCGAATGGTGATGTGCGGATCGCCATGGGTGGCAAAGAGTTTGCCCCGCCCGAGATTGCCGCCATGGTGCTTCAAAAGCTCAAGGCTGATGCCGAAGCCTATCTCGGCGAACCCGTCACCCAGGCTGTGATTACGGTGCCAGCCTATTTTAATGATAGTCAGCGTCAGGCGACCAAGGATGCCGGCAAGATCGCTGGGCTTGAAGTACTGCGCATCGTCAATGAGCCGACCGCCTCGGCCCTGGCCTATGGCCTTGATAAGAAGGGCCAGGACGAAGTTGTGGTTGTGTATGATATGGGTGGCGGCACTTTTGATGTGTCGGTGCTTGAGTTGAGCGATGGTGTGGTCGAGGTCAAGTCTACCAGTGGCGATACCCACCTGGGCGGTGATGATTTTGACCAGCGCATTATTGAGTGGCTCGCCGATGAGTTCCGCAAGGAACATAGTGTTGACCTGCGCCAGGATCGCATGGCGCTTCAGCGCCTCAAAGAGGCCGCCGAAAAGGCCAAGATGGAGCTGTCGAGCCTTGGGCAGACCGAGATCAATCTGCCCTTCATTACCGCTGATGCGACTGGCCCCAAACACCTGAACCTGACCCTCGGGCGGGCCAAGCTTGAACAGCTTACCGGCGATCTGATCGAGCGCAGTATGGCCCCCGTGCGCCAGGCCCTCAATGATGCCGGCCTTAAGCCAGCCCAGATTGATGAGGTCATCCTGGTCGGTGGCCAGACCCGCATGCCTGCGATCCAGGAAGTGGTGCGCAAGTTCTTTGGCAAAGAACCCAATAAGTCGGTCAATCCCGATGAAGTGGTCGCAGTCGGCGCGGCGATCCAGGCCGGGGTGCTCGGCGGCGAAGTCAAGGATGTCTTGCTACTTGACGTAACGCCGCTGACGCTGGGCATCGAAACCCTGGGTGGCGTGATGACCCCGCTGATCGAGCGCAATACGACCATTCCGACCCGCAAGAGCCAGGTCTTTTCGACGGCCAGCGATAACCAGAGCAGCGTTGAGATCCATGTGTTGCAGGGCGAACGGGCCGAAGCCCGCTTTAACAAGAGCCTTGGCCGCTTCGAGTTGTCGGGTATTCCGTCGGCCCCGCGCGGCACGCCCCAGATCGAAGTCACCTTCGATATTGATGCCAACGGGATTGTCAATGTGACCGCCCAGGACAAGGCCACCGGCAAAGAGCAGCGCATCACGATTACGGCTTCGTCGGGCCTGAGCGATAACGAGATCGAGCAGATGGTGCGCGACGCCGAGACCCACGCCGAAGAGGACAAGGCCCGCCGTGAGTTGATCGAGACCCGCAATGCGGCCGATAGCATGATCTACGCGGCTGAGCGCTCCCTGCGCGAGGCCGGTGACAAGGTGGATGGCCCCCTGCGCACCCAGGTCGAAGACAAAATTACCGCCTTGCGGGCGGCCCTCGCCGGTGAGGACGCCGAACTGATGCGCAACCGTACGGCTGAGCTTGGCGTGGCTGTCCAGCAGGTAGGCCAGGCGATGTATGCGGATGATCAGACCGCTCGTCCAAGCGGCAAGCCCGGCGACGATGTGGTCGAGGGCGAGTATAAAGTTGATTAGACTCAAGCGCGAGCGACGGGTTTGGTTAGGTGACCCGTCGCTCTGCACCTCCGCCACACGAGGTTTTCTATGACAACAGGCGCGAAGCGCGATTACTACGAGGTGCTTGGCGTCGCTCGCACCGCGAGCCAGGACGAGATTAAGAAGGCTTTTCGCAAACTGGCCCGCCAGTTTCACCCCGACGTTAACCGCGAAGCCGGGGCCGAGGCCAAGTTCAAAGAGATCAACGAAGCTTACGAGGTGCTCTCCGATGAGGAGAAGCGCGCTGTCTATGACCGTTTCGGCCATAATGTGCCGGGTGGCATGGGCGGCGGGGCCTACGGCGATCCCTTTGGCGGAGCCGATCCGTTTAGTACGATCTTTGATGCCTTCTTTGGGGGGGCCGCTGCCGGGCAACGCACCCAGCGCGGGCCGCAACGCGGGGCCGACCTACGCTACAATTTGCGGCTCGAATTCCAAGAGGCGGTCTTCGGGGTCGAAAAAGAGATCGAGTTCCGGCGGCTTGAGCCTTGTGGTGGCTGTAAGGGCACCGGGGCCGAAGTGGGCACCGAGCCGACCCGTTGCCCCAAATGTCAGGGCAGTGGCGAAGTCCGCCAGCGCGCCCCGCTCTTTAATATGGTCACCGTGACAACCTGTGACCAGTGTGGTGGCGCAGGCTATGTCATCCCCATCCCCTGCCGCGAGTGCCGGGGCGAGGGGCGCATCCGCCAGGTACGCAAACTGACCGTCAAAGTCCCGGCTGGCGTGGATAGTAGCCAGCAGATTCGGATCACGGGTGAGGGTGAAATTGGCCCGCGCGGTGGCCCGCCCGGCAATCTGTATGTGGCCCTGGATGTCGCTCCCCACGAACTGTTCTTGCGCGAAGGCAACGACCTGATTCTCGAACTCAAGCTGAATGTAGCCCAGGCGGCCCTTGGCGACGAGATCGAGGTGCCAACGCTCGATGGTAACGAAAAACTGCGCATCCCGGCCGCAACCCAGACCGGCCAGACCTTCCGCCTGCGTGGGCGCGGCGTGCCCTTCTTGCGCCAACAGGGCCGTGGCGACCAGATCGTAGTGACCCGGGTGGTCGTACCCCAGAAACTTACCGAGCAGCAGCGCCGCCTCTTCCAAGAGTTGGCCCGCACCTTCGAGCCGGATGAAGGCGACGAACGCGATGAAGGGCTGTTTGGCAAGATCAAAGATGCCTTCGGTCTATAGAGGAACCCATGGCTGAGTTGTTGTATGGTCGGAATGCCGTGCGTGAGGCCCTGCGTGCCCGGCGGCGCAAACTCCAGCGCCTGAGTGTCTCGAGCAGTGTGCAAGAGACCGGGGTGGTGGCCGAGGTGGTGCGCCTGGCGAATGAGGCCGGGGTGCAGGTGCAGCGGATCGAGCGCCAGGCTCTGGATCGCCAACTCCGCGAACAGAATCATCAGGGGGTCTGCCTTGAGGTTGGCCCCTACCCCTATGTTGAACTAGAGGATTGTCTGGCGCTGGCGGCTGAGCGCAAAGAGCCAGCCCTACTGCTGTTCCTGGATCACTTGCAGGATCCCCAGAATATTGGCACCCTGTTGCGCACCGCCGAGGTTGTGGGGGTGCATGGCGTGGCCTTGCCGGGACGGCGCGCCGCCGAGATCACCCCAGCGGTGGTCAATGCATCCAGTGGGGCCACCGAACATCTGCGCATTGCCATGATTGGTAACTTGGCCCAAACCATTGCAGAGGTGCAGAAAAGCGGGATCTGGGTGGTGGGCCTCGAAGATGACCCTACCGCGCAGGAGTTTGACCAGGCCGATCTGAATATGCCGCTGGCCCTGGTCGTCGGAGCCGAAGGCCCGGGCTTGGCCCGACTGGTGCGTGAACGCTGCGACTTTCTGCTGCGCCTGCCGATGGTGGGCCAGATCGCGTCCCTCAATGCCGCTGTCGCGGGCAGCATCGCCCTCTATGGGGCCTGGCGTCAACGCTTTCGTCCGGCCTGAAGCATTTTGATAGCTGCGATTATCATGTCGGCAGGCTCAGACCAGGCCAAAACCAGTTCGGAATCGCCCACGGCGATGGCGGGCTGGTTGGCGTGTTGCGCCGCCGCGACTAAGACCAGCATGGCTACATCATGGGGGGCTGGTTCGGCCCGCAGTTGCGCCAAGAGCTCCCCAGCACCATTGGCAGCAAGCTGTCCATCAAGCACCAGCACGCTGGGGTGCAATGCCCCTGCCAGGGTCAGGCCCTCGTCGGGGGTACGGGCCACCACTACCGGGTAGCCTTCGATGGCCAGGCGTTCACGCAGGGCCTGCCAACCCTGATGCGGTCGCCCGACAAACAAGATCAAGGGGGCCACAATCGATTTACTGATCGGCTTGTCGGCTGGCACTGTTGGCTCGACCAGCGCACGGTGCCAGGGCAGACTCACGCTAAAACGACTACCCTCACCAGGGTTGCTCTGGACGCTGACCGTTCCGCCGTGCAGTTCGGTCAGATGCTTGACCAGGCTCAGGCCCAGCCCAGTGCCGGGGTAGTGACGGGCCAACGAATTGTCGAGTTGCACAAAGGGGGCGAAGATGCGCTGCTGATCATCTGCCGCAATGCCAATTCCAGTATCCCAAACCTGAAAATGCAGCACCCCATCAGCAAGCTCAGGGCGTACTACCAGGCCCACGGTACCACCATCGGGCGTGAACTTGATCGCATTGCTGAGCAGATTAACCAGGACTTGTTTTAAGCGCCGCTCATCGGCAACGATCTGATCGGCCACCGGATCGTAGGTGTAGGTCACGGTAAGTCCACGCTGCTGGGCCACTTCACTGACGAGTTGCAGGCTCGCCTGACAGAGTTCGTGAATCGAAACCATATCAAGCGTCAGTTGCACCCGACCGGAGGCGATCTTCGAGAGATCGAGCAGATCGTTGATCAGGCTCAACAGATGGCGACCACTGGCTTCGATTGCCTGGATTGTACGATCTTGGCGCTCATTCAGCGTCGTTTCCACTTCGCGGAGCAGTTCGGCCCCACCTAGAATCGCTTGCAACGGCGTGCGAAGTTCGTGGCTCATATTAGCCAGGAACGCATCCTTGAGCCGACTCGCCCGGGCCAGTTCCCGATTCGCCTGTTGCAACTGATCATTGGCCTGGCGCAGCACCTGTTCGAGCATTTTACGGCGACTATTGTCGGTCAGGATAGCGACCTGACCTTCGGGACTGCCCTGGTCATCTTGGAGCGTACTTAGGGGCTAGCGCGACGGCAATCCGGCTTCCATCACCACGGCGGTAGATACATTCGGTAGCGAATGGCTGATCGTTGCTACTTCCTGGCTTGTGCAGGGTGCGTTGGGCCGGATCAAGCACCCCAATCCGCAGGGCGAGGTCATCGCTGCGCACCGCCAGATCCTCGGGATCATGCAACTCGGCCAGACTACGCTGCCCGATCAACTCGTCGGCCTGGTAGCCGAGCAATTGTTCGGCAGCCGGGTTGATCGCCCGGATCATGCCATCAAGGCCGGTGGTAATAATGCCACAACTGGCACTGATGACGATCGCCTGCTGGGCACGCAACGCAATCTGAAGATCCTGCTCGATCTTCGCACGTTGACTCACCTCTTCGAGCAATTGTTGGATACTTTCGGCCAGTTGGCTGGTGCGACTGATCACCTGCTCTTCGAGGGAGTGATTCAGTTCGTGCAAGCTCTCGATGGCTACATGACGTTCGGTGACATCCCGAATCAGCGAGAGCATAACCCGTTGCGGGCCATCGTGCACGAAGAAGACCCGCGACTCGACATAACAGATGGTGCCATCAGCGCATTGCACCCGCGCTTCGATCATATCTACTGGTTGGCCAGCCGCAAAGATCGTCTGATAGGCTTCACGGGCGGCCTGGCGCTGTTCTGCGGGGCAGATGACTGCAAAATCCTGGTTCAGTACCTGGTGGATCTTGTAGCCATACAGTCGCAGATACGCTGCATTGACCCGGATGACCAGCCCTTGCTGATCGGAGAGAGCCATTGCATCAAGCGAGTTTGCCCAGATCTGATCTAAGGAGTGGAACATCAACCGGAGCCGGGCGGCGGGCGGGTCTGATATGGCATCCTTCTACGGCTTCGTAGGGCCATAAGTCACAATTCCTGGTGTTGGGGTACTGGTTTATTGTGGTTGCATACACACCATGGTGAGGTGAAGGATCAGTTATTCGTTGTAACGTGGGGCGAGACTCGCATTGGCCGTTACGGGAAAGAGGGCCTGCCACCAGCGTTGCCAGTTGGGCACCCTAGGGCCTTGGGCCTCGGGCGTGACAGGGAGCGGCGGGGCTTCTTCGTTCACGGGGGCCGGGGTTGGCTCGGCCATGCGAGGCAAGATCACAATATCGCCAGGCTTCGCATAGCCAAGTTGTTCACGGGCGACCCGCTCGACATAGACTGCCGACTCGGTGAAGTTTACCGCGCCTTCGATCTGGGCATTTTCGAGCCGGATCTGCTCAACTTCGGCTTCGAGCGCGGCCCGTTGCTGTTCGAGCCGGGCGCTCTGCATGACCTGGCCCACAAAATTGGTGAGCAGCAGGCCAATGAAGATCATCATCAGCAGGGCCAACCCGATCGTGAGCGCACTTTTGCCACTCAGGCGCAGCGCTGTCAGCACCTGATCGCTGCTAAAGCTTGGCAGCGCCAGGGTACGACGGGAGGGAAGGCCAAATAGGCGACGGGTGGCATGACGCCGAGGAGATTTCATGGCGTTTTCCGCGCTCCTGGGGAAAGCTTAGCCCTCGATCGGGCGTGGGGCTTCGAGCAGCAGCGGCTCATCAATATTCGAGGTCATCGAACTCTGGCCGCGGAAGAGTCCACCTGGCTCAATGTGCAAGGCTGCGGTGGTAATATCGCCCCAAACCTTGCCGGTGGGCGAGATTTCGAGCTGCTCAAGGGCGGTGATTTCGCCTTTGACGGCACCCGACACGTGGACATTCTGGGCTTTGATGGTGGCAATCACGCGGCCCGTTTCGCCAACAATCAGATTGCCTAAGACCTCAATATCACCCTCGACCGACCCATCAATCCGAATATTGCCTTCAGACGTAAGGCTGCCTTGAAAGCGAGTATTGACCCCAATCACGGTTTCGGGCTTGCCATTCATGGTGGGGGGGACGGGCTGGAGTTTCTTATTGCTACCAAACATGCTGTACACTTCCTCCTTTGATCCGCATACGGGGGCAGTTGACGTCGTGGGCGGGGCACAAACGGGGTGCCATCAGCGGCGCATCTGGGTACGCGGCTTCTCAATTATAATCTACCTGCCTAGCCCCGGCAATAGGGGCATGATCGAGGACACCCATGAGTATGCAGGATCTCCGCCAAGAATATCGTGACCAGTCGTTGAACGAAGCTGATGTAGCTGCCGATCCCTTGGTCCAGTTTCGGGCCTGGTTCGCTCAAGCGGTTGCCGCTGGCCTGCGCGAACCCAATGCCATGACTTTGGCAACCGTCGGTCGTGAGGGGCGTCCATCGGCCCGGATCGTCTTGCTCAAAGAGTTGGACGCCAGCGGGTTTGTCTTTTTTACCAATTATGCCAGCCGCAAAGCCGATGATCTGACTGCCAAGCCATGTGCCGCCCTGATTTTTTACTGGGCTGATCTCGAACGCCAGGTACGCATCGAAGGGACGGTCGCTCGCCTAGAGCCGGAAGCCTCGGATGCCTATTATGCCAGTCGCCCCTTGGGTGCCCGCCTGGGGGCCTGGGCCTCGCCCCAGAGCCAGGTGATCGCGGATCGCGGGGTGCTCGAAGCCCGTCTGGCCGAGGTGACGGCCCGTTTTGGCGACGGCGATCCACCGCGTCCGCCTGATTGGGGCGGTTATCGGGTGATCCCCGACCAGATCGAGTTCTGGCAAGGCCGCCCGAGCCGCCTGCATGACCGCTTACGCTATACCCGCAAGGGAGAGGCGTGGCAACTTGAGCGGTTGGCACCATAATCTTGATGAACCACAGTCATTCATTCGCTGTGCGCACACCGCGCCATGAACATGCGCCGACGAAACCTGCCAGGTCTTGCCCGTATGCGGTGGTAAACTTCCCGGTTGAAGACCTGGCAGGTTTGATTCAAGCTATGTTCACGTTAGAGGCACTGCGCAGTAGGCCTGGGAGAACATGGTTCTCCCAGAACCTTTGTAGCGAGGAACGCGCTAAGGCGCGTTCCTCGCTACCCTATAACAACCCTAAAGATCTATGACCCATACGATACTCATGCTCGCTTCGACGAGCTTTTTCTCGGATTATGGCAACCATGTACGCATCTGGGAAGAAGCGCGGGCCTTGCAGCGCCGCGGCCATCGTCTGGTACTGGCAACCTACCATAATGGCGATGATATGCCCGGTCTCGAGATTCGTCGTTCATGGGATGTGCCCTGGATCAAGCGTGCGGTGGTCGGTTCATCACGCCACAAGCTGTACCTGGATGTGGGGTTAGGCTGGCGTGCCTTGCGGGTAGCTCTGGCGGTGCGACCGACGCTCATCCATGCCCATACCCACGAGGCTGCCGCGATTGGTATGCCGGTGCGCGAACTGCTCGGTGTGCCGCTCATCCTTGATTATCAGGGCAGCATGACCAGCGAGATGCTCGATCATGGCTTTTTGCGCCCCACCAACCCGTTGTACCTGCCCCTGACCAGGCTCGAACGCTGGCTGAATCGGCGCGCCGATGCGGTGATGACCTCGACCCACAATGCGGCCAATCTGCTGCGGCGTGATGGCAGTGTGCCGAGTGACCACATCCATGCGGTACCGGACGGGGTTGATACCGAGCGCTTCCGGCCCTATGATGGCTCGGCGGCCTGGGCGGCCCAACGCGCCGAGTTGCGGGCCCAGTTGGGTATTCCCGTCGACCGTGATCTGGTGGTCTATATTGGCCTGCTGGCCCCCTACCAGGGCACGAATGTCTTGATTGATGCCGCCCGTTTACTGGTAGCCCGCCGACCGCACACCCACTTTTTGATCATGGGCCATCCCGATCCCCACAGCTACCGGCGCTATGCCGAAAGCTTGGGCGTGGGTCGGCATGTGACCCTGCCGGGACGCATCATTTACCGTGACCTGCACAGCTACCTGGCGTTGGGTGCGGTGGCGGCGGCCCCCAAGATGAGCCTGACCGAGGGTAATGGCAAGATCGCCAACTATATGGCAATGGGCTTGCCGACCGTGGCCTTTGAAACGCCGGTCGCCCGCGAAATTCTGGCGGACACCGGGTTGTATGCTCAACTTGGCAGTGCCGCCGATCTGGCGATGCAGATCGAGCGCCTGCTTGATGATCCCAGACTAGCGGCACACCTCGGGGCGGCGGCCCGCGCCCGGGCGATCAGCGAACTCTCGTGGGAACGCACTATCCAGACCGTCGAAGCAATCTACGCCGAGGCGCTGGTGCGGCGGAAGCAATAGGCGTAGCGTGCCCGCTGGGCCTGGGAACACATGGTGTTCCCAGTATTTCCTGGCGGTGAGCACGAGCGGTAGCGCGAGGCTCACCGCCAGGAGGCCAACCAGCGAAGCGGCTTACTCATTGCGCAGCGCCCGAATCGGATCGAGCCGCGCCGCCCGCATCGCCGGGAAGAGCCCAAAAAAGATGCCGACCCCGGCCGAGATCGAGGTTGCCAAGATGACCGAGAACAGGCTGACCGAGGCCCGGACGGCGCTGTCTTCGGTTAAACTGGCCAGCAGCACGTTGCCCCCAAGCGAGAGCAGGTAGCCAAGCGCAACCCCGAGAATACCACCCGCCAGGCAGAGCACGACTGCTTCGATCAGGAATTGCAACAGAATATCGCGTTGGCGTGCCCCTACCGCCTTGCGCAAACCGATCTCTTTGGTGCGTTGGGCCACACTGACCAGCATAATATTCATAATCCCGATGCCGCCGACCAGCAACGAGATGCCGCCAATCGTGCCGAGGAAGGCACTAAAACCAACCGTAATGGTCTGGAATTGGGCCGCGAGTTGGGCCGGGTTGGTGATGCGAAAATCGTTTGACTGGTAGGTCAGGCGGTGCTCTTCACGCAGAATCGCCGTGACCTGGCGAATCGCCTCGTCCATCTCACTCGCATCACGCACCTTGACACTCATGGTCGAAACATCAACCCGGGGATTGATCTCGTTGCGGAAGAGCCGGTTGCGCGCCGTGGTATACGGGATATAGACCTGTTCGCCGGGGTCACCAAAGCGACCAACCGCGCCCCCGGCGGGACTCTGGCGGGTGGTCGAGACCCCAATCACCTCGAACTGAACCCCGTTCACGCTGATGCGTTGGCCAATTGCACTCTGATAATCGCCAAAGAGCGTATCGGCCACAATCCGCCCAATCACGGCGACCCGGGCACTGGCTCGTTCCTCGTCTGCGGTGTAGTAGCGCCCGGCCCCGAGGGATTGTTCGCCAATCAAGAAGAAGTTCGGATTGGCTCCCTTGATCCCGAACAGAAAACGCTCGCCTCCGGCACTGACCGCCCCGCTGCGGTTCAACTCAATCGCGACAAATTCGACGGCGGGGGCGCGGCCGGGTTGCATAATCGCATCGGCATCACTGGCCCGTAACTGCGGTCGCAACTGCTCGTTTTCGTCCGGATTGTCTACCCGAGGGGCGATATAGAAGGTTGCCACCCCCAGCGTATTGAACTCGGCGTCAATCCAGCGGGCGTAGCCATCGCCAATTGCGAGCATACCCACCACCGCGCCCACCCCAATGATGATGCCAAGCATCGTCAACAGCGAGCGCAGTTTATGGGTGAGCATGGCACCCCAGGCGATGCGAAAAGCTTCAATAAAATTCATATTATTCGGTTCGCAAGGCATCAATCGGATTTAGGCGCGCCGCCTGGAGGGCCGGGAAGAAGCCGAAGGCTAGTCCGATCGCGGCGGCGATGCTCGTGGCCAGCATGATATTAGCGAGTTGCACAGTGGCGACGGCACCTTCGGCGTTAAACAAATTGACCAGAATGAACGTACTGACGTACGAAAGACCATAGCCAAGCACAATCCCAGCCAGGCTCCCCACCAGACAGAGCACCACCGCTTCGACCAGGAACTGGAGCAGAATATCGCGCTGGCGTGCCCCCACGGCTTTGCGTAGCCCAATCTCGCGGGTGCGTTCAGTGACACTGACCAGCATAATGTTCATGATCCCGATCCCGCCGACGAGCAACGAGATCCCGGCAACAGCCCCGAGGAAGCTGTTGAAGCCCCCGATGATCACATTAAACTGAGCCGCGATCTGTTCAGGGTTGATAATCGAGAAATCATTGTCCTGCCAGGTCAGGCGATGCTCGACCCGCAGGATCTCGGTGACCTGACGAATCGCCTCGTCAATCTCGTCCACACTCTGGGCGCGCACGGTCATAATCGAAACATTGATCCGGTCGTTAGTCTGGTTGCGATAGAGGCGGGCCACCCCGGTCGAGTAGGGAATGAAGATTGCTTCAGCGGGGTCGGCCCCGATGCTAATCGCACCCTCTTCGGTAGTGATGACCCCGATCACATCAAAGCCAATCCCGTTCAGATCAAGCCGTTGGCCGACGGCGGCATCAACGCTACCAAACATCCGCTCGGCAACCAGTTTGCCAATGACTGCCACGCGAGCGCGGGCCTGCTCTTCTTGTTCCGTGAAGAGCCGCCCTGGCCCCAGATCCTGGGGTGTAACGATAAACCAGTCCGGGTTGACGGCCCGCACACTGTAGTTCCGGCGTGGCCCGCCTGCACTGACCTGGGCATTGCCGCTAAACTCAATCGCGACCCGATAGACCGCCGGGGCGCGCCCGGGCTGCATAATCGCCACGGCATCATTGGCGGTCAGTTGCGCCGCATTGCGCGCACTGATCCGGTTACTATCAATAAAAGGCGCGACATAAAAATTGCCCGCGCCCAATTGGGCAAACTGGTTGTTCAGAAACATCTGAAAGCCATTGCCCATCGCGAGCATGCCGATCACGGCCCCCACGCCGATCACAATGCCGAGCATGGTTAGGGCGGCCCGCAATTTATTGCTGAGCAGGGCCACAAAGGCGATGCGAATGGACTCAAGGAGGTTCATGAGACGACACTTGCACTTTCGCCGGCCATCATCCGATCCTGAACCGGCTCATCGTTGGCGATCACCCCATCACGCACACTGATGATCCGTTCGGCATGTTGGGCCACATCGTGTTCGTGGGTCACGAGAATGACCGTAATGCCCTGTTCGCGGTTCAGGCGTTGAAAGATCGCCATAATCTCTTCGCCGGTGCGACTGTCGAGCGCTCCAGTGGGTTCGTCGGCCATAATGATCCGCGGTTCGTTGACCAGGGCGCGGGCAATTGCGACCCGTTGCTGCTGCCCCCCCGAGAGTTCGTTCGGCTTGTGGTGGCTGCGATCGGCCATGCCTACGGCAGCCAGAGCTGCTTTGGCTCGGTCGCGGCGGTTGCCGCCCTTGCCCCCATACAGCATCGGCAACTCGACATTGCGCAAGGCACTGGTACGCTGCAGGAGCATGTATTGTTGGAAGACGAAGCCAATCTTCTGGTTGCGAATCCCGGCCAACTCGTTATCGTCCAACTCGGCCACATCCACGCCGTCAAGCAGGTAACTACCATCACTGGGTTGGTCGAGGCAGCCAATAATATTCATGAGGGTGCTTTTGCCACTACCCGATGGCCCCATAATTGCGACCATTTCGCCTGCCCGGATCGTCAGCGTGACCCCGCGCAAGGCGTGGACTTCAACATCACCCATGGTATAGACCTTGGTCAGGTCTTTGACTACGATCAGATCGCTCATAGCGCTCCGCTTTATACTTTTAGTTCAGCGATGAACGAGCTTTCGCTCGCTCATCGCTAGGGGAACTGGGAGAACCATGTTCTCCCAGGCCCTCGCTTTCAGAACTTCAGAACCCCACAACGCCACAGCTCTCCAGCTCCACAGCTAACGGGGTGGCCCGGCCGGGTTGAAGGTCGAGACGACATCCTGGACGAGGACTTCTTCGCCGGCATTCAGGCCACTAACAATTTCGACGAACTGGCTATTGCTGATGCCCAGGGTGACCGGGCGGCGGTCGCCGGGCAGGCTGGTCTGACCAGGGATGGCCGGTGGTGGTACCAGGTTCGGGTTAGGCACGAGGACGAAGCTCTGGCCGCCTTCGGAGCGCACCGCCCGCCGGGGGACGAGTACGACGTCGGGTTTTTCTTCGGTGATGATCGAGACGACGGCAGTCATACCGGGGCGTACGCCATTGCTGCCCGCATCAAGCGTAACGGTGACCTGGTAGGTAGTGGTACCAGTTTCGCTGCGGGTAGCCTGGGGCGAAATGCTGGTCACCTTGCCGGTTACGACCTGACCGGGCAGGGCATCAAGTTCGATCGTCGCGGCCTGCCCCAGTTCGACCTCGGCAATATCAAGCTCGTCCACGGGCAGATCAACGTGGAAGCTACTCAGGTCCACAATCGCAATGATCGCGGTTGCGCCACTTGGTTCGCCGATCCGCATATCTACCCGGCCAATCGTGGCCGCAAATGGTGCCCGCAGCGTCCCCAGATCGAGGTTACGTCGGGCGTTGCGCACAGCCAATTCGGCGCGGGTCACACTGGCTTCGCGGGCGGCCAGCGCATTGCTTGTCGGTGGGGCGAGCAGGCGATCCAGATTGGCCTGGGCGATCTCGATACTCGACTGCTGGGTTGCCAACTCGCTTTCGCGGCGGGAACCGGTCAACTGGTCAAGGCTAGCCTGGGCGCGTTGCACTGCCGCCCGGGCACTCGCCAACTCATCGGCCTCGCTGCCCCGCAGCACCCGGTCACGGGCGGCCTCGGCGCTTGCAAGTTCGGCTTCGCGGGCACGCAACGAGTTGATCTCGTCGCTACGGGCCTGGTCATAGCCATTCTGGGCGATCTTCATTGCCGCTTCTGCATCATTCACAGCCCGTTGGGCGGCAGCCTCTTGATCAATATTCGCTCGCGGCAATTCGCGGAAGCCGGGCGCATTTTCGAGTTCGCGGTTACGCCAATAGATTCGACTGAACTCGTCCTGGGCATTGCGTAAGGCATTGGCACGGGTTTCGAGATCGAGGCGGGCACGTTCTTTGGCCGTACTCAGGGCGACACGGCTATTTTCGAGATTGGTGCGAGCGGCCTGCACCCGTTCATTGGCACTCGCCAGGCTATCGGTCGTCGGGCCAGCTTCGAGCCGGGCCAGCCGGGCGCGGGCACTCTCGAGCTCGGCACGGGCGGCGTTAATATCGGCCTGCGAGACCGAGCGAGTGGCCTGGTTGACCTGGCGGCGAGCCTGTTCGAGCCGGGCCTCGGCCTCGGCAACTTCGGTCTCACTGGCACCAGCGAGCAGTCCTTCGAGGTCGGCCTGGGCCTGGCGCAGATCGGCCTGGGCCTGGGCTAAACCCAATTCGAGGCCAGTGGTATCAATGCGGGCCAGGGCCTGGCCGGCCGTGACCTGATCGCCAGGGCCAACGAAGATCTCGGCAACCGTACCGGTGGTCTCGAAGCGCAATGACGCCTCGGCCTGTGGTTCGATATTGCCGGTAGCCCCAACCGTGGCGGCAATGCTGCCACTGGTGGCGGGCACGGCTTGCCAACCCGCAGGCAGGGTTCCTGCGGCGGCCTGGCGCGGAGCCAAGACTGCCACAGCGGCCCCAATCAGTATGATTGCTACGACAATCCCGCCGATGATCCAAAGCATCCGGCGGTTAGGACGTTTACGTTTCTGGGAAGTGGCCGCAGCCATCATTCACTCCTTTAGCAGTCCCGATACAGCTCAGTTCCTCATTGTAGTATCCCATGAATGACGTTGTTGCGCATCAGGCAGTTGCACCCAATCAGGCTATGCTCCTCAGGCAAGGGCAGGTCGTCCTTTAGTATGAGGTGCAGACTGGTTCGCACCTACTCCAACCCGAAAGTGTAATTATAGGGTTGCAGCGCATGCTATACTGCGCACAGCAGTGAGGTTGCCTTGCATAGTTGTAGTGCGACAATTTATGTTGGTGCAATACGTTCGTCTGCGATGGGTACCTTACCGTTTTCGCTGCTGCCTGGGATCTTTACGCACGATGAACAGCCATAGCGCTTGTTGATCGGAATGTGCTTGTAAATCCCAGCTTGCATGTTGGCTCTAGGAATGGCTGCTATGGACGTACCGCCCGACGCCGCTAACAGCATCCCTGCCCCCGCCGATCTCGCCCATCTTCTAGCAGCCTATTCACGCGACCTGATCTTTCGCTACCAGGTTCGGCCTGATCTGGTCTGCGTTTATCTGAGTCCAGCCTGCGAACCGTTGACCGGGTATGCCCCCGAGGCATTCTATGCCAATCCTCGGTTGATGCTGAGCCTGATCCACCCCGATGACCACGAACGGGTCTGTGCTGGACCGAATGGCACCCTGAAGCCAGCCCCCATTCGACTGCGACTGCTGCACCGCGAGGGCCAGATCGTCTGGCTGGAAGTGCAACTGCACTGCAGCTGCACCGAACAGGGTGATCTGCTGCAGATCGAAGGCAGTGCCCGTGATATTACCAGCTATGTGGCAACCGAGGCCAAACTGGATCTGATCGGAACCGCCTTAGAAGCCGCTGGCAATGCAGTGGTCATCTCACGTCCTGATGGGGCGATCGAATGGGTCAACCCGGCTTTTACCCGTTTGACCGGCTATACTGCCGAAGAGGCGATTGGCAATACGACCCGCCTCTTGCGCTCAGGCCAGCACGATGAACCGTTCTATGCCCGCCTTTGGGCAACGGTACTGGCCGGACAGCCCTGGTCCGGCGAACTGGTCAATCGGCGCAAAAATGGCACGCTCTACCACGAAGACCAGACGATCACGCCGGTGTTGCGTGACGGCAAGGTGGCCTATTTTATTACGATTAAGCAAGATGTGTCGGCCCGGGTCGAACGCGAACGCGAACGCGAGGCCCTGTTGATTATGGCGGCTGCTTTGCGTACCGCCCGCACCCGCGCCGAGATGCTGCCAACACTGCTGGCGCAAACGGGGGTGCTGCTGCGGGGCTGTGGGGTAGCCCTGGCGATGCGGGTGCCCGGTTCGCACGAGGCCCAGATTGAACTTGGGACGGGGTGCTGGGAGAACCTAACCGGGCTACATGTCCCGCGTAGTGAACGCCTGCTCGTGCCATCAAGTGGCAGTCACCAGTATCCGGCTCACGAGATGCAGGGCCATCCGATCTTGACCGGCCAGGGGCGGATCACGCCGCACCAGATCATCGCCAGTGCAGCACTGCGTACCCATGACGAAATCCAGGGTGCCCTCTGGATCTGCTGCAATGAGCCGATCAGCGAGAGTGATCTACGCCTGCTGGCGGCGATTGCTGATATGGCCGCGAATGCGATTCAGCGTTCGACCCTGTTCGAACAGACCGAGCAACGGTTGCGCCGCCTGACGGGTTTACATGCGATTGACCAGGCAATTACGGCTAGTCTTGATCAGCGCTTGAGTCTAGGGGTGGTGCTTGATCAGGCGATGCAGCAGCTCGACGTAGATGCAGCCGATGTTCTGTTGCTCAATACCAGTGACCACTCGCTCAGCTATTTTGTTGGCCGGGGCTTTCGTTCATCGTTGATGGTCGGACGCCGCGCCCGCGTCGGCGAGGGTCTGGCGGGTTGGGCGGTGCTCAACCGTGAGCGGGTCGTCGTGGGTGATCTGCACAGCCAGCTTGATAAGGTCGCTCGCCCCGATCTGCTGACCGCCGAGGGGTTTCGGGGCTATGCGGTGATGCCACTGTTGGCCCAGGGTCAGGTGCTTGGGGTGCTCGAAGTCTTTCAGCGCACGCCCCTGCGTTACGATAGCGAATGGCTGGACTATCTGCATACCCTGGCTGGCCGGGCGGCGGTGGCGATTGATAATGCCGAACTGTTCGGACGACTGCAACGCAGCCACGCCGACCTGGCAATGGCCTACGATACCACCCTGGAAGGGTGGTCGCGGGCCCTTGATCTGCGTGACAAAGAGACCGAAGGCCATTCGCAACGGGTTACCGAGTTGACCGTGCGCCTGGCCCGGGCGATGGGCCTCAGTGAAAGCGAGATTATCCATATACGACGCGGGGCGTTGCTCCACGATATTGGCAAAGTGGGCATTCCTGATGCGATCCTACACAAACCTGGCCCTCTGACCTCTGATGAGTGGAAGATTATGCAGTTGCATCCGGTCTATGGCTACGAACTGCTGGCTCCGATTAGCTATTTGCGCCCGGCCCTCGATATTCCTTACTGTCACCACGAAAAGTGGGATGGTTCGGGTTACCCCCAGGGTCTGACTGGTGCGAGTATTCCGCTGCCCGCCCGCATCTTTGCCGTCGTAGATGTCTGGGATGCGCTCTGTTCGGATCGACCCTACCGCAAGGCATGGCCGCGCGAGGCGGTACGCGCCTATCTTGAAGCCCAGTCGGGCTACCATTTTGATCCGGCCGTGACCCGGATTTTTAATCGTTTGTTGCGTGATTGAGGAGTACCTATTCCTATGTATGGTGAGCGATCTGGTGCGATGGGATCAAACGGGCGCATTGATCTGCGCAGTGATACGGTGACGTTGCCGAGTCCGGCGATGCGCGAGGCGATCAACCGGGCCGAGTTGGGCGATGATGTCTATGGCGAAGACCCGACAATCAATCGGCTCGAGGCCCTGGCAGCCGAACTGGTCGGCAAACCGGCCGCGGTGCTGGTGCCAACCGGAACCATGGGCAACCTCTCGGCGCTGTTGACCCACGGCCAGCGCGGCCAGCGCGTGATTTGTGGTGACGAGTGCCATATCTATCGCTACGAAGCGGGCGGGGCTTCGGCCCTGGGGGGCATGATCTACCAGACCTTGCCGACCCAGCCCGATGGTACGCTGCCGCTTGCGCAGATCGAGGAGGCGTTGCAGCCCGCCTATGACGGTCACGAAGCACATCCGGGCGTGATGTGCCTCGAAAATACCCATAACCGCTGCGGCGGGGTCGTCTTGCCTCCAAGCTATCTGGCCGAGGTTCACGCCCTGGCGCAGGCCGCCGGGGTGCCTTTGCACCTCGATGGGGCGCGGATCTTTAATGCTGCCGTTGCCCTTGGCGTGAACGTCACCGAACTGACCCAGTATGTAGACAGTGTGCAGTTCTGTTTGTCGAAGGGCCTGGCAGCACCGGTTGGTTCGCTGGTGGCTGGTTCGGCGGACTTTATTGCCGGGGTGCGACGTGCCCGCAAACTGCTTGGTGGTGGCATGCGCCAGGCCGGGGTCATCGCCGCCGCAGGCATCGTGGCCCTGACCGAGATGCCGGCCCGCCTGCACGAAGATCACGCCAATGCGCGTTTGCTCGCCGAGGGTCTGGCCGCCATCCCAGGGGTGATGCTCGATCTTAGTCGGGTGCAGACCAATATTGTGCGCTTTCGCCTGCATGATCAGGCCCCGCTCAACGCCGAGGGCTTGATCGCCGGACTGCGCGAACAGGGCATTTTGATTGGGGGCATGGGCGGCGGAGTACTGCGGGCCGTCACCCATTATGGGATTACCGCCGACGATGTGTGGGCAGCAGTGGCCGCAACTCGTATGATGATCGGAGCAACGCATGCCGGATGAACCGCAACGCGTGGCAGTGCCACGCCGATCATGGTGGCATACGCATGGCGAACCATGGGCCGTGACCGGGTTAGCTATGGTGGCGATCAGTCTGCTGCCGTTATGGGCACTCGGCTTGATCACCCCAGACCAGGCCGGTCGGCTTGCCATCATCCTGGTCTGGCTGGCGGCGCTGCTGGGCTTGTTGCGCCTGCCGCAGTACTTAGGTCGTCCCGGCCATCGCATGGGCCTGTTGGCCCTGATCATGCTGCTCGGCATCGCCATGGCCGCAATGGTCGCCTTGCCTCCCGCTGCCGAGGCTCAGAGCGCTGGGTTGACCTTTAAGAGTGCGCCGCGCATCAGTCGAGCGGCCTTTAGCCAGATTCTGGCGAATGGCCGTTCGCCTGCTGCGCCTTATGGCGACGAGTTGTATACGATCATTGTGGGCTACGGGCTTGATCCCGCCGTGGCTCTGGCCTTCTTTCAGCACGAAAGCCAGTACTGCACCACGGGGGCCTGTGCGCGGGGGGGGCTGCAAAATTGGGGTATGTTGCGCCGCCATATTCGCCCCGAACGCAATGCGGGTACGGGCGAAGGCTTTGCGCGCTATGCCACCTGGCAGGACGGTGTGCGCGACTGGTGCGAATTGATGCTGGGTTACGTGAACCGGGGCATGGATACGGTCGAAAAGGCCATCCCGGTCTACGCTCCACGCTCCGATGGCAATGTGCCTACTTCGTATATTGCGGCGATCCGGCGTCAGGTTGCGGCCTGGAGCGGGCGCACGGTCAGCAGTGCCGGGCCAACCTTGCGGGCCTATGACGACCCGCTGGAGATGGCCCTGCTGCGCGAAACGTTTGTCACTGCCGAAGTCGAGTTCCGCCCCGAGTGGGCCTTCCACCAATTTTTGCTGGCCGAAGCCGCTCGTGGCCGTCCGCTCGGGACACCTGTGGACGAGAGCCGGGTGATTATGGTGGGCGGGCAACGCTTTGCCGTCCAGGTGTTTGCGCTCGACACCCTCTATACGCCGCTGAGCAACGATCCCGAGGGCACCAACTGGAGTGATGTGCGCCGCCTGAGTAACCTGTTACGCACGCCGCCAAGTGCCCCTGCGGGCCGTTAGGGGCAGCCTACTACGGCTGCCTCGGGCGACCAGCCGGGGTGCCCCTACCGTGGTCTTTCAACTACGCATGCAACAACCCGTCTCCCGGATGCCCCTCCGATGGGCGTAGGGACGAAGCGTGCTTCGTCCCTACGCCAAAGATCCTAATCAGGTTCCGGCAATCCCCAGGCGCGGGGCTTCGGCTCGCAACGCGGCGATCACCTCGGCGATCAAGGCATCAAGGGGCATGTCAATCACGGCTGCCCCATGATGAATGCCTTCCCGGCTGACCTTGGCGGCGAAGGCTTTGTCCTTCATCTTCTTCTTGACCGAACTGACCTCGACACTGGCAATATTCTTGTCGGGGCGCACCAGGGCGACAGCGGTCACAAAGCCGCTCAGTTCGTCTACGGCAAAGAGCGTGCGCTCGAGATCACTCTGCGGGGCGATGCCACTATAATCGGCGTGGCTCAGAATTGCCCGTACGACCTCCTGGCCCCAGCCGGACTCGCGCACATGGGCCACGCCATAAAACGGGTGGCCGGGCAGTTCGGCGGGCACCGATTCACCCGCAATCAAGGCTTCGGCGAGCGCCGTGGTTGCCGGGCCGGCTTCGGGCATGTAGGGGTGACGCTCGAAATCAATGTCGTGCAGCAGACCCACCGCCCCCCAGAGATCGGCATCGGCCCCGTTTTTCTGGGCAAAATGAACCATACAGGCCGCCACAGCCTCACAATGCTTGCGCAGACTCTCGGACTGAACCCACTCGTGCAGGGTGGCGCGGGCGCGCTCGGTCAGCATGGAACGATACTCCTTATGACTGCAACATGCGGTGGTCGTTCATTATAGCAGTTCTGGCTAAGACGGGTTGCGGTATACTAGATTGGCCGTTTGTTCGCTAGTTAGAATGCTCGATGCGAAATAGCTAAGGATCTGTGGTTATGGCGAAGATAATTGCGCCCGGGTTGGAATGGCCGAATCTGTTGGCTCAGTTGCGGGCAGCCGCCCCCGAAGCGTTCAGCGCCAGTGGTGAGGCACTCAATCTGATTGGCGGCGAGTGGGCCTATCCTGGGCACGGCAAGCGCTACGCTACGGCAGTGGACGGTAGCGAATTGGGGCGCATGCCAATGATTGATCTGGAGACGGCCAAACGGGCGGTTCGTGCAAGTGCAACCGAGCATGCCACCTGGTCGCAGACCGATCTCGATCTGCGCAAGAGCCGGGTTGCGGCCTGTCTTGAGGCCTTGCGGGCCGAGCGGGATCTGATTGTCCACCTGTTGATGTGGGAGATCGGCAAGCCCTATAAACTGGCCTGCGATGATGTGGATCGCTGCATTAGCGGGGTGGCCTGGTACCTCGAAAACATTGACGGCATGGTGGCAGGCCGTACTCCCCTGGGCGTGATCTCGAATATCGCCTCCTGGAACTATCCCTACTCGGTGCTGGTGCATGCGGTGCTGGTGCAGGCACTGGCGGGCAATGCTGTGATCGCTAAAACGCCAACCGATGGCGGCCTCTACTCCTTGACGCTTGGGTTCGCCCTGGCCCGCCGCGCCGGACTGCCGGTAAGCCTGGTCAGTGGCTCGGGCGGTCAGTTGTCGGATGCACTGGTGCGCAACCCCGATGTGGCCTGTCTGGCCTTTGTGGGCGGCAAGTCGAACGGGCGCGATATTGCGGCCAGTCTCTATGACCGCGAAAAACGCTACATGCTCGAAATGGAAGGCGTGAACTGCTACGGGATCTGGGAATACAGCGATTGGGCCGGGTTCGCTTCCCAGATCAAAAAAGGCTTTGCC
Source organism: Oscillochloridaceae bacterium umkhey_bin13 (assembly GCA_048381555.1). GTDB lineage: Bacteria > Chloroflexota > Chloroflexia > Chloroflexales > Chloroflexaceae > Viridilinea. The sequence goes on from JBLWKA010000029.1 coordinate 39,309, forward strand.
TACGGCAAGCAGCGTTGTACCGCCTACATCCGGTTTGTGGTGCAGCGCCGCCTGGTGCCCAAGTTTCTTGATGCCTACCTACCCGCCGTCAAGGCGCTGCGCATCGGTCACCCTGTGCTCGTAGACAGCCCTGAAGCCGCTTTGCCTGATCTGGATTTTGGCCCACTGATCAATAGTGCCAAAGTCGAAGAGTTGCGGGTGATGTATTCGGAGGCGGTGGGCCTCGGGGCGATCAGCTTGTATGAAGGTGAACTGGACGAAACCCGGCTGCTGCCGGGGCAAGATATTTCGGCCTACCTCGCCCCGATCACCCTGCTGAATGTGCCCCGTAATGCCCGCCTGCACCATAACGAACCCTTTGGGCCAGTGGATACGATTGTCGTGGTGGATCGGATCGAGGAACTGATCAGCGAAATGAATATCTCGAATGGCAATCTGGTCTCGTCAATTGCCACTGATGATCCCCAGATTGCGCGCATGGTTGCCAGCGAGTTACGCTCGTTCAAGGTTGGAATCAATGGGGTGCGTTCCCGTGGCGACCGCGACGAGGTCTTTGGCGGCATGGGCGCTTCGTGGAAGGGCTGTTTTGTGGGTGGCAAATACCTGGTGCAGTCGGTCACGCGGGGCGAACCCGGCGAACGTTTGTATGGCAACTTTCCTGACTATACCCTGCTGCCCGAGGTGCGCTAACGTGGTTGCGCCTGCATGATATGCTCGAAGGCAGAAGCCAAAGACGTGGCCTGCTAGTAACTGATTGCGCCAGGCTATTCCCGTCTTGTTAGCAGCCAGGAGTGGTTCGATGCCAGCTTCGGAAGCGCCTCACGAGCCTAATACTCACGCATTGCAGCAACAGCTTGACAACCTTCAGCAGGAACTTGCCGCAGCCCGCGAACTGAATGCAGCCTTTTTTGATCACGCCCTCGCCATGCTGTGTATTGCTGGTTTTGATGGCTACTTTAAACGAATCAATCCAATGTGGTCACAGGTGCTGGGTTTTTCGGAGGCTGAACTGCTGGCCGAACCGCGTCTGAATTTCGTCCATCCCGATGATGTGGCTGCGACCAGGGCCGTGACCGCACAGGTTACGGAACAGGGCCGTGATGTGATTGCCTTCGAAAACCGCTACCGTTGCAAGGACGGTTCGTACCGCTGGCTGCGCTGGAATTCGACCCCAGATATGGCCCACGGTCTGATCTACGCGGTGGTGCAAGATATTACTGCGATGCGCGAGGCCCAGGAAACTGCCCAGCAGCAGGCTCATTTGACTAGCCTGATTCTTGAGAGTATGAGCGAAGGAGTGATTGCGGTTGATGCAACCGGTAATCCGCTGGTCTTTAATCCGGCTGCCCAACGCATGTTCGGGGCTGGCCCGGTCGAGAGTGACAAGAGCGACGAGTGGGCTGAAGTCTATGGCAATTTCCTGCCCGATATGGTCACACCCTTCCCGACCGAGCAGTTGCCCATGATCCGGGCGCTCCACCGCGAAGTGACCAACGAAGTCGAGATGTTCGTGCGCCATGGCGGGGCACCCGAGGGGCGTTGGATCAGTGTGAATGGCCGCCCGCTGCTTGGGCCAACCGACGATCTGCTTGGTGGGTTGGTGGTCTGCCGCGATGTGACCGAACGCCGCCACGCCGATGCCTTGCTCCGAACCAGTGAAGCCCGTTTCCGTGAAATCGCCCTGAACATCCCCGGCGCGGTCTTTCAACTGGTGATGCGCAATGGGAACTGGCAGGTGGATTTTGTCAGTGACCGCATTCGGGATCTTACGGGCCTAGAACCCGCAGCTTTGATGGAGGACTATGGCCGTTTGGTGGAACGCATCCACCCCGATGACCGCCCACAGTATCTGAGTAGCGCTGAGCACGCTGTGGCAACCATGAAGCCCTGGCATTTCGAGGGTCGGTTTGTGCTGCCGGATGGCACCATCCGCTGGTGGCAGGGCGATTCGTCGCCGCTCTATAACGAAGCGGGCGAACTGATCTTTACCGGCCTACTGATGGACATTTCGCTCCAGCGTCAAGCTGAAGAGGCTCTGCGCCAGAATCAGTTGCAAGAAGAGATTATTCAGGCCCAGCGCGCCACCCTCGAAGAGCTCTCGACACCCCTGATTCCGATTACTGATACAATTGTGGTCATGCCCCTCATTGGCACGATCGACTCACGGCGAGCCCAACAGGTGATCGAAACCTTGCTGCAGGGCGTTGGTGAAGCCCGTGCCGAAATTGCGATCCTTGACATTACCGGGGTTTCGGTGGTAGATACCCAGGTTGCCAATACTATGATTCGCGCCGCCCAGGCCGTCAAACTGCTCGGTGCCCAGGTGATGTTGACCGGCATTCGCCCCAAAGTGGCCCAGACGTTGGTTGGCCTCGGGGTGGATCTGAGCGGCATCATCACCCGTGGGTCGCTCCAGAGTGGGATTGCGCTGGCGATGCGACGGTAAGGCGATTTTGGGTTGTGGATTGCGCTGTGGTACACACGATCCCGGGCGGGGCACACGATCCCGGGCGGGGCACACGATCCCGGGC
>JBLWKA010000029.1:41939-45544 GCA_048381555.1 Oscillochloridaceae bacterium umkhey_bin13
TTCGGCCTTACCTGTCGCCACTATTGATTCCGTGGCGCGCTTGGTGCGAATGCTTCGGCCTTACCTGTCGCCACTATTGATTCCGTGGCGCGCTTGGTGCGAATGCTTCGGCCTTACCTGTCGCCACCCCCGATCCTCTGACGCCCTACGTGTGGACACCCCCGAACCCTTGGCGCGATGCGCGGCGCGATCCCGGGGTGGGCACACATGATATAGAAGGGCACCGGCAGTTCTTGGGTGCCAGTTACCGTCCCATCGCTCATAAAGAGCCGATCACGCTCACTTTCGGTGTAGGTGCTGCCAGTATGCCACGAGACAAACAGGGCGGCTGAGCCAGTCGAAAGCAAGTTGCCTTCTCCAGTTGAAGAGTAGCAGTATTTGCCTAACTTCATACCATCAAACAGCCCAAAATAAAGCCGATCGCCGTGGGCGACGATTTGGGACGGAATGGAGCGCAGCGCAGTGAGGAATCTGCGCTGCTGTGCCTGGAAGACCCCTCACTGCGTTCGGGGTGACAACCCTGATTTTTTCGACACCACTGGCCTGCGGGCCATTGCATCCTCCTAGGCAACAACCTGCATGATCACGTCGAATGGAGCGCAGCGGCTCCCCATGTCATTCCGAACGGAGCCGCAGGCGGAGTGAGGAATCTGCGCTGCTCCTCAGGGTAGACCCCTCGCTGCCGCTCCTAAGAAACAAAGCGTGTTTCTCTCAGCACCACTGGCCGACCGGCCATAGGATACTCGGGGTGACAATGGAGGGCTGCGCAACCGCATTGTTGCTCTCCCCACCACTGGCCGACGGGCCATAGGATACTCGGAATGACAACCTTTGTTGTAGTGCTAAGCGCAGTACCACGAGAATGTGGTATCGTTATGAGTAAGGAGGAATTTTTTGCATGTTTATGCGTCGTGCCCGCACCGATCTCCGTTCGTCTACGCCGTCCGATGAAACCGCTGGTGGGTCCGTAGACTGGCGCCGCCTGTTATACTATCTGCGCCCCTATCGTGGAAAGATGGCCCTGGCGATCGTTTTTCTGATCGGTGCGAGTGCCTTGAGCCTGAGCTTTCCGCTGGTGATCATTCAATTGCTTGATGCTGTCCTTCAGTTGCAAGATCCGACGCTACTCAACCTGCTGACCCTGGCCCTGATTGTGATGTTCCTGTTCCAGGCCTTGCTCAGTTTTGGCCAGGGCTATACCCTGAATGTGATCGGTGAGCGGATTGTGCTCGATCTGCGCGTGACGCTCTACCGCCATTTGCAAGAACTTTCGCTCGATTTCTATGCCAATCACCGCGTGGGCGAGATCCTCTCGCGCATTTCGAGTGATGTCACCCAAGTGCGCACCGTCCTGACCACCAATGTGACCCAACTGCTTTCGAGCCTGATCACGCTGATTGGGGCGTCAATCATTATTTTTGTACTTAACCCACGCCTGGTGGGTTTTGTGTTTGTGCTGATGCTGAGTGTGGTGCTGGTGGCTAGCAGTTTTGGGCGCTTATTGCAACGGATGAGCACCCGCGTCCAGGATGAGTTGGCCGGGGCGACCGTCACGGTCGAAGAGGGGTTGCAAGGTATTCGGGTGGTCAAGAGTTTTGCCCGTGAACCCTACGAGGTGGCTCGCTACGAAACGGCGATGCAGCGCACGCTCGGGGCAACCCTGCGTCTAGCCCTGGTCCGCACCGCGTTTGGCGGCTTAATGGCCTTTTTGGGCTTTAGCGGGATCGCCGCGATCCTCTGGTTCAGTGGGCGCGAAGTTTTGGCGGGACGGCTGGCCTTCTCGACAATCAGTGGCTTTTTGATCTACGCCCTGACGATTGGGGCCAGTCTGGGCCAACTTTCGGGGCTCTACGGCCAGTTCCGCGAGGCCATGGGGTCGGTGCGGCGCGTCTTCGAGATTCTGGATACGACCCCGAGTGTGCGTGATGCCCCCGGAGCCGCAGATCTGCCCGCGATTGATGGCGCGATCGAGTTTGATCAGGTCGGCTTTGCCTACGAAAGCGGGCGCACCGTCTTGCACGATGTCTCGTTGCAGATTCGCCCTGGCGAGATTGTAGCCCTGGTGGGGCCAAGTGGGGCCGGTAAGAGTACCCTGTTTAACCTGATCCCGCGTTTTTATGATCCCACCAGTGGCAGTATCCAGATTGATGGGATCGATCTGCGCAGTGTGACCCAGCGCAGTGTGCGCGCCCAGATTGGGCTTGTCCCCCAGGAGACGATGCTTTTTGGTGGGACGATCCGCGAAAACATTGCCTACGGGCGGCTCGATGCCGATGACGAGGCGATCATTGCGGCGGCCAAAGCGGCGAATGCCCACGATTTCATTCTGGCGACCCCGGATGGCTATGCCACAATTGTGGGCGAGCGGGGGATCAAACTGAGTGGCGGTCAGCGTCAGCGGATCGCAATTGCACGGGCAATGCTCAAAGATCCGCGCATTCTGCTGCTTGATGAGGCCACCAGTTCGCTCGACAGTGAATCGGAAGCCCTGGTGCAAGAAGCCCTCGAACGGCTGATGCAGGGGCGCACCTCGGTGATCATTGCCCACCGCTTAAGTACCGTGACCATCGCGCACCGCATTATTGTGGTCGATCAGGGCCGGATTATTGAACAGGGTACCCACGCCGAATTGCTGGCCTACCAGGGCATGTACGCACGCCTGTATGCGTTGCAGTTCCGCGAAATCGAGTTATGAGCCAGCTTAGGGCTTATGCTCGGTTTGATCAAGCGGAACCAGCCGCTCACGCAGAGCCAAGAGCGCGGCCTGGGTGCGATCTTGCAGGTGCAATTTCGAGAGAATATTCGAGACATGGGTCTTGACGGTGCGCTCGCCAATGATCAGATGATCGGCAATTGCAGCATTGCTCATGCCACGAGCAATGCAGGAGAGCACTTCGCGTTCGCGTTCGGTCAACAGATCAAGGGGCGAGCTACGCGCACTGGTCAACTCTTGCATCAGGCGCGTCGCCACACTCGGGTGCAGGGTCGCCTCACCCCGACGGGCAGCCCGGATCGCCCGTACCAGATCGTCGGGGCCGACGTCTTTTAACAGGTACGAGAGCGCCCCTGCTTTGATCGCCGGAAAGATTCGTTCGTCTTCGCTATAACTGGTGAGCACAATCACCTGGGTGGTGGGCGAGGCCGCCTTGAGTTTGCGGGTGGCTTCAATCCCATCCATTTCGGGCATGACCAGATCCATCAAGACCACGTCGGGCAGCAGGCGTGCCGCCAGGGCGACACCCTCTTCGCCACCACTGGCCTCGCCAATAACCTCAAGCTCGGGGTAGGTATCGAGGTAGGCACTCAGCCCTTTGCGCACAATGGCGTGGTCGTCAATCAGCATAATGCGGATGGTTTCTGTGCTCATGGATGTTTCCTTGGGTGGGCCTCCGCGCAAGCGCAGAGGCCGATTTTCAGGGAGAACCATGTTCTCCCTGGCCCACGCGGCCCGTATTCGGGGGTTGCTTGGTCGTGCTGGCCACGCGGCCCGTATTCGGGGGTTGCTTGGTCGTGCTGGCCACGCGGCCCGTATTCGGGGGTTGCTTGGTCGTGCTGGCCACGCGGCCCGTATTCGGGGGTTGCTTGGTCGTGCTGGCCACGCGGCC
>JBLWKA010000030.1:0-43209 GCA_048381555.1 Oscillochloridaceae bacterium umkhey_bin13
ATGCCAATAACTCACCCCCGCGCGCCACTGGTACCCCCGCGGTGAGATAAAAGCAGAAGGAGGGGGAACGGTCCGCACCATCGCGGGCGCACCCCGCCCCCCCCCCGCCCCCCACCCCGATCTTCTTCCGGCGTAGCGCGGCCAGCGCAGCTACTCACCCATCGTGATCGTTGATCACATGACCGGGAAAGAGCGGGGTCTTTTTGAGGCGCGAACTGGGGCGCGGCGGCAAGGGGCGACAGCCAACCGCACGCTGATGGTGGGCTACGACCACGAGCGCATGCTGCGGGATCAACGTTTCAGCCCGCTGCTCAGGTGGGATCATCGCATCGCCTGAGCCAGCCGAAAGGGCCATCGTCGACGCGTCTAGCTCTACCATTGGTGGCAGGCCACGGGCGCAGCGCAAATAGCTTACGGCCTCATGTTCGTTCCCGAACAGGCCCACCCCACTGACCAGTTTGACCAGCGGTGCAAACAGCAACATATGGTGCTCGCTCACCACAAAAGCCAGATGGCCCAGGTTCGGGTGATGGACAATCTGTTCGGTGCGTCGCCGGGCACCCATGGCGGCCCCCGCAATGCGCCGCCCATCTACTAAAAGATCGGTATGCGAGCCTACCTCATCGAGCAGACCCCACATTTCTTGAAAATAGTGCTCGGCTTGGGCTAGGGCCAGATGGCCCTCCATCACAACCCAGAGCAACTGGTCGGGGTGGCGTGAGATGGTATAGGGCATCGCAATACGCTTTCAGAATCAAATTCTTGCGGATGTGCGTGCTCATTATACCGTTTTGTGACTTATAAGTCTATAGCTTAGCGATAAGAACTATTCACACAAGACCTACCAGCAGTTCAAGCAGCCCTTCGCAACGCTGGCGCAGATTGTCGCGGGTGGCCCGAAAGGCCGCAAGTTGCTCGGTTTCGCCGCGCACCACCACCGGATCGGCGATGCTCCAGTGCAGACGTTGTTCGGCCTGAAGCCAGACCGCGCACTCTTCGCGGGCAATATCACAGACCGTCACAACCACGTCAGGGCGCAATTGGGCCAGGGCATCAACATGCTTCGACTGGTGGTGGCCAATATCAATCCCCACTTCGGTCATAACCTGTTCGGCCAGGGGATGCAGGCGCGAGGGCTGGGTCCCGGCGCTGCGCACCGTAATCCGTCCGCCGCTCAGGGTTCGCAGCCAGCCCTCGGCTAATTGGGAACGGGCACTATTGGCCCGACAGAGAAACACCACCGTGAGCGCAGGTAGGCTCTCGGGGCGGGGCGCAACGGGAATAGCCAGAGCGCTACCAATCTGCCGATAGAGCGCGGTCAGGCTAGGCAGTTGCACCCCGTAGTAAGTTGCGCGGGCGTCGGTATCACTTTTATGGATTTGCACCAAACCGGCTTGGCGCAGCACACCCAAATGGTACGAGACCAGATTCTGGGGCAGGCCGGTACTGTTTACCAGTTCACTGACGAGTTGGTCGCTGTAGCGCAAGGCGCGCAACAACTGCCAGCGTGTTTCGTCGGCGAGCAAGCGGAGCCCATCTAAGGCGTCATCGTGGCGGTGGGCCATGGGAGGGATTTTGGCTGTAGAGTTGTAGAACTGGCGAGCTGTTGCAGGGCAATAGGTGCCCCTTACTTAAGAGCTTACCCTAAAGTCAGATCAGGCGCAAGCGCGTGAGATAACGTAGCGGATAGCCAAAGACCCGGGCACCAATGCCATCGCCCATGCCAAGCAGATCCATGCGTTTCACCGCATCGGTATCGGCTTGCTGGCGCATGGCCTGGTGGGTAGCAAGATCAGGGGCTTCGAGCATCGCCAGGGTATGGTGCCAGACTTCGGTGCGCCAGTTGGTGATCAGGCGCGCCGTACACCATTCGTCGAGGGGGCCAAGCGCCCGATCAACCAACTGCATCAAACGGGCCTGGGGGCCGACCACATCGTCCTGGACACAATCGATCGTCTCGGCAATGATCGTATTGACCAGGCAATAGTCGGCATAACGGCTGGCGCGGATGGCGGCATCACTCGTCGCCCATTCAGGGGCCAGCAGATCATCAAGCACCAGCGCCAGGTCGCAGTTGATATGGGCATTCACGCCCATTAGCAAGCCCTGGGTCACCGACGTGCCTGGTTCGCATGTCAGCCGATGGGTGCGCTGCCAGACCTCGGGCAATAAGCCCTGGCTGCGGCCGTCATAAGTTTCGAGGGCCACAAAATAGTAGGCCGCAAAATCGTGGATCAGTCGGTGGACCCATGGCCCATCGTGAAAGCGCTTAGCGGCCAACCCGGCAAGCATGCGGCGGGTCATCAGGGTATAACAGGCTAGAAACGTCACCCGGCGGTCACCAGTGGACTGCCAAGTTGTGATCTGTTGTTCCATACGAGCGAGCAGGGCCGCGTCGTCGTAGGTGTGGTTCATAGGTGCATTTCCTTGACCAAACGGGCAACGAGGGCCGGATCTTCCATCGGAATAAAGTGACTATGCTGCGGCAGATGCAGATCACGCCCGTTGGCAAAGGCGGCGGCCAGGCCAGGCGGGGTCGGCGAAGCGCTCAGATTTTCGGCCGGGTTCACATCATAGGGATGGCCGCGCACGACCAGAGTTGGTAACTGGATGGTGCTGATTTCGGCATAAATCGGATGGGCCGTAGCACCATAATAAATATCGGCCTCGATTTCGGGCGGGCAAGCCAGGGTCAAATCCTGGGTGCCGGGGTCAGGAACAAGGGCATGATCACAGTAGGCGTGCAGCGCCGCAGGATGCCATGCCTCGAAGGGCGGGCGTTCGTGCAAGCGGGCGTAGAGCGCCGCAGGCGAGGGCCAAGTTTTACGGCGGCGCGCCGCGCCATGCACTCCGGGTGCCCGGCCAAAATAGTATTGCGGCTCAAGAATCACCGGGTCAATCAGGATCAGGGCCGCAAACGCAGTAGGGGCCAGCGCGGCCGCCAGGGTGATCGCATACCCGCCAAGCGAGTGGCCCACTGCGATGGTCTGACGCAATCCAAGCGCTTGCACCAGTTCGGCGACATCGTTGCCAAACTGCGGCCAAGCATAGGGCGGGGGCGGCTTGGCACTCTGGCCGTGGCCGCGCAGATCAAGTGCCAGGCAACGGCGACCCGGCAGGTGCGCCACCACGGGATCCCAACAGCGCGCATGGAAACTGTTGGCATGCACGAACAAAATTGGCGGCCCGTCGCCGGGCCACTCATAGACGGCCAACTCGACCCCGTTAACGGTCAGCGTAAGGTTGTGGGGCGGCTTGGCGATCATAAGCTAGTTTAGGTTACTGCTTCATGCGGTTGGCGCAGGCCATCCCTTCTGTGCCCCTTCCCCCTCACGGAGAGCGGTTAAGGGCTGACAGAAAAATGGACTACAAAAACCTCGAACGGCTCAGCCTCGCCTCAAGGTCCACCCTCTCCCACAGTGGTTCAAGGACGGACAGAAAACATGGACGGTACACGCCTCGGATGCATCATGACGGCACCGACTCGCCTCGGAGTTCCCCCTCTCCCAGCGGTGGGAGAGGGGGACAGGGGGTGAGGGCACCCACGACCTAACGCCCGAGGCGGCCCTTCAACTCTTCGGTGAGCAGCGGCACAAGCTCGTTGACATCACCAACCACCCCGAAGGTCGCAACCCGGAAGATCGGGGCTTCGGGATCTTTGTTGATCGCCACGATATTGCGGCTGGTGCGCATGCCGGCGAGATGCTGGATCGCGCCCGAGATCCCGGCGGCAACATAGAGCTTGGGGCTGACGGTTTTGCCCGTCTGACCCACCTGGTGCTCGTAGGGAACCCAGCCCGCGTCCACAATCGCCCGTGAGGCCCCGTAGGCCCCGCCAAGGGCCTCGGCGAGCGGCGGGATCAGCTTGTAGTAGTTGTCCTTGTCATTCAGGCCCCGCCCACCACTGACGATGATCGCGGCGTCAGTCAAGTTGACCACGCCCGACTTGGCACTAACTGCCGTCACCTTGGTGCGGATGGCGGTCGCCGGGAAGGCCAGCGCAGTGACACTGCCACCCGCCGCGCCACCCGCCCCTTCGGCGAAGCTCTGCTTGCGCACCAGGGCCACCACCGGACGGCCAGCGGTGAAGGTGTAGGTATTGATCACATTGCCGCCGTGCGAGGGACGAATGGCACTGACCGCACCACCTGCGATCTTAAGGTCAATCACATCAACGGCCAGCCCGGCATCAAGGTCGGCAGCCAACGCGGCCCCGAAATCGCGCATCTGGAAGCCCGCCCCGGCCAAGATCAACGCCGGGCTCGCAGCCTCGACAGCGGCTTTGGCCGCAGCCACGTGCCCATCGGTGGTATAAGCTGCCACTGCCGGGTCGCTCACGGTATAGACCGCATCGGCCCCGAGTGCCACAACCTGGCTCGCCACCCCGTCCAGACCTTCACCGACAATCACGGCACTGAGCGGCCCACCAAGGGCAGCGGCTAACTCTTTGCCCTTGCCCAGCAGTTCCCGCGAAACGGCAGCAACCTCACCGCCGACTTGCTCGATATAAATCAGTACGCCCGCCATAGCTTCCTCCTAAACAATCTGGTTCTCAAGCAGCTTATCAACCAGGGTCCGCACCTTGGTGGCAGCGTCAGGTCCATCAATCAGTTCGCCCGAGGGGCGCGGCGGTGGGGGCACTCGGTCGGCAATCGCAGCCGCCGGTGCCAGGCCACTGACCCCCAGATCGGCGGCGGTCCAGACCGGCGGATTGATCTTGGCGACCTTCTTGATCTTGAGCAACGAAGGATAGCGTGGGTTGTTAATATCCTTGATCACACTGACTACAGCGGGCAGACTGGCACTCACGGTCTCAACCACGGTTTCGAGGTGGCGCTCAGCACTGATCTGCTTGCCTGCCGGATCAACATCGAGCACCTTGCCGACATAGGTCACCTGGGCCCAGCCGAGGGTACGGGCCAGAGCGGGGGCAAACGCGCCGCTCTCGTCGTCGGTACTATTGCGGCCAGTGATGACCAGATCCACATCACCCAACTTCTTGATCGCGGCCGCCACAACCTTGGCAGCAGCCAGGGTATCAAGATTGGCAAACGACGGATCACTGAGCAGCAACGAATCAGTGGCCCCCATCGCCAGGGCGCGCCGAATCTGCTCAACCCACTCCTCGCTCCCCATCGAAAGCACGGTCAACTTCCCGCCATGCTTCTCGTTCCAGGCGATACCCTCCTCGATTGCATACTCGTCGAACAGGTTGATGATCTTCTCGATCCCGTCGGCATTGATGCTTAGGTCTCCATTGATCTTGACCGAGTTATCACGCGGGACCTGCTTGAGGCACACGACGATGTGCATACTGACTCCTTCTCGTGGGGCACGACTCCTCGCGCCACGTCAGACATAGATAACGCCGGGGATTGTACCATTTTTTAGACGGATTTACAGCGCCATCTCACGGGTTGTGGCGATGAGCTTTGATCACGGTGGGGTCATCATCCAGCAACCACTGCGTCCGCTGCCACGCCGAAGCGGTTTTCTGCTAAAATCACTACAGGTGGCGAACGGTAGCGCAGGGAGACGGTTCAGGATGAGTAGTCCACGGGTCGTGGTGGTGATGCCGGCCTACAATGCCGCACGTACGCTTGAGCGTACCTACCGCGATATTCCGCCCGGTGTCGTTGACCACGTCATCCTGGTTGACGATGTATCATGCGATGAGACGGTCGAGGTGGCCCGACGGCTTGGTCTCGAAGTGGTGATTCACGTTCAGAACCGCGGCTATGGCGGCAACCAGAAGACCTGTTACCTCGAAGCCTTGCGCGACGGGGCCGATATCGTGGTGATGCTGCACCCTGACTATCAGTACGACTCGACCCTGATCCCCGATCTGATTGCGCCGATTATTGCGGGCCAGTGCGATATGATGCTCGGTTCGCGCCTGAAGCGCCAGATCGGCCAGGGTGGTAATCCGGCGCTCAGTGGCGGGATGCCAATCTGGAAGTATCTTGCCAACCGTTTTCTGACGATCAGCGAAAATGCTGTTTTTGGCCTGAATCTTTCGGAGCTGCACACCGGCTTTCGGGCCTATAATCGCCGGATGCTCGAAACGGTTCCCTTCCTGCTCAATTCCGATGATTTTGTCTTCGATAGCGAGATGATCGCCCAGGCCGTGCTCTATGGTTTCCGCATCGGCGAGATCGCGGTGCCAACGCGCTACTTCGAAGAGGCTTCGTCGGTCAATTTTCAGCGCTCGGTGGTCTATGGGCTGGCAACCCTGAATGTGTTGCGCCGCACGCTGTTGCACCGCAGTGGCCTGCGTCGCTATCGCCAATTTACGTTGCAACTGAGCGATGTGTTGAGCCCCCACCATAGTGTTGCGATTCTCGGTGAGCGCAAATAGACCCGTGTTGATCCCGACCGGGGGCCAACTGCCAGGGCGCGATCTGCTGACCTCGCTGGCGGTGCTTTGCGGTGCCATGCTGTTACTCTGGCTCGTTTTGCGGGCCGCACCACCGCTGCTGCTTGATGTAGGCGCACCCGGTGATGCGCGCTTCCTGAGCGGGTTTTATCTGCGTGAAGAGCAGGGGGAGCGCCAGTTTCGCTGGAGTGGCCCCGAGGCACGCTTGGTCCTCCATGGGGCCAATGGCGGCCCGCATCGGTTGCGTCTTCGCTTGAATGGCGAACAGTTGGCCCTTCAACCTGATCCGAGCCTGCAACTTGGATCCGATCAGATCCCCCTGGTGCGCTTTGAGGTCGTTGATGGCTGGCGCGATTATCAGGTGCTGTTACCGCCCGGCAGCCTGATGCACTGGAGTGGGGCCGTTCGCCCGCTTGATCTGCGTTCGGCCTTGACCCAACCCGGCCAGACCAGCAATGACCTGGATCTGCGCCAACTGGGTGTTCCGCTTGCCGAAATTGAACTGCGCGCCCTGCCACCTCCACATACCCCCGCCCTGCTACGCGCCATCTGGCTTGGCTGGCTGCTCGCGGTGCTTGGTGGTGCCGCCGCCTGGCTAGGCGCTTACCTTCGCTCAACTGGCTTGATCAGCAACCGCTGGCTCCGACCAAACTGGCTGGCAAACGGGACGATCCTCTGTGGGGCGGCGGGCCTCATCCTCTGGGCCTGGTACGATCCAACTAGTTTGGCCTGGGCCCTACCACCTATGCCCTGGATCCTGGGCACGGCAAGCTTGCTTCTGTTGGTGCTGGGGCGAGCCATACCCCAGGCCGTAGATAGCCCTCAGCCCTCACCCTCAGCCCTCAGCCCTCAGCCCTCACAAGGCCCTCAGCCCTCAGAAGCCTCAGTGCTGGTGGGGTTGGCTCTGTTGGGGCTGGCCGGTGGGCTGCTGGCAACCCAGCAACCCTGGCTGGTGGGCAGCGGGGCCGGGTTGGGCCTGATCGCGCTGCTGCTGCTCAGTTGGGGGCCGACGGGCCTCGGCCATAAGCTGTGGCATCCGCCCACAAGCGATCTGAGCCAGCGCCAGGCCCTTGGAATCCTGGGCCTGATTCTGGTGTTGGCGCTGGGCCTGCGCCTGTTCCGGCTCGACGAGCTACCGTTTGGGCTCTGGCGCGACGAAGCCCGTCACGGCTGGTTTGCCCAACTCATTCGCGATTTTCCTGATTATCGTCCGATCTACCTGGCTAGTAACCGGGTGAATATGCCAGCCCTGGGCATCTATCCGTTTGCGGTGGCACTCTGGCTCTGGGGCGAGCAACTCTGGGCCATGCGGCTCATGGCAAGTCTTGCCGGAGCGCTCACGGTGCTGCCGCTGTACGGGTTGGCAACGCTGCTCAGTGGACGGCGCAGCCTTGGGCTGTTAGCGGCCTTTTTGCTGGCAACTTCAAGTTGGCATATTGCCGTCGGGCGGCTGGCCTTTCCCACTATTTTCGACCCGCTGCTGACCCTGAGTGGACTGACCTTGGTATTCCTGGCGTTTCAACCTCTCGGCCCGCACGCGAACCGACCACTCAGCCTGCGGATGCTCGCTGGCAGCGGCGCGGGGGTCTGCCTTGGCCTTGCGGTGCAGACCTACCATACCGGGCGCGTCGCCCCGCTCGTGGCGGCCTGGCTGGCCCTGTTGCTCCTGGGGCAACACTGGCGTGCCTGGCGAAACTGGCTCGTGGTCGGAGGTGTCACGCTGCTCACGTTTCTGCTCACCCTTGGCCCGCTCCTTTCTTATGCGCTCCAGCAACCTGCTGCCTTTAACGACCGGGTCAATGCCGTCTTTTTGCTCAGCCCCGAGGTCTTGCGGGCCCAAGCGCCCCTGAGCGCCCTCGATGATGCGCTGGGGCTCCATCTGCTGATGTTTCACGTAACGGGTGATCTGAACGGGCGCCACCATGTCCCTGGACGCCCGATGCTCGATTATCTGACTGGCCTCGGGCTGGTGTTGGGCCTGGCCGGGCTATTGCGCCGCCCCCTGGCCTGGCAGACCCTCTTTTTGTTTGGTGCGATTGGGGTGAGCCTGCTCCCAAGTGCGCTCGCCATGAATGCGCCTCATGGTCTCCGGGCAATCGGAGCACTGGCCTTTGTCTGTATCATCGCGGCTCTGGGGTGGGCGGCGCTCTGGCAACAGGTACGGCAGCACCTCCCCAGCGTGCGGTCAGCACTGGCACAAAGGGCTGCAGGAGCGCTCCTGGCAATGGTGGTTGTCCTCAACAGTCTGGTCTACTTCGTGATTATGCCACCCCAGCGCGAAGCGTTTCTGGTCTTTTACCCGGTGCAAAGCCAGATGGGGGTGTATCTACGCGATCTGAACAATCGCCAGGCCCTCCCACCGCAGGTCTTTGTGCCTGCCGGCCTACCAGATGATCCCGTCTTTGCCTTCCTGGCGAGTAAGCTACCGATTGCTACTTTTATGCATGATCAGTTATCGGAGCCAGCCCAATCCGGCGCGATCTTCCTGCTCTCGGGCTATTTTGCCGACGAAGAACGGGCCGGGCTCACACAGGCCCTAGGGAGTGAACCGCTCCTGGTTGCGGAAGGGCCGCTCTTCCCTGATGGCAGCAGGCGCACATTTTATGTATATCATCTGCCGTAGGATCGATCCGCAACTCTGCCACGGGCCGAGCAGGAGGCCTGCAAGGTGGCGGTTGTTGCGCAACCGGCAGCCTGATCCCGCAGGGTTGAAGAGGATAACGTAAGCAATGGTTCGACCACGTGGATCAATACGCGATGCTGCGGTGTTACAGGCGCTTGGGCTGGCCTTGGGAAGCTTTGTCCTGCTGTTAGGGTTGGTGTGGGCCAGACCGATCAGCACACCCATCGAGGCCGTATTTGCGCCTGGAACCTTTTTTCAGGCTGAAACGACGCCGTTCCTGGGCACCTACCATTGGCTCAAGCCCGAAGGGACCTGGCGGCTGCCCCAGCGCTGGTGGACAGATCGGGTCATCATTCAGCAGACATTGAGTGCTGGCGCAGAGAGTCGCACGGTAACGCTCAATGATGGCCGGTCTGGGACAAGCATGCAGTTTATGGTTGCAGCCGGTCAACTGCGTACCTACCGATGGATGCAGCCCGCCGCAATGGGCTGGAGCAGCGCAACCTATCAGATTGCCGACATCGGCAGCCAAGTTGGGGATCCGCGGCCGCTTGGCATGATCATTCAACAGGCTTCCGTTGTGTATCTGGCCGGAACGGCCGCATGGCCCAGTCTTGCCTTGTTGCTCTTGGCGCTGATTGGCCCTATGACCATGGTCGCCGTGAGTGCCTGGGGCATGCACCAGAGGCGCTGGCTCGTTGTGCTTGCAGTGGTCGTGGCGCTGGCAGCCCATTACCCAACCAACGAGGTTGTCAGCCTCCAGTTGGCACTCCCGCTGGTACTCGGTCTTGGCTGGCTCAGCCTGATCGGTTGGCTCATCCTTGGACTTCGTCCTTTGCTCACCCAAACCGCTGGCCGCATCCTGGCCGCCAGTGTGGGCTTTGCCCTGGTGCCAGGGGTACTGGTCGGGCTGGGACTGACCACTGCAATCCCCGGTTGGTGGATGCTCTTGCTGGTACCGCTAGGCAGCGCCTGGGTTTTGCGCATGCGCTGGGGCCGCCGCCAGGATTTGTCTTTCTTCGCCAGTTTCAGTGCTGGGTGTGTCCTGATTTGGGCCAGTATGTATGGCTATGCCGATGCATGGTTACGCAGCCCAACTGATTTTTCTGCGTATTATGATGCTGCGCTGCGGCTGCGGCTGCAACAGCCCCTGTACGAGTTTGAACAACTCGCAGCCAACCCTTTTGCTACTAGCTATAAGTATCCACCGCTTACGGCACTTTTGATGATGCCACTCACGTTTTTGCCGTTTCCTCTTGCTGGGAGCGTATGGCGCGTCCTAGCTGTGGCAAGCGTGGCAAGTGCCATGTTTGTGCTCTTGCAGCGCCAGACCCAGTGGTCATGGGTGGCGCGGCTGGGGATCATCGGTGGATTGTTGGTGCTGCTCTCTCCGGTCAGTCGCTCGTTACGCTTTGGGCAACTAGAACTCCTCTTGGTGGCTGGGGTGGTTGGTGGGGCCCTGCTCTTGTTACGTGGGCATCTTTGGAGCAGTGCAATCCTGTGGGCGCTGATCATTTTGATGAAGTTGTATCCACTCATCTTGATTGTGCCCCTGGTACGACATGGGCACTGGCGCTGGCTAGTCGCTCTGGGGTTGGGGATCCTGGGCTGGAGTAGCGTGAGTAGCCTGCTCAGTGGCTGGGATGGGGTCTTCTGGCGCGATCTATTCCCAACCCTGAGTGCCCGCGATGGACGCCTGGCCAATCTGTCGGTGTATGGGCTATTGGCACGCTGGTTTGACCCAACTGCCTATCAGGGGTGGGTGAACGTACCAACTGCGAATATGCTTAGTTTGGGCCTCAGTGTGCTGCTCTTAGGAAGCGCTAGTCTGATCATTTGGCAATACCAAACCCCTGCCCCCACCGCATTTTGGTACGCCTTAAGTCTGATGATCACGACGATGTTACTGATCCTACCGATCACCTGGGATCATTATCATGTCTGGCTCCTCGTGCCCCTGGTGCTCGGCTTCTGGCGGTTGGGCACCACTGGCGCTGAAGCCCCACTCTATTTTATGGCGTATAGTCTGGTCATCTTTGGGGTTGCGCGGGATATCTGGCCGGCTGAAACAGCGGCTCCCGCCGCGCTCCCGCTCCTTTTTGCGTCATATCGAACAGTTGGGGTCGCACTTCTTTGGGTCTGGTTGGCCCGTCAACTTATGCGTATGCCACGGACGAAGCAAGCTGTATGAAAGCGCTCATTGCCCTCGGTGTCTGGCTTGTCTGTGCGACCCTGCTGGTCGTACAGCCCCTGCCTGTGTTACGGTATACCCTTGGCACGGCCTATGAAGGGCCGCTGCCCTATGGCTTTTGGCCCGCCGAAACCAATGCCGCCGAGAGTTATCGCTGGAGTGATGGGTCAAGTTGGCTGCGTCTGTTTGGGTATGCGACCGCTGAGTCGGTGGGCGTATCGTTGCGCCTCATCGGGCCACAAGGTTCACGTGGCGAGGCAACCCTGCTGCAGATCCAGACCCCTGCCGAGGTGTTGCTGAGCACGACCGCACCCGCGTCCTGGCGTACCTACCACCTGATCGTCCCACATCCTGGCCCCGGTTGGCGTACGCCCGAGCTTGAGTTGACCGGAACGGTGGCGGCGGGCGTTCCCGGTGATCAGCGGCAGGTTGGGGTTGCGGTCAGCAACGTTACCGTGCGCCCACTTGGGGGCCTCCAGTCCCGTGCAGCGCTTGAGTATGCCGTCTTTCTGAGCTTGACCCTGGGGCTAGTTTGGGTGCTTGGGAAGGCATTCGCCGGGGTGCGGGTGGCATGGCTGCTCGCGTTCAGCCTGCTGGTCGCCTTGTTTGGGTGGAGGTACGCCGCGCCTGATCATATGGCCTATTGGCTGCCACCCCTGTGGGGGCTGCTCTTGCTACCCGCAGGCAGTGTCGGCTTGCTCTGGCTCGCTCACCGCTTGAGTCCATCCTATGCTGCCCAGCCGATCGTCGGTGGGGTAGGGTTGCTGCTTGGGCTTAGCGGTGGCTTTGGGCTGCGCTACAATCTCTGGCCGCTTCTGAGTGGCCTGTTGCTGCTGGGTGGTGGTCTGCTTGCAGCGGTAGCGGTTGCGCCACTTGCGCCAAGCGTACCAGCCGTTGATCGCATACAGCCACGGCGCACCTGGTATCTTTTCGCGCTTCTGGCTAGTTTTGCCCTGGCCCTGGGCTTGCGGCTCGTTGATCTCTCGCACCTCCCGCTGGGTATGTGGCGTGATGAGGCCCGCCATGGCTTGATCGCGCTGCGCATTTTGAACGATCCGGCTTATCGCCCAGTCTATGATGCTGCGGCGGATCTGCCTGCCTTGATCTTCTACCTGCAAAGTGCCAGCATCGTCTTGTTTGAGCCAACCGTGTTCGCGGTACGCGTTGTCCCGGCCCTGGCTGGCGCTTTGACGGTCTTCGTCCTGGCGGGCATGGCTACACAGTGGTGGGGGCGCACCGCAGGCCTGGTTGCCGCAATGTTGCTGGCAACCTCATTTTGGCATCTGTGGTTGAGCCGGATTGCGTTTGCCGCAGTGATTGATCCATTGTTTACGCTGCTGGCACTCTTCTTATTATGGCGTATCTGTGCCAACCTCGGCTCGCCCCGCCAACAGCTTGGAGCGGGGCTTGGAGCGGGGATCGCCCTGGGCCTGGCGCTGTACACCTACCATCCGGCACGGCTCATGCCCTTGGTCGCCTTACTCTGGGTGGGCCTCCACCTCGGCTTGCAATGGTCGGCGTGGCAACGCGCTTGGCGACCGCTCCTGGCCTTTGGGGTGAGCCTGATCCTGGTGGCAAGTCCGCTGGTCTGGTACTTCATAAGTCAGACCGCTGCGTTTAACCAGCGGGTGAATCAAGTCAGTCTGCTTGATCGTGAAGCGAAACCCTGGGCCTTGACCACTGATCTGGACTACAACGTAATCCGCTATGCCATGATGTGGCATGTGGAAGGGGATCAAGCCGCACGCCATAATTTGCCCGGACAGCCGATGCTTGATCCCGTAACCGGGTTCCTCTTTTTGCTTGGCCTGTTCCTGTTGATCATGCAACGCCCCCCAGCGCTATGGCGTCCGTTACTCGCCTTCCTTGGGGTAGCCTTGCTGCCTGGGCTCTTGTCGAATGATGCGCCCCACGCGGTTCGCACCGTTGACGCGATTGCACCCGCGCTCTTAATTGCGACCTACGGAGCCATGGCGCTGTTACCAATGCTTGGGCGCTGGTCACCCATGCTGTTCAGAAGTAGTATCGTACTCGGCATAGGGTTGCTCGTCAGCGTCAATGCCGGCAGTTATCTGGGGCAGGTTCGCTACGATCAACGGGTCTGGGACGCCTTTCATTATCAAGCCGAAACAACCATTGGCCAGACGATTCAGGCCGGTTGGTGCCCCGGCCCGGCATTCGTCCCGTCGCAGTATGCCGATAGCGAAGTTATTCAGTATCTGGCGTTCGGCCATGGGGTCTATCCCTACCACAGCGCAACGCTACAGTCGCCCTTGCCACCAGGGGCTTGTGTGTTTGTAGCTACTGATACGCCGCCCGCGCAGTGGGAAGATCTGGAGCAGATCGTGGCCGGAGTCGCCCAACCCCAGATCGTACGCCCGTTTCCTGGCACCGCGCATCCGATGGTCTGGTGGTATCGGATTCCCGAATTGCAGCAGGCCGCCGAATAGGCTGGCATGGACCGCAGCGGTCGCAGTAGATTAGTCCCCTACGCGGCCCCAATCCGGGCAATCGCGCTCGGAATATCCCGCGTGATCCACAGGCCACTGCCGCTGAGTTGGGCCTCGGCCAGGGCCGGGGCATGATCAGCCTGAACTCCCACCAGAATGACCTGGCAGCCCAACAGCCGGGCCGCAGTCGCAAGTTGGGCCAACTGACCACTCACCTGCTGATCAAGCATGCTCAGGCCGGTCAGATCAACCACCAGGAAGCGCGCCCGCCGCGTATGGATCGCTTCAAGCACCGCCGCAAGCAGTTCGCTGCTACGACGCTCATCGAGGTAGCCAACCAGCGGCAAAAGCAGCGTTGCGGCCTGGAGCGGGACAACCGGCACGCTGAGGGCCTGCACCGTCGCTCGTAACTGCTCCTCACGGGCCAGTTGGGCCTCACGCTCGGCCAGACTCCCGGCCAGTTGGGCCTCACGCTGGCGGTTCGCCTCAAGCAATTGCTGAAACGCATCACGCAGGCGGTGGATCTGACTGATCGAGCCGGGTGCCCCTAAATCGGCTCCATGCGGGTCGGCGGCGAGCCGTTCGGCATCGGCGGTCAAGCGATTAAGCGGTTTAACCACCCCGCCAACCAGGATCCACGAGAGCAGCAGCGCCAACACAACTCCGGCCAGCGTCGTGAAAGCCGCACGAAGCAACGCATTAAACTGGCTGATCTCGAGTTCGCGGGTGGCAAGATCAAGCTGGGCCCGACTCAGATCCCGGGCCTGGCCGCTGGTTGTGATCACCAGATCGAGCAGTTCATTAGTCTCGCTGCTATCAAGCAGATCATCAGCGCCTTCGGGATCTTGGTCATCAAGACGGGCCAGAATGCGATCATGGCGCTGGGCAAGGGCCGCATAGAGGCCATTCAGACTGGCATCAAGCGGGGTAATCGCATAGCCAGGTATGGCCCGCCGCGCCACCAGTTCCTCAGCCCCACGGCGTGACGTGAAGAACAGGGCCCGCGCTTCGTCAACCTCTTCGCCATCGACCAATTTGATAATCGCAGCGTGCTCACGCACAATATACGATTCAAGCACTTGCAGATCAGATAGGCTCTCGACCGCTGCGGTCTGGCGCGAAATCAAAGCCTGAGCTTCTTGCTGGACGAATGGCAAAGCGACCGCCGTCCCAATCAGCAGAACGATCAACGGGATAAAGGCCAGTAACAAGCGTAACCGAATATCCATCACTAAGTTTCCTGGGTATCCTACCTACCGCCTGATTGTACCTGATCAAACGAACCAGGAAACTGACGATGCGCTTACGATCAGCGTTGTAACGTCCGCATCCGGCGGAGGATGGGGGCGGCTGCGCCGCAGTACAAGGCTTTGGTATGGTTTGGTGGCTGCGCCGCCAAACCATACCAAAACCTTAGACTTACCAACCCAGCAGGGTATGAATGGTCTGGAGCAACTCTTTGAGCACAACCGGACGGGCAAGGTAGGTACTCGCCCCAGCGGCCAAGCAGCGCTCGCGGTCGCCGGGCATAGCCAGGGCTGTCAGGGCAATAATCGGGGTTGTGGCGTGCATGGTCGTGGCCCGCAACAGCTTGATCACCTCGAAGCCATCCAGTTCGGGCATCTGGATGTCCATCAAAATAAGGTCAGG
This sequence comes from Oscillochloridaceae bacterium umkhey_bin13, assembly GCA_048381555.1. GTDB lineage: Bacteria > Chloroflexota > Chloroflexia > Chloroflexales > Chloroflexaceae > Viridilinea. The sequence continues at coordinate 15,291 of JBLWKA010000030.1, forward strand.
GGCTTCGGCGACGGCCAAGCGCAGGGCTTCGTGACCATGCTGGGCCGTGATCACGGCAAAACCACGGGCCTGCAAATAATCGGTCAGAACCTGCAAATTGATCGGGTTATCATCAACCAGTAAGAGCCGGGCCTGGGAGGTTACTTTGGTGGAGGCGGGCATACTGCGTGTGATTGCCATAGCGCCTGCCAGCGGGGTTGGCTCTGCCTCCTCAACCTCGGGGGAGGATGGATGCAGCGGCAAGTTCAGCCGAAAGTGACTGCCAAGGCCCGGCGCACTCTCCACGGTGATCGTCCCCCCGTGAATCGTAATCAGCCGGTGAACCAGTGCCAGCCCCAACCCGGTACCCTCGTGCTGGCGACTCAGGCGACTATCGAGCTGGGTAAAGGGCTTAAAGAGGCGCGCCTGGTCGCCGGGAGCAATCCCAATCCCGGTATCGCTGACGGTAAAAGTGACCTGGTTTTGGGCAGACCGGGCTGTCACCCGCAAGCTAACCTGACCGCCTGGCGGGGTAAACTTGACCGCATTGCTGAGCAGATTGACCAGCATCTGCTTCAGACGACGGGGGTCGGCATACACAATTGGCGGGGCTTCCTCAAGATCGAGTTGGAGCAGGAGCGACTTCTGGGTAGCCTGAGCCCGAATAAACTGCACACTGACATGACAGACCTCATTCACCGGCACTGGTTCGGGTTGGATATCGAGCAACCCGGCTTCGACGCGTGAGAGGTCGAGGATATCGTTGATCAGGGCAAGCAGATGGCGGCCACTGGTTTCGATATGGCCGAGCGACTCGTGCTGGTGGGGATTGAGGGGGCCGTGCAACTCTTCGCGCAAGGTCTCGCTGACGGCCAGAATTGCATTCAGGGGGGTGCGGAGTTCGTGGCTCATGGTGGCCATAAACTCATCTTTGGTGCGGAGCGCCCGTTCCATTTCGGTATTTGCGACCCGCAAGGCTTCTTCGATCTGTTTGCGGCGGGTCACATCACGGAAGATCGCATTGGTCACAGCCTGGCCTTCGGTGCTCTGGCGGATCCAGATCTGGCCTTCGACCACCACCGCAGCACCCTTGCTGGTCTGGAAAATCACCTCGGTCTGGCGCGGCTGCCCATCTTGCAACAGGGCTTCGCGTACTTTGCGGTACGGATCCCGATAATTGGGCGCGACAAAAAGGTAGATCGAGCGACCTAGCACATCTTCGCGCCGGTAGCCGAGCGTTTCGCACCAGGCACTATTCACATAGCGGATCGTGCCCGAGGCATCAAGGATCTGGATCAGATCGCTCGCCGTATCCAAAAAGCTCTGCAAACTGGCCCGACTTTCACGCAGGGCGGATTCGGCGCGACGGCGATCACTCACATCAATCACCGTCGAGCGGGTCATCACAAAATTGCCTGCGCCATCATAGACCGCCGTCGCACTCAACAAGACCGGGAAACTCTCGCCCTGTTTGCGCTGAAACTCATACTCGATATTGTGCATAGCCCCGCGGATCTTGAGTTGAGCAAAATTGGTCACAAACAATTGCTGGTTCGCTGGGGTCAGAATAGTCGTAAAATGCTGCCCCAGCAGTTCATCGCGGCTATAACCCAGCCAGGTCAAGGCGGTCTGATTGATGCGCACAAACCGCCCATCAGCATCAAGCGAATGGTAGCCTGCGGGCGCATGTTCGTAGAGATCGCGCACCTCTTTGGTGCGTTCGGCAATTCTGGTTTCGAGGGTCCGGGTCAGGGTCAGCAGTTCTTGTTGGAGGGTTTTGAGGCTATGGATATCGGTGGCATTGATCAAGGTCTGACTGACCCGACCATGTTGATCATGGATCGGCTGAATGGACAGGCGGTACCAGTGGCGTTCGCTGCTTGGCAGCAAGCCCTCGCTCTCGATCACCCGGCCCCGATCTTGCCGGATTACCTCTTGGCAATACTCACTGAGGGCCTTGGCAACCTGGGGTGCGAACAGGGCATGCAGCGATTGACCGATCAGCGCCTCGACGGGTTGCCCAAACAGATGGCCGGTCTGCTCATTGGCATACAGCAGCCGTTCATCCAGGCTCAAGGTGATAACCACCCCATCGAAACTCCGCATCAGGCTGCGATACTGTTCGATATGATTCACGAGCGCCTGTTCGGTGATACGACGCTCGGTAATATCCTCAAACGCAGTATAGACATGGCTCGGGCGGGCGGCTCCAGGGGCAAAGATTGGCATCGCGTTCACCATGAGCCAACGATGCTGGTTGAGCACAGGGTTAAACACGGCCATCAAGGAATTGTAGATGGGGCGTCCGGTGCGCAAAGCGATCATCGCAGGATGCTGGTCGCCGGGCAAGGGGTCACCCGTCTCGGTCAAGACCTGCCAACGTGGATCAAGCGAGGTGCGACCCTGCATCTGGTCAAGACTGAGGCCAAGCACCCGTTGGGCGGCAGGGTTGGCATCAATAATTGCGCCACTTGTATCCTGATAGACGATACCCTGGCTCATGGTGGCAAAGAGTAGACGATAGCGCAGTTCACTGGCCCGCAGCGCTGCTTCGGCCCGCAGGCGTTCGTGATTTTCGCGTTGCAGGGACGCAAAACGGCGGGCATTGCTCAGGGCAATTGCCAGCACCTCGGTAATCGAATAGGCAAATGCGACATCCTCATCATCGAAGGCCCGGGGCAGATGACTTTCGAGGTTCAACACGCCAAGCACTTCGCCTTCGAAGCGAATGGGAACCGCCAATTCACTTCCAACCGCATCGACACCTTCGGCCAGAAAAAAATCCGGGTCGGCATGCGCATCATCAACCAATTGCACCTCGCCCGTGCGGAAGGCGCGCCCGATCACACCATAGGTCAAAGGATGTGATTTGCCAACCTCCCCGGGGTTCATACGATCCTCGGCTCGGGTTTGCCAGGTCAGCCCATCAGGCATCGGCAAGGAAATCCCGACACTCTCCCAGCGGTTCAACTGTCGGATTGCTTCAACCGCCTGTTGAATGATGCGATCAGGATCGAGCTCGCGGGTGAGTTGGTGCAGAACATTAGCGAGTGTGAGGCGTTGGGCCGCTGTATCGCTCTGGCGGGTACGCAGTTCAATTTCGTTGACCACACTGCGGCGCAAGGCGGCCAGCGCCCGGATTTGCCCCGGGCTCAGGGTGCGTGGCACCGTATCAACCACACAGAGCGTCCCGAGCGTTGTGCCATCCGCAAGTACCAGCGGCGCTCCGGCATAAAAGCGGAGATGCGGCGGATCGGTCACCAGGGGATTGGTCGCAAAACGGGGATCAGCCAGCGCATCGGGCACAACCAAGATCGCATCGGGTTGCAGAACCGCATAGGCGCAAAACGCCACCGATCGGGGGGTTTCTTGCAGATCAGTGCCCACCTTGGCCTTAAACCACTGCCGGTCAGCATCTACCAGCGAGACCATCGCCATCGGGGTGCCACAAATCGTGGCTGCCAGCGTAACCAGATCATCATAGGCCTGCTCGGGCAGGCTATCAAGTAGTTGCATGCGGCGCAAGCTTCGCAGGCGCTCAGCCTCATTCGTAGGGAGCGGCACAGCACAGTCCATAAAGATCTGGTGCGTATGCATAGGATCGTTGGGTGGAATGGCGTTCATTGGCAACTCCGTCTGCTTTATGCAGACAAAGGCCCAGGTCTCAGATAGCTTGGCTCGTATCGTAACAGATTTTGGCCCTACGGCAAGGTTATAGCCTCGCAACCGTTGACAGACAAGCCTGAATGCTGCAATAATAAGGGGTATCTGCTTCGATGCGCAAAGCAAAATTCCTCGCACCGGTTGCCAGGGTGGCAAGCGGGCTGCCACATACACCGCCGTACGGCCAGCGTCGTCCTGTTGATCAGGCATCACTGAGGAGGAACACCATGCTTGGAGGGTTCGCTAACCGGATCGCCCACGTCGATCTCACCGCCGGCACCGTAGAGTACCGGCCCATCCCAGAGGATTGGGCCCGGCTTTATATCGGTGCCCGCGGGCTTGCGGTGCGCTATCTGCTCGAAAACGGCCCTGAGGTTGATCCATTCAGCCCTCAGAACATGCTCTGCTTTATGAACGGCCCGCTGACCGGCACCGACGCTAACATGAGCGGGCGTCAAGCGGTGGTCACCAAATCGCCCCTGACCGGCACCGTCACCGATAGCCACATCGGTGGTTGGTCGGCGGCCCGCTTGCGCTGGGCGGGCTTCGACGGCATTATCGTGACTGGCAAGGCCGATAAACCAGTCTATCTGCATCTCGAAGATGGCGTGATGACCATCCGCGATGCCAGTGATCTCTGGGGCAAGGGCATCCACGACACGGTCAAGATCTTTAAGGAGCGCTACGGCGAAAAAGATCTGAGTATGATGGTGATCGGCCCGGCCGGCGAGAACCTGATTCGCTACGCGGGCTGGGTTAACGAGAATGACCGTGCGGCCGGTCGTGGTGGCACCGGGGCCGTCGGCGGCAGTAAGCACCTGAAGGCGATTGTGATTAAGGCTAAGCGGGCCATTCCCAAGGCCCAGGATCGCGAAGCCTGGAAGGCTGCCCATAAGCGTGCCCTTGGCGCGATTATGGACGAGCAGTTTATCACCTCGCCCAACAAGGGCGGGCTGTCGGTCTATGGTACCAATGTGTTGATGAATATCACCAATACGATTGGGGCCTTGCCCACCAATAATAGCCAGGTCACCGCCTTCGGTGAGCGCGCCGAACTGATCAGCGGCGAGTATGTGCGTGAGCATATTCTGGTGGCTGAACCGACCTGCCACGCCTGCCCGGTCGCCTGTAAGAAGGAGGTCGAGGTTAAGGAAGGGCCGTGGAAGGGTGTGCGTATGGAGAGCCTCGAATACGAGCCAGCCTGGGCGCTCGGGGCCAACTGTGACAATAGCGATATTAACAGCATCGCTAAGCTGATTGATCAGTGCAACGACTATGGCATGGATCCGATCGAGCTCGGCAATGTCTTTTCGGTCTACATGGAACTGTCGCAGCGCGGCAAGACCAATGGCGGCGGCCCGTTGGCCTGGGGCGACCAGATGGCGATGGTTGACCTCACCGAGAAGATCGCGCTCCGCGAGGGGTTGGGCGATATTCTGGCTGAGGGCACGGCCCGGATTGCGGCCCACTACGGTCACCCCGAGCTTTCGATGACGGTCAAGGGTCAGGCTATCCCTGCCTACGACCCGCGGGGCCTGAAGGGCATGGGCATCGCGTATGCTACCAGCAACCGCGGGGCCTGCCACCTGCGTGCCTATACGCCCGCCGTCGAACTGGGCGTGATTCCGCTCAAGGCTGACCCACTCGAGTGGAAGGGCAAGGGCGAACTGACCAAACTGCTCCAGGATCTGCACGCCTTCTCGGACAGCCTGGATCTCTGCAAGTTCAGTGCCTTTGCCGAAGGGGCCGAGGAGTACGCCCAGCAGTATGCGGCCTACACCGGTGTGCCCTACACTGCCGATGATGTGCTGCGGGCTGGCGAGCGGATCTACAACCTGGAGCGCCGCTTTAACAATCTGGCGGGCCTTGGCGAGGGCAGCGACTATCTGCCGGATCGTTTTACCAAAGAGCCTTCGACCATGGGTGGCTCGATCGGCCACGTCTGCGAGCTCGACCTGATGCTTGAGGAGTACTACGCGGCCCGGGGTTGGGTCAATGGCGTGGTGCCCGAGAGCAAGCTCCAAGAGCTTGAGGTCATCTAGTGATTCGTAAAAAAGCGGGTGCAGCCCTGGGCTGCACCCGCTTTTTTGCTTGTTGAGGGAGAACCAAGTTCTCCCTCACCCTCTACCCACCGCCGCGAGTCATGAGTTTGCGGGTCAGAGCTTCGCGCAGCACTGCCAGTGGTTCAGGATCACCGCTGAGGATCAGTTGTACCTGACCGACCCGCAATGAGCCGACCCGAAAGGGTTCGAGTTGGTGCAGTTCGGCGCGCCAGCCCGTCCCAAGCACGGTCGCCTCATCCTGAACGCTGCCGCCAAGATCTTGCAGATACTCGCGGATCAGCCAGACCGAAACCCCACGTAGCGGGGCATCGAGATCAATGGTTGTAAACTGAAGCATTACCCCCCTGCCACGGCGGGAAAGACATCAATCACGTCCTCGCGGCCAATGATGCGGCTCATGCCACCTTCGCCATAGGGTGCATCACGCCCATTCACAAAGATGTGGACGTGGCGCAGCAGTTCGCCATGCTCATCAACCAACTGTTCGCGCAACGGCGGCCAACGTTCGACCATGGCGGCCAACAATTCGCGCACCGTGACCCCCGGTTCGACATCGAGTTCAACCGTACGCCCACCGACAATCGGGCGCAATGTGGCATAAAAATGGATTTGCATTAGGAAATCCCCTCTTCGCTAGAATGTGGTTTTGGAGCAAAACGCACCCGCGTAACCCGGCGCTGGAGATCGGCAATGATTTCATCAAGGGCTTGGCGATCCTGCGCACTGACAAAGGCGGCAAGTTCGGTACTAATCGCAGCCATATCAGGCTGATGATAAAACATCAACGTCGCAATATCGTTTTCGTAGAGACCAACCCGCGCAAAATCACCCTGACGATAGAGTGACGGCAAAGCATACAACTTCAACAAAATCAAGCCATGCACCGTCGCCGTCGTAATCGTGCGCTCAAAGAAGGGTTGGGGCATACTATGCTGGCGTTGCACATGTTCAAATAAGGGATTATCGGTCAATAGGAGATCGATTTGCAAACCCTGATAGATCCCACGCGCAAAATAGGTACTTTGGCTGGTCAGATCGAGTTCTGGCAGACGCACTAGATCAGCACCATGCAAAATCAGGTCAATATCCTCGGTGTTGCGCCCCTGTACATACTGCAGCATCGCAATCCCACCAACGAGGACATAGGCTAATTGGCGCTGCTCGATCAGGGCAAAAAGATCATTGACGGCTTGGAGCAGATCATCCATTGGGAGGCTCCCATCCTGCCAGCGCTGCGCATTAAAGGCAAGCGCGTGCTGCACGATCTTACCAATCTGCGGCAGCGGCTGCTTGAGCATAGGCGTTTAACTCTTTCATACCAATGAGTCTTGACAATACGACATACCTGTCATTCTGAGTATCCTATGGACTGTCGGCCAGTGGTGTGGAGAGCAACCGTGCGGGTGCGCTGCCTACCATGTCACCCCGAACGAAGTGAGGGGTCTTCAGCGCGGATCAGTGCAGATTCCTCACTGCGCCTGCGGCTCCGTTCGGAATGACATGGGGGGCGTTGTACGCTGACAACACGGTTTGTTGCTTAGGAGCGTAGCGAAGAATCTTTCACTTCCCGTTCAGATTCCTCGCTACGCTCGGAATGACAATTATCCAGAATGTTCAACGGTAATTGAAATAACGACTGTAGCATCCGTTCCGGGGTAATCGGCAGATCATTGACCCAAACCCCGGTGGCGGCATGGATGGCACTGGCAACCGCGCCTGCAAACGGCACTAAGGGCAATTCGGCAACACCACGGGCACCATACGGCCCTTCGGGGTCGGCCAGTTCAAGGATGACCGGATGGATGACCGGGGGCGTATCAAGGATCGTTGGCAACAGGTAGGTGCTAAAGCCCGGTGTCAGGATGCGCCCGTCCCGTTGTTGGAAGTGTTCCATCAAGGTAAAGCCGAGGGCCTGAGCCAGGCCGCCTTCGATCTGGCCTTCGACCTGTTGCCGATTGACCGTCCGCCCAACATCGTGGGCACTGATAATCTGGAGTACACACACCAGGCCGGTTTGGGTGTCAACTTCAACTTCGACCGCCTGAGCGGCGTAGCCATAGGCGTAGTTGGGCCGACCCTGGCTAGTCACCGGATCAAGCGGGGTGGTTGTGGGTGCCCGATAGACGACGGTAGCCTGCGCGGGCCGTTCCTCGTCGTGCCAGCGGGCCAGGGCAGCACTCGCCGCATCCTTGACTGCCCGCCCGGCCATCAGGGTCAGCCGCGACGCCGAAGCCGAGCCAGCATTGGGGGCTTCGGCACTATCTTCGGCAATAATCCGCACCGCTGCTAAGGGCAAGGCCAGGGTCTCGGCCGCAATCTGGCGCAAAATCAGATGCACACCCTGACCCACATCAGCCGCACCCACCCGCAGATCGGCGTGGGTAATGCTCGCTGCGCCAAACAGTTCGACCGTTGCGGTGGACTGTTCGGGAAACCCAAACGAATAGCCCAGGTTCTTGATCCCACAGGCGAAGCCCCAGGCTCGGCGCAGATAAGCAGGTTGGGCCACTGGATCTTGGCGCACGCGGGCATACGCTTCCACACAGGCATCCAGACAGGCTCGCACACTCACCCCGGCGGGCAAGGGCTGGCCGGTTGGTTCGAGGCTGCCTTCGCGGTACAGATTGATCCGACGCAGTTCAAGCGGATCCATGCCCAGGGCGTGGGCCAGGCGTGTCAGCATCACCTCGCTGGCGAACTGGGCCTGGGGCGAGCCAAAGCCCCGGAAGGCCCCACAGGGCAGATTATTGGTATAAACCACCGTAGCCTCAACCGCCAGATTGGGCACCTCGTAACAGCCAGTCAGGAAGAGCGCGACGCACTTGATTACCTCGTGGCTGGTTGAGGCATAGGCCCCGCCGTCGGCCACAGCCCGCGCTTCGACCGCGACGATCCGCCCGGCCTGATCGGCCCCCCAGCGACACTCAATCGTCACGGGATGGCGCTTATGGTGGCTCAGGATCGACTCGCTGCGATCCCAGACGATCGCTACCGGACGCTTTAGGTGCCAGGCGGCTAGCGCCAACAAGTGCTGCACCGACAGGTCTTCGCGCCCGCCAAAGGCTCCGCCAATCGCAACATACCGAATCACGACCTGGTCTTCGGGCAAGCCAAGCACCTCGGCGATCTGGCGACGATCTTCATGCAGCCATTGGCCGGCCGTTTCGACCACCAGCCGCCCGTCGGGATCAACGTAGGCAATCCCGGCTTCGGGCTGCAGGTAGGCGTGTTCCTGGGCCGCCGTCGTGAACTGGCCCTCGACCACGACATGGGCGGCAGCCATAGCGGCGGCGACATCACCCTTGCGGATCGGACAACGGTACAGCAAATTGCTCCCGTGGCTGACGTGTACCAGGGGCGCGGCAGGATCAAGCGCAGCCAGATGATCAGTCAGAGCCGGGAGATCTTCATAGGTGACCTGCACCAGTTTGGCCCCCCCGGCGGCGGCTTCAGGCGAATCAGCCACGACAAGGGCCACGCGGTCGCCAACGAAACGTACGACCTCGCCACAGAGCACCGGCTGATCGGGCACAATCAGACCATAGGCATTGTGCGGCACATCAGCGGCGGTAAGCACCGCGACTACCCCGGGATGGGCCAAGGCTGCCGCAGTTTGGATGTCCAGAATGCGCGCATGGGATCGCCCGGCAAAGACCACCTTCAGGTGCAGCATGCCGGGGCGGATGAGGTCACTGGGATAGGATGCGTTGCCCGTAACCTTGGCCAGCGCGTCGGGACGCGGCAACGAAGCACCAATCAGCGTGGTCATAGCATCCTCGCTGGGGATGGGATTAAAGAAATAGGAAATAGGAAATAGAAGCTAGCTTGATCGCATCAGCATACGATCCGCGACGCTAAACGACAGCCTCAACCCCGGCTCAGTGGTGATGGCTTCATTATGGCATCATTGGGCCTGTGGCGTCAAACGGGGGATGCGATTTTGGATTTTGGATTTTAGATTGTGGATTGTGGATTGTGGATTGCCACGCTGGGCAGAACAACGCTATCATTCCGAACGCACAATAGTCGCGGGCAACATCGCATCCCCGCCAAATCAAGATCGCTATGTGCTATCACCATCAACGCAATTGATCCAACAGTGTCACCATTGCCCGTGGTACGGCAGCCAGAGGTTGGCGGGGGTGGTGCGAGTCGGAGCCACCACTGACCAGCAGACCGTAACGTTCGGCCTGGTCGGCGTAGAAAGCCACCTGAGCCGATGTATGGCTCGGGTAGGCGACTTCGATCCCATCAAGGCCAACGGCGACCATGGCCGCCAGATCGGCCTCATCGGCGGGGATGGCATAGATCCCTTTGCTGCGCCCGGGATGGGCTAGCACAGCCAGCGCGTTCAGTTGATGGGCCACCGCGATCACCTCATCCACGCCAAGCGGTCGGTAACTGCCGGGGCGTTGGGTGAGCAAAAACCGCATCCCGGCCTCCTCGTTGCCTTCGCCATCAACCCGTCCGGGCAACGGGTTATGCTGCGCCAACGCGGTAGCTACCTCGGCCACATTCGGTTGACGGCCCAGGGGCGCAAAATCCGGCAACCAGAAGCCCTCGTTGGGCAGGGTCTTGATCAGGCGCTGGGCATCCTCGGCATTGCGGGCGAACACCTCGTCACAGAGCGCAACCAGGGCCGGAGCGGCGGGATCGGCCCCGTAGACCAGGGTATGCCAGAGCTTGCCGTTAAAGCCGCTATCGAGTTCAACCCCGGAAATCACATGCAGGCCATAGGGGCGGGCGGCTTCACGCAGCGCGGCCACACTCGCCGTGGTATTGTGGTCAGCCGCCGCGATCGCCGTCAGCCCACGTTGGGCCGCTGCCGCCGCCAGGGCCGCAGGCGTCCACGACGCGTGATGCGGCGTCGCCGTGGTATGAATGTGCAGATCAACGCTCATGCGCGTAACCGACGGCGCTCAGCCTGGATATTGATCCAGTTGCCAAACAGCATAATCGCCGCCCCAACCAGCACCAGCAGGTCAAGCGGCTCTTGATAAAACAGCGCCCCGACTACCGCGATCAAGGGCAGGCGCAAAAAATCCATCGGCACCACCACAGTTGCATCAGCCAGCCGCAGGGCACTGGTCAGACAATAATGGGCACTTAGGGCCGTAATGCCCACCACCAGCAACCAGGGCCACATCGCCATTGACGGCGTGACCCAATTGGCAAGCGAAGGCAGCAAACCCATTGGCAACTGCATCACAGTCATATAGAACAGGATTGTCAGGGGGGGATCACGGCGGGTCAGGCGACGCGTCAGGGTATGGGCCGTCGCATAGCCAAAGGCACTCGCCAGCACCGCTAAGGCAGCGGGATGGATCGTCTGCATGCCAGGGCGCAGAATCACTAGCAACCCAACGATCCCAAAGGCAATCGCGGCAATGCGCGGCGGCGTAATTCGTTCACCGAGCAAAAACGCGGCCAGGAAGGCCGTCCAGATTGGGACGGTAAACTCAATCGCAAAGACTTCGGCCAGGGGAATAAAGGCCAGTCCATAGAACCAGCCGAACTGCCCGCCAAAGTGGGCCAGATTACGGATGGCGTGTAGCCCAAGTTGGGGTGTGCGTACCTGCGCCCACCCGGCCTGGCTAAGCAACAGACTAATTACAACCAGCCCGACCAGACTGCGAAAAAACAGAATCTGGAAGGTACTCAACTCGGCGGCGAGCTCGCGCCCAGCCACCGCCATCGCCATAAACGAAAGCAGCGCCCCACCAATCCAGGCGGCAGCAGTCAACACATGGCCCGACGCGGGGCGATTACTCATAGCTCGCTTGCCTATTGCACAGGATGGCCGGCGTCACGCCAGCGTTGGAACCCACCTTCCAGCGCGATCACGGTTGGGTAGCCCAGTTCCATAAAGATCTGCGCCCCGCGTTGGCCCGACTCAGGCCGATTGGCATCGCCATAGGCGATCAACACCACCTCGGGGCCAGCCTCGCGGATCAGGGTCTCGAGCTCACCCGAGGTAATCGTCAGGGCACCAGGAATATGGCCGGCCGCAAATTCGCTACCCGAACGCACATCAATAAAGATCGCGGTTCCGGCATCAAAGCGGGCGCGGGCCTCACTCAAACTGATCACCGTCACGGCAGGGCCACTGGGATTGAGCCCGCCATGGCCCGCTTCGGGGGCCGGTGCAGCGGCAGGCACGGCGGTCGGGGCCGGGGCCGGAGCGGGAGCCGCAGGCAGACCCCCCGTCAAGAGCAGGGCGGTCAGGGCGGCAGCCGCCAGCACACCGACAATCAACGCCGGCATAATCCAGCGTGGTGGGCTGTTTGGTTCATCGGTCATCATAGCTACTCTCACCATATAAACAACTTCTAACCACGGATATTTTACCCGATCACGCCACACTTGGTAGTTGGGAAAGCGAGGCTGCACAACACTGCGAGCGTGTTATGGCAAAACTCCTCGCTGATTGCAACAGGAATTTCCCCTGTTTGGGTACTTATTGTTATAGAAGGAAGCGCGAACGAGGTGAGAGTCACAAGCCAGTCAAAGACAACCCCTGTTGGAGCAAGGGCGATGACAATAGAGATCATCCAAGCTGATTACGCCCAACTAAGCCAGATTGCCGCCCGTTTTGGCAATGCAGCAACCATCCATAGCCAACTGCTCCAGCGCCTCAAAAATTGTGTGAGTCAACTCGAAGCTGGGGGTTGGCTGGGTTTAGGTGCCCAGGCCTTCTTCCACGAAATGCACAGCGAGGTCTTGCCGGCACAACGCCGCCTCATTGCAGCACTCGAACTGGCTGACCGAACCACGATCGAAATCTCTGCATTGATGGCCGAGGCCGAATGCGAGGCCGCTAATTTTGATTGGGGGGGCGGGTCACACCTTAACGCCGAGGAGCACAATGCAGCTACATCAGACCCTGAGTCCCCCGGAGGCGGGGCAGTCAAATGGCCTAGCTATCCTGATACGCCCAAGCAGATGGCCGACCTGATCAAACTCCTCAATAGTGATGAGCACGGGCCTATCACGATTATCCGTAACGGTGATGGCGAATATCTGATCCTGCTGAAGGGTACCAATGCCGACGTGCTGAATGATCCAGGCGGTGAATGGATGAAGCATCTTGGCCTAGGGAATAACTATCTATCGGCAACAACGGCTAGCTTTGAGAACGCCAGTGCCTTTGAACGCCAGGTACGGGCAGCGATCGAGGCCAACGTCCCACCGGGATCGACCATTCATTTCGTAGGCCACAGCCAGGGTGGGATTGTGGCCCACAATCTGACTGATAATGCCGATTTCCGTGATCGCTATACAATCGAGTCGGTAACTACGGTTGGCACCCCGCAGTCGGCCCCATTACGCAGTGATGTGGAATACCATCGGTTTGTCAACAAAGGTGATCCGGTACCCTGGCTTGACGGTGGCTTAGTCCGGGGCTTCCTCAAGCCACCAACTGATTTACCCGGCCAGTTAATGGAACGTTTTTCCCAGGCCCCCCTGAACAGTGGACACAGCGGGATAGAGGCCCACGATACCAAAAATTACATCCAGGCCCTCGAAGGATCTGGGCATAAACTCCCTGCAAACATTGATTTCTCGAAGTGGGAGCAGGCCACAGTCGTTACGAGTATTGACACCACCATCGAACGTCCCGGGTGGGCCAACACGCCCTTCTGGCATTTCACCGATACGGCTTTCGAAGTCGTACGTACCGTTCCGATGGTGATCGTGAATCAGGTCACCGAACATTACAGCCAGTGGTTGTCCCCAGGCCTTCGCGATCAAGTTGATCGGTATGTGGATCGTTTCGACAACATGATCGCCTCGATACCACCACCATCAAGGATCATTGAGCAACTTGGACAAGGCTGGAACAATGTGCAAAACTTTTTCTGGCGCCGTTAGCATGCAATGCCTAATCAGCCAATAAAGCTGCGCCCGCCAACCCTTGATTCAGATACCTAAAGGAATTGTGATGGAAAACGCAACCATCCGCTTGAGTTACGAAGAAGTCCTGTTTATCTTAGCGGCCGTGAATGCACGCACATTGCCAGGATTGACTCCCGTTACTCCAACCGAACCTGACGCTGCCATCCTTGGATTGCTGCGTGATGCCGGGGCACGGGCCTTGATCGCCCGTGACCTGCTTGTCCCCACTGGCGATCAACTCAGTCTGGATCGCGGACTCTATGCGCTAGCCTTGGCCTGTACCCGACCCGATCAACTAGGCATCCTCTCGCTCACCCAGGGCGACAAGCCACCTGTGCGGATCTTCAGCTACCGGGTACCCGAACTCAGTGTGCGCCATGAGCCTGAAGCCTTCGGAGTGCATCGTTTTCAGATCACTGCGAACCACGATTTTGGTCTAGGGGTGGCCCTTGCCGCCCTCGCCCAACTGCCCGCCAACGAACCATCATCCGGTGGCCCGTGGCAGGTAAGTCTCAGCCAACTCAGTGAGGCCGAAATACAGGCACGCACCGATCGCGTGGCTGCCCAGGCAATCCTCAGCACCCTAGGTCTCCCTACCCTATGTGCAACTCAACTGGCCGCCGCCTTCGCACAAGCCGATCTTAATTTGGTAATCGAGTTGATGAGTCAAATTCAGCCCGAACCCCGTCAGAGTCTGATCCGCGTTGTCGCTGCCGCAGAACACTGCTGGCTCTTCATGGGCAAAAGTCTGAATGATCCGCACGTAACTATTCATATGCTTAGCCCTAATGCCGCAAACCAGTTGATCCGCCAAAGCTTTGCTCCACTCGGCAAACCACATTAAGAGGACATACGTTTGAGCAACCCAAGAGTTTTTGCGCGTCTTTTGGTACTTATAGCACTAGAAACCAAGCATACATACACCAGTAGGTTGATCCAAATCTCAGGCTGACCGGAAGGTTTGATCCAAGCACGCCCTGTGTAAGTCTGGCAGAGGGCGTTAGTCGAGGAGTAGGCAATGGATGAGATTAGGGCTGAGTACGAGCAACTGAACCAGGTAGCAAGCCGGTTTGTACAACAAGCGCAGGCTATCCAGCAGATGACCCAACGGATCAAGGCGAGCATGGCCCAACTCGAACAAGGGGGCTGGATTGGACGCGGGGCCAGCGCCTTCTTCGATGAGATGAACGGTGAACTGTTACCGGCCTGCCAACGCTTCTACAATGTGCTCAATGATAGTAGCCAGGCCACCAAAGAGATTGTCCAGGTGATGCGCCAGGCCGAAGAAGAAGCGGCCGCCCCCTTCAAACGATCCTGATCAAGAGAGGAGCCCGTGCATGTCGGATGAGATTAAACTCAATTACGACCTAGCCGACGAGATGGCGAAAACCTTTAACGCAGGCACTGAACAACTCCAGGATACCATGCAAGAGTTGCAGAGTATCGCGAATACGCTGGATCAGGGTGCGCTACGTGGACGCGGTGGGGCCGCCTTTGTCGAGGCGATCCGCAACAAACTTTGCCCCGCGTTGGCCCGGCTTACTGATAAATTCCAAGAGATGGAGCAGGATGTCCAGGCCGCAGTGGCCGCAATGCGTGAGGCCGATAACACCTCGCGTGGCAAGTTCGGTGACTGAACCTAAACAGGAGGCTTCTGCCCATGGCTACCGAGTTTCTGCTTAAACTGGCCC
This sequence comes from Oscillochloridaceae bacterium umkhey_bin13, assembly GCA_048381555.1. Lineage (GTDB taxonomy): Bacteria > Chloroflexota > Chloroflexia > Chloroflexales > Chloroflexaceae > Viridilinea. The sequence goes on from JBLWKA010000030.1 coordinate 30,583, forward strand.
GTGCCGCACTCGAGAGTGTACTGTCCCAGATGAACGGACAGCTCCAAATTGTTAACGAACAGGCCCTCAATCCGGCGCGTCAGATGATCCAAGCTGTCGTCGGAGGGATCTGGCGGGGCAACGGTGCTGATGCGTTTGTCAATGAGCTTTCGAGTCTGATGATCCCTGGGGTCGGTCGGGTGGCCGAACAGATCACCCAGATGAACAACGATATTGTCCACGCCCGCGAAGTGATCGAGCGCGCTGATGAGAGCATCGAACGCCTCGTGCGCAGTCGCCTGTACGACGCCTTCGAGTTCTATTAGGATCATCATGCGTCGTCCATGACGCCAGAGGAGCATACCAATGTCTGAACCTAACGAAGTCTATATGGACGTGCCTGCTGTGCGCGCCATGGGTGATAAGCTCGGCACAATTGGCGACACCCTCAAAATGGTTGCCAAAGCCCTCGAGATGCTGATCTTGACCCTCAAGTCAACGGCGTTTATTGGGAACGTTGGTGGTGCCGCAGTCATCCAGTTTTTGGAGATGATCAAACCTTATATCGAGCAGTTAGCCGCCAAATTTACCGAGTTGTGTGGTGATGTGAAAGCCTCGGCTGATGCCTTTGAGCGCGGGGATGCGATCGGTGCAACCCGTTTTTACTAGTCTAGCCATCATCCCGGGTGTCGCTAGAGCGTCTGAATAGGCGCATACTGGGAGGGCTACGCCCTCCCAGTGGCTTGTGAAGAGATCGTTATGCGTCAAACATGCCTGATTTGTGCGCGGAGTGCGCCTGATGGCAAATTGTTCTGCCAGGACGTACGCTGCCAGGCCGAAATGGCACCACGTATTCTGGACTATGGCGAATGGTTAGGCGATCTTGAAATTACCCGCCCGATTGTAATCTTGCCCTCGGCAGTCCTTTACGAAGCTTGCCGCCAAGGCGAGAAACTCTTATTAAAAGTAGCGCATCCCGGCCAAGAACATACCCAGCGCCTTGAACGCGAAGCGCATCTGCTCCAGCAAATGCAGCGCAAGGGGCAGGCACCGGCCTATATGCCAACCCTCCGCCCCCCGTACACCAACCTTGCCCTGAACGAAAGTCCGTATGGACGCATGGCGCTGGGCAAACAGTTGCTCTATTTTTGTGTTTTCGAGCATTTTGTGGGCGAACCTCTCGCCGATCACTTGCTCAAGCATCCGCAACCATGGCTCTTTCATGTGGGCTGGATCGCTACGGCACTCGCAACCGCTGTGGCAACCATGCATAGTCACCGGCGGCTCCATCTGGCCCTAAGTCCCCAATCAGCCCTGGTACGCTTTGATCAAGAGCGCAATGCCCCCGAGGTGCTCCTGATCGATCTGGGCGTTGTCTGGGATGCGGGCGAACCACAACACTTCCAACGGGATTGGTATCCCGACGTAGTTGCCCCCGACTATACCGCCCCGGAACTCGCCCCACCAGTTAATGGGCCGCCCGGTTATCCGGCTGATGTCTATGGCCTGGGCTTGATCAGTTACGAGATGCTCGCCGGACATCCGGCCCTTGGAACAAGCCAGACCCACCAAAATGCTGCGGCAAACGCCACGCCTACCCGGAGGATTGCCCCGCTTAGTCGGGCCCAGGATGCGGCCAAAGTAGCGACCCTGGTGGAGCGTATGCTGAGCGCACATCCTATTGATCGACATCCGAGCGCCGAACCGCTAGCGCACGAACTGCTGGCGCTCTTCGGCACGCCCCCGCCCGCACCACGGCGCTGGTTGCCAAGTGGCGAAACCGCTATGCAGATTGCCGTGGTTATTTTGATCATCGCGTTTGCCACTGCCTTGATCGCCTCACTGCTCAGTCTGTATGGCGTGGGCACAGGACTCGTTCTCTGACAGTGGATGGTGCAAAAGAGGAAGCTATGGCAGACGAGCGCCTGCTTGATCGACCGCCGCGGATCCAGCCCGAGCTACCAATTGCCCAGATTCCGCTCCCCAAACCGCCGAATCCCCAGGAAGATCGGCAGGCTCGCCTTGTCCAAATTGTCTTGCCTTTGATCACGATCATTGGGTATGTGCTCGTCTCATCCCTTGGGGCGAGTGGGCGTAATCCATGGTTATTGCTCCCTATGGCCCTTTCGGTACTCGCTTCGACCGCTTTCTCAATCTACAGCTATCGGCATGAGCAACGGCAACGGCGCGAAGCAGATCAGGCCTATGCTGATCGCCTGGTGGAACTCGGCAAAGAGTTGCATCAGGCCCATGGGTTACAGCGACGCTTCTATGAGTACAACTACCCCTCGCCCCAGGTCGCCTTCGATCTGACCGAACAGGCCCACCAACCCACCGGAAGCCAGCCGACCAGTTTGCGCTCCGTGATGCGTCTGTGGGAGCGGCGGGTCGCCGATCATGATTTTGGTTATGTGCGCTTGGGGATCGGAAGCTTGCCCTCGACTGTAATCTACCAACTGAGTGGCATCGAGGAGTTTAGCAGTGCCCATGCCCGGGCCGCCCGCAAACTCGCCGATGATTCTCTGATTGTCAGCGAGGCCCCCTTTACGGTAGCACTGCGCCAAGCGCCCGAAGTAGCAACGCCGAGCACCGACGAAACTAGCGAATCTAGCACTGAAGACTTACCCCCGATGCCTTATGCCCCGGCCCTGGCCCTTGCCGGTCAGAGTCAGGGGGTTTACGATGTGGCACGGGCGATCATTGCCCATGCGGTGGTGTTTCATGCCCCCGCCGATCTGCGCCTCTTTTTGTGTGCCGATCAGAAAGCCCCCTGGGCGTGGGCCGAGCAGTTACCCCACGCTCGCCCCGATGAGCAAGACGCGAATCTTCTTTTTCTGGACGCCCCCACTAATCAGACGACCGAGCAGGAACACGACGATGATGTCTCGGAACGCGAACGCTTCTTCGAGGGTTTACGCAAACTCCTGGCCCAGCGCAAGATTCGGCTTCAGGAACACGAAGAACAACCAACACAAGGTTCGCCCACCCAGCCTTTCTGTCTGGTAATCGTAGATATGCTTAATGGCGGCAGTCCTTCAGAACTCAGCGATATTGAAGCCGATGCCGCGATTTCGATTCTGCTCACTGAAGGTGCAGCCCTGGGCACAGCGGTGATCTTTCTGGTGCCCGAACGTAGTAAAGCCCCGAGTGGCTGCCAGGGAGTGGTCGAAATTGAAACCACGACCCCAAATACCAATAGCAAAACGGCAAGTGGGCAGCGCCTCCATTTTCGCTATGCCGAAATCGGCCTGAATAGTGTGCGGGCCGTTGGGTTGGCCGATCGTGCCGATCTGGCCCTGATGCACCGCCTTGCCGCCTTGCTGGCAACCCGTGAACTCCGCCAAGGTCCCGGTTTGAACCTGCCCACCAGTGTGCCCTTGCTGGAACTTGAAGGACTGCGCTCGCTGAATGATGTGAGGAGCAGCGCCCAGCACGCCTGGCAAAGCAGCGAACATGATGTTCGTCGTGCTAATTGGCTGCGTGTGCGCTTAGGCCGCATGGCTGGCAATAAACCCCGTCAACTGGTCTTTTCAGCCAAACGCGATGGCGTTCACGGTATGGTCGCCGGAAGTACCGGCTCGGGCAAGTCTGAGTTGCTCATTTCGTTGATTAGTGGCATGGCAATCAATTATAGCCCGGCAACCCTCAATTTTGTGCTGGTAGACTACAAAGGTGGTGGCGCGTTTAGCGAGTTTGCGCACCTTCCGCATTGTGTTGATATCATCACGAATTTGGCGGGTGATGGGGTCACCCGTATGTTTACGGCAATTACCGCCGAAATGCAACGTCGTCAACGTTTGAATGTCGCGACGCGCACTAAGAATATTGTTGATTATCGGCGGAAGGGATTTCATCTTAGCGGTGAACCATATCCGTTTTTGTTCATTATCATTGATGAGTTCGCCGAGATGATCGCTGATCGGGCGGAGTATAAAGCCCAACTCGAGAGCATCACCCGCGTTGGGCGGGCGCAAGGGGTTTCACTCATCCTTGCCGCCCAACGCCCCAGTGGGGTCACCGATCAGATGCGCTCCAATATCAAGTTTCGGATCTGTCTGCGCGTCGAAACCCCACCAGAGAGTCGCGAGATGCTGCGCCGTCCTGATGCAGCCTATCTACCACCTGGCGTCCCAGGTCGGGGCTACCTGCAAGTTGGCAATGAGCATATCGAACTGATCCAAGTTGCCTATAGTGGTGATCGCGCCCATCTGGGCGAACGGGCCAATGTGATCTGGCCTGATCGCTCGGGTGGATACGATCCAAACCAGGATCGCGAACCGCCAGAACTGTACAAGGCGATCATCGAAAATCTGGCTGAGCTCGCCCAACGCAGTGGGGTGCCGCGCCAACGCGCCCCCTGGCCCAGCCCGTTACCCGTCAGCCTGAGTCTCACCGAGCCTTTGATCGCCCAGGATCCGCAGAGCCCCACGCTTACGGCAGCAGTCTATCTTGATGATGAAAGCCTGAACCAGATTCGTCTCGGCGTAGCGGCTGAACCGGTCTTGACGCTCGGCCCAGCCCTCAATCGGTGGCTCGAAGGCAGTTGCGGCTGGGTTGAACCCCTCGATGTGAGCTATACCATGCGGCCTGTGATCGGGCTAGTTGACAATCCCTATGCTGCGCGCCAACTGCCCCTGGTCGTTGATCTGCAACGCGGCCACGCCGTGGTCTTTGGGGCGTCTGGCTGGGGCAAAAGTAGTATGCTCCGCACTATGGCGCTCAGTCTCGCTGCGAGCCACTCGCTCAATCTGTTGCATATCTACCTGCTTGATCTGGGGGGCCGTAGCCTCAGTGGCTTAGGGGGGTTACCCCACGTCGGAGCCCTGATTACACCTGATGATGCGAGTTATGCCGAACGGGTCACCCAATTGATCCGGCGCTGTAACGAGTTGATCGACACCCGCAAAGCGTTGGTCAGTGCTGCTGGATTCGAAAGTATTTATGACTACAATCGTGCCAATCCGACCAGTCGCCAACCGAGTATTTTGCTGATCCTGGATAATCTGCTTGAGTTTGTCGAGAGTTTTAGCGATCCTGGTGATGCGCCTGAAAGTGTGCTTGATCAGTTTACGGCACTGGCACGCCAGGCCCGTGTCTATGGGATTCATCTGGTCATCTCAGCTAATCGGCTCGAAGATCTGCCCAATCAGCTTACAAATCTGTTTACCGAACGGTTCGCGCTGAAAATGGCTGAAGCAGGGGATTACCGGGCGATCCTGGGGGCCACGGTCGCTGAATTTGGCGATTTGCCCGGTCGCGGCTATACCCGGGTTGGTAATCAACCGCTGGCGTTTCAGGCCGCGCTGCCCTTTGAGTTGAAACGGGCCGATGGGTTGGCAAGCCCCGAAATGCGCGAACTCGATCTGCTGATCCAGCGCATCAACGACCATGTCGCGAACGAGCAGGCTGCCGGGCGCAGTTTCCGGGCCGTGATCCGGGTTGATGCCCTTCCCAAGAAGGTCCCCCTACCCCAACTCTTGGCTGAACAGTACTATCCCCGCCTGCCCCTCGACCAGAACATGCTCAGTACGCTGCCAAGTCTGATGCAAGAGGCCTGGCAGGCCAGTACCAAACCCGAACAGGCTGACTGGCTGAGGGTGGCATTTGGGGTAATGGCTGGCGGACGTACCCGCACGCTGCGGTTCGAGGCCAAAGCTGATGGTGTGCATGCCCTGGTGGCTGGTGGTACCGGGGCCGGTAAATCCGAACTTTTGATGAGTATCGTGGTGGGGCTGGCCCTGCGTTACGATCCAAGTGTGCTCAATTTTGTGCTGATTGACTATAAAGGTGGGGGGGCTTTTGCCCCCTTCGAGCAACTGCCCCACTGTGTGGATATCCTGACCAATCTGCATAAACCTGCCGTGCGCCGGGTTTTTACCGCTATTCGCGCTGAACTTGAACGCCGTCAGGAGCTCTTGCGTACCGATGGGGATATCGTAAAGTATCGTCAGGCCGGCCGCCATCAAGGGGCCCAGGGCCAACCACTGCCCTTCTTAATGATCATTATTGATGAGTATGCCGAACTGATTACCGATAACCCAGAGTTCGGTGAAGAGTTAGATCGCATTACCCGCCTTGGGCGTTCACTCGGTGTTCATTTGATCCTGGCCTCGCAACGCCCTACTGGCGTCAGTGACCAGATGCGGGCCAACATTAAGTTGCGCATCTGCCTCCGGGTCGAAGGCCCCGAAACCAGCCGCGAACTACTGCGTCGAGCTGATGCAGCGTTTCTGCCCAATGGGATGCCCGGCCGTGGCTATCTACAGGTTGGCAGTGAACATCTGGAGTTGATCCAGGTAGCCTATGCTGGTGATAGCGATCCCTATGGCAGCCTTAATGATCGGGGCGAGCCGGCCCGCTTCTTCGAGTCGGTCGTGCGCATCACTCGCACACAGTGGGGCAAGGCTGCCCCTACCGCTCCCTGGCCCCCCCCCTTGCCTACTGCCCTGACTTTTGGTGAACGGGGTCAGCCGGGCTTGACACCTTTGCTCGTAGTCAGCGAGTGGTTCCGGGGCCGCCGCCGCTGGCCTACGGTCAATGGGGACGAAACCTTCCTGCGACCGGTTATCGGGATGCTTGATGATCCGGTGGAAGCCACCCAGCGCCCCTTAACACTTGACCTCCAACGTGGTCACGCGGTGATCTTTGGGGCCTCAGGCTGGGGCAAATCAACGGTATTACGCTCACTTGCTGTTAGTCTAACCGCGAGTTACCCGCCCACAATGGTGCATATCCATGTGCTTGACCTCGGTGGACGTGACTTGAGTATGCTGCGCGAACTGCCCCATGTTGGCACGATCATCAGTCCCGATGAACGTGGCTACGAAGAACAAGTGCAGCAACTGCTGAGCGAGTTGCGCGATCTGGTTGATGGGCGCAAACGCCGCTTTAATGAAGCCGGGGTCAATACGCTGCTCGAATATAATGCAGGCCCGCCTACGAATCCGAACCCCGCTCAGAACCCGCTCGCTGCATCCCGCACCATCGAACCGGCCGTCGTTTTGCTGATTGATAATCTGGCCGAACTGCTCGATACATTTGGCGGGAACCGTGAACGCAGTGACGGCCCACTCGAACAGTTGATCAGTCTGGCCCGCCAGGGTCGCCCCTATGGCATCCATCTGGTGATCACCGCCGCTCGCCCTGCTGCGCTCAGCAATAAGCTTTATAGCCTCTTTACCGAACGCTTTACGTTGCGTCTGGCGGATCCAAGCGAGTATGGGGTCGTGGTCGGGAGCAATCCCGGTGACCTGGAGGAGTTGGCTGGACGGGGCATGACCCGCTGGATGGGCCGTGCCCTCGTCTTCCAGATTGCGCTCATTCCTGGGGCCCTTGATGCCCAGGGTCGAGTGCGTGGTGAACCAGGTCGCATTCGACAACTGGGCCACTCGATGCACGAAGCTATCGAGAGTACAGGTGAAACCATCACTCCACCCCTGCGCATTCAGGCCCTGCCAAACGAGTTGCTCTTCCGCAATCTTTTGGTCCGTCAACATGACCAACCCTACGCCCTCACACCACTGAGTGTGCTGGATGATCTGCGTGAACTGGCCCAACATAACTGGGCCCGCCAGGCAAGTCCGCAAGCCGCCGACTGGTTGCAACTAACCCCTGGCCTAGTAGCAGGCGAAAAACCGCGGACCCTCGTGCTTTCGGCTAAACAAGATGGTGTCCACGGCCTTATCGCCGGAACAAGTGGTTCAGGTAAATCTGAACTGCTCATGACGATGATCCTCAGCTTGGCCCTGCGCTACTCGCCCGAGGAATTGACCTTCGTGCTGGTAGACTTCAAAGGGGGCGGGGCCTTCAAACCCTTTGAACAATTACCCCATTGTGTTGATATTGTGACGAACCTGAATCGTTCAGCCGTCCATCGCATGTTTACCGCGATCGAGGCCGAAATTCGCCGCCGTCAAGCCCTCAATGCGGCTAGTGGGGTGAGCCATATTGTCGAATATCGGAAACGTGGCTACCATCTGAGCCGCGAACCCTATCCGCATCTGGTGATTATCATTGATGAATATGCCGAAATGATTGATACCAACCCCGAGTATCGTCAGCAACTTGATAGTATTACGCGGGTCGGGCGCTCAATTGGCATTAATCTCTTTTTGGCCTCGCAACGTCCGAAAGGGGTCTCGGATCAAATGCGGGCCAATATTAAGCTGCGGATCTGCCTCCGCGTCGAGGATGCCGAAACGAGCCGCGAGTTGCTGCGCCGCCCTGATGCCGCGCTGCTGCCGAGTATCCCCGGCCGTGGTGTGCTCCAAGTTGGCAATGATAATAGCGAGTTGATCCAGATTGCCTGGGCTGGTAACGAGCAACCCGATCTGCGCCCCGCAGCCGTGATTTGGCCTGAACGTCCCACCCCACCAGAACGCATCGCCGAACAGGTTCCCAATTTCCTTGATCGGGTGGTCGCAATGAGTCATAGCTTGGCACGTGATCTGCCGATCACCCGGCCTTGGCATGGCTTTCTGCCCTCAAGCCTGAGCCTCGAGACCCCACACCACGATGTAAAACATAATCAGACCGTCATCCTCAATCCGACCCTGAGCGACTGGGTAAATGGTGATAGTGCTACGCTCTGGCCCGGCGTCAATTGGGCGGATCAGCCACTGACAGCGGTGGCTGGCTTGATTGATGATCCCCAACAGGCCGATCAGCGCCCACTGCTGATCGATCTGGCTCAGAACCATCTGGCTATCTTTGGTGATCCTAAGAGTGGCAAAAGTACGCTCTTACGCACCCTGACGGTCGATCTCGCCGCCCGCTACCGCCCTGATGAACTGCATCTGTATGCGGTTGATCTTGGTGGACGCAGTCTGCGCCCCCTGGAAGGGTTGCCGCACCTAGGAAGCGTGATCTATGCCGACGAAGAGCGCTTTGACGAACGGATCCAGCGCCTCTTCGAGATTCTAAGTGCGCTCGCTGATGAGCGCCAGCGCCTGTTCAGCGAGGCCGGTTGCCAGAATCTTAGCGCCTACCATCAACGCTATCCTGAACGGATCTGCCCAGCGATTGTGGTACTGATTGACAGCCTGGTCAGCCTGCGTGAGGGTTACGAGAGCTTGGTTGAAGGCATGGTCTTGCCCTTGGTACGACGCTCGCTCGGCGTGGGCATAAGTTTTGTAGTGGCCTGTAATACCCCCGCGAGCTTCGGTTCACGCCTGTATGGGCTGTTTAACGAGCGGTTGACCTTCAATCAGACCGATCCGGATCGTTACATGGAGATCGTAGGGCGCGGTACGGTGAGCCTTGATGGGCTGCCGGGCCGTGGCTATGGACGCAGCGCCGACCGTCCGTTGTTGATCCAAGCCGCCCTACCACTGGGATGGGTTTCAGCCACCGGCCAGTTAGGGCGGGCCGAAGCCGATGAACTAGCCGAACTTGGCCGCATGATGCAGCAGGCGAGCGACGAACGCCAAATCACCGAACTACCCGATCCCGTAGAGGTGCTTGCTGATCAGCTTGATCTGACCGCTTTGCTGCATAAACTCCCCCCGCCAGACTCAGGCTACCCCCAGCTCGTGCTTGGGTACAATAGTAGCCTGCAACCAGTGCTGGTTAACCTTCAGCAGATGGGGCCCCATGTTGCCATCCTCGGGCCAGCACGCTCGGGCAAAACGACGGCCATACGAACGCTTGCCCTCGCCTTGGCCCAACGCTACAGCCCCGAGCAGGTGCTACTGGTACTGATCGATCTGCAAGGTCGCCTCGCCGAGTATGGCGGTCAACAACGCCTTGATCGCTTGCCCAATGTGCTGATCAGCGTGACCGAACCAGAACAACTCGAGGATCTCGCCAATCGCTTAGAACGAGCCGCCCAGGCCCTGAAAGCTGCTGGCCCGACCCGTCCGCAACTGGTAGTCTTGCTTGATAATGCCGAGGAATTGTTCGATCTGATCGAACAGCAACGGCTGAGCCGCCAACTCGCGATGCTAGCCCGTAGCTTTGGTCGTTATGGCGTGCATTGGATTATGGCAAGCAGCCCCGAAACCCAGGCCAATGATCTGCGTCGAAATATCCTGGCCCCCGGCTTGGGGGTTGGCCTGCGTAGTGCTGCCAGTGTCGAGGCCCTGAAGGTTGTGCGGACCCCAACAGCCCTACGCAATCGCGAATTACCAATCGGGCGGGGCTTTCTGGTTAAAGCAGGCCAGGCTCAGCAGATCCAGTTTGCGACACCCTACCCCGAGGTCGGCAGCACCACCGATCCGCATCAGGCCAATCAGATTATCGCAGCCGCGATGGATCGGTTGATTAGCAGCGCACGGCAGCGTTGGAGCGGCCAAAAGGCACGTTGGCCGAGCATGGCTCAAGCACCAAGCCAGGGACCAGTCGTCCAACCTCTCGACCAACTGCGTGATCTGCTTCAAGCAATGGCTCGCAGTGAATGGCAGGCCCACCAGACCGATCCCAGTTGGCCCACCCCGATCCTGGAACACTTGATCCAACCCGGAGTCTGGCATAATCCCGATGCACTGATCGAGGTGGGCCGCATCGCCCTGGTGCAACTTGAAGAACCAGGCTTACGATCCATGGTGGCCGATCTCTATGCTGATTTTGATGAAAGCAATATCCTTGATATGTTACGCGCCAAGTGGCAGCCACCTGCCGAACCTGAACCTGAAACAAACCAGCCTAGCTAAAGGATTGGTATGCGTATGACCCATTCCGATCGTTTGACCCTCTGGATTGACGTGTTTGAGCAGCCGCGTCAGCAAGCGTTGGTTCTGCCCCATTTGACACCCCCGCAGTTGATCGAGGCGATCTTGCGTGAATTTGCACGTGACCTCGCCTATCTGAGTGAACAACCTGCTGACTACCAACTACGTGCGCAAGGCAAGCCCTTGCGCGACGACCAACCCTTGAGTGAACAGGTCAGTAATGAGACAAGCCTGGTGCTGCACGAACGGAGTGGGCCGGTGCCTAGCGGGACTGTCGCCGCTCCTGATGCGATCTATCTGCTCGAACAGCGCACTGGCCAATTGAGCAAACTGCGCTGGCTCCCCGCGATCATTGGCCGCTCAGGGGGTAGTCTGCCCAACGACATCCCGCTGGCCCTTGATTTGGGTCCCTATCCCAATGGCTTGCGCGTTTCACGACGCCATGCCGAGATTCGGGCGGCTGCGGGTGCGTATCAGATTGTGAGCCTAGCCCGCCACAATCCAATTGTTCTGATCCGTTCTGATCAGCCCCCATTAACCCTTGATGGACAGCCCCACCCATTGCGCCATGACGATCAGATCCGCCTCCCTAATAGCGAGTTAATCTTCCGCTTTATGGTGCGGGCCACGCCTGCAAAGGAAGACTGATGCAGTTGTTGCTCCTCCTCTTGGTCTTGAGCCTAAGCCTGGTTTTCATAGGCTTACCTACGCCCTTGCTGCAGGCCCAGGGTAGACCAACTATTGTGATTACCTATACGACTACAACGCCACAGCCTGATGGACTGGGGCTGCAGGTCTATTTTGCGCTGCGCAACCCCGATGGTAGCCCGGTTCTGCGCAACGAGGTGCGCCTCAACCAGCAGGGCAAGATCGAACTCCTCGACTCACGCGAACCACCGGTCGAAGCCCAGATCGGTGCGCCGCAGGTTCCACTTACGATCCTTCTGCTGATAGATGCCAGCGGGAGTATGCGCCCTTTGATTGACGAGGTACGGGTAGCAGCCAAAAAAGCGGTCAGTGCCGCACCCGAGGGTAGTTTGATCGGAGTAGCTCAGTTTGCCCAACTTGGCCCCGCCGATCCTCTTGGCCTACTCCAGAGTTTTACCCCAAACCGCGAATTGGTCGGCCAGGCGCTTGATGCCATCCGCCCAGCCGAACGTGCCCCAACATGTCTGTACAATGCGGCCTTTCAGGCTGTCGAAACCCTGAAGGCGAGTAGCACTAGCCCGCTTGAGCGCCAAGTGATTCTGCTGTTTACGGACGGCAAGGATGATGATGGGACAGGGAACCCATGTAGTAGTCGGGCAGTCGAAAATGTGATTAGTGGAGCCAGAGAACGCGGGATCCCGATCTATACGATTGGTCTGTGTGATACCGCCGCCTGTGCCAATCTGGATCGCATGGTACTGACCGATCTGGCCAATAATACCGGTGGGTTCAGTACCCTAGGCCAACGGAGCGACCTTGAGCAACTGTTCCAACAGGCCATGGCTGGGCTAAGCAGTCAGTGGGTCGCCGAAGCCATCGTTTTTCCGAGCCGGGGTAGCAATCGGGCGGTGCTTAGCCTTACGCTTGCTGATGGGGCAATCATAAGTCAGGCTTTTGAATTTGTTTCAGAGGCTGATTATGCCGCCCCAGCTACGATTGACCTGCTTCCAAGCTATGATGAGGCCAATGATCGCTATCGTCTCGAGATACGCATCAGCAACCCCTCGTCCCTCGACCAGGTAACCCTTGAACTCTGGGGCAACGAGGGGTTGGTGCTTGAACGACGTCTGTTGCCCACCGAACTTGTGGCCCCGCTCGAACTAGAGACCGCAGGGCTACGTGCTGGTCAACAGTACTGCTTCCGGCTCCGTGCGCTGCGCCGCGGGGGCCAACCCATGACCAGCCCACGCGGTGAAGCCTATGCCAGCGAACGCTGTGTTACTTACAATCCTCGCCTAAGCTTTGCCATCAGTTCGGTTGATCCCGATTGGGA
>JBLWKA010000031.1:0-42363 GCA_048381555.1 Oscillochloridaceae bacterium umkhey_bin13
TGCCACCAACGGCCACCAACACCCCGGTGCCACCGACCGCGACCAATACACCCATCACCCCGACCGCGACCAATACACCCATCACCCCGACCGCGACCAATACACCCATCACCCCGACCGCGACCAACACCCCGGTGCCACCAACGGCCACCAACACCCCGGTGCCACCGACCGCGACCAATACACCCATCACCCCGACCGCGACCAATACACCCATCACCCCGACCGCGACCAATACGCCCATCACCCCGACCGCGACCAACACCCCGGTGCCACCGACCGCTACTATTGCACCTACGGCTACCGATCTACCGCCGACGGCCACGAATACGCCCACGGGCACCGATCTGCCGCCGACCGCTACCACTACGGCCACCTACATACCGATCAGTACCAATACGCATACACCTGCCATGACCGCCACCCCGATTGTGGCGCAACGCTCGATCCAGATCTACCTGCCACTCATTCGCAAGCATGCACCTGAGACCCAACCAGCCCGTCGCGAAGTTCACATGCGTTAGGACAACCTGACAGCTCAACAACTCAACAACTCTACAACGCCAACTAACATTACCTGTACCCGGAGAACACACCAATGCAGCCACAGTCCGTTGCACGTACGACCATCAGCGAGCTTGTGCTCAACAGTTTGCGTGAGGTGATCAACCAGAGCGAACGCCCAATGCCGGCGGAACTTGATGCGACAACCAGCCTGTTGGGCAAACAGGCCGTGCTCGACTCGTTGGCCCTGGTAACCCTCATCGTCGAGCTTGAACAGCGCCTTGAAGAGGAGTTCGACCTGCTGCTGACCCTGGCCGACGACCGGGCGATGTCGCAGAAGCATAGCCCGTTTCGTACAGTGGGCAGTCTGACCGACTATATCGAACTGCTGATCAACGAGGAGCTTGAGCGTGGTTGAGCGTCCGGTTGTCTTGATCACCGGTACCCGCAAAGGGATCGGCCAGGCCCTCGCTGAACATTTTGTGCAACGTGGCTACCTGGTCGAGGGCTGCTCACGCAGTGTGCCCGAGTGGACCCTCGACGGCTATAGCCACCACCAGGTTGATGTCACCGACGAGAGCCAGGTGCGGGCCATGTGTTCGGCGATCCAGCGTCGCCACGGACGGCTCGATATTGCGATCAACAATGCCGGGATCGCCTCGATGAACCATGCCCTGTTAGTACCAGTCGCCACCCTGAACCGTCTGCTGAACACCAATGTAGTTGGGAGTTTTCTGGTCTGTCGCGAGGCCGCCAAAGTGATGCGCCGCCGCAACTATGGCCGAATTATCAATTTCAGCACGATTGCCGTTCCGCTGCGCCTCGAAGGCGAGGCGATCTACGCCGCCTCGAAAGGGGCAGTCGAACTGCTTACTCGCATCCTGGCCAAAGAGTTGGCCCCGCTTGGCATCACCGTGAATGCCGTCGGGCCAACCCCGATTGCGACCGATCTGATCCGGAACGTTCCCGCAGACAAGATCCAGAAGATTCTGGATAGCCTCGCGATCCCACGGCTTGGCACTTTCGCCGATGTTGCCAATGTTGTGGACTTCTTTGTCCGCCCCGAAAGCGACTATATCACTGGTCAGGTGATCTATCTTGGAGGAGGTGGATGATGCGACTTGCCTGGCTGTTTGAGCGCATGCAGCAGTGGCCTGATCGACCAGCTCTTGTCTGGCAGGATCAGCCGGTTAGCTATGGGGATTTGCTGCAGCGCATTGCCAATTGGCAGAGCGAACTGACCGAGCACGATCTTGGGCCAGGTCAGGTCGTAGCCCTCGAAGGTGATTATTCGCCCAATGCGGTGAGCCTGCTGCTGGCGCTGATTGAGCGGCGGGCGATTGTTGTACCGCTGACCAAATCAGTCGAAGCGCATCGCACTGAGTTTCTGGCAATTGCCGAAGTGCAGACCGCGATCCGTTTCGATCAGGGCGATCAGTGGCAGATCGAGCGCTTCCCGCGCACTGTCAACAATGCCCTGACCCGCCAGTTGCTCGATAGCGAACATCCTGGCCTGGTGCTCTTTTCGTCGGGTTCGACCGGCAAAAGCAAAGCAGCCCTGCACAACTTTACGCCCTTACTCGAGAAGTTTCAGCTCCCTCGCCATGCCCGTATCACCCTGACCTTCCTGCTGCTTGATCACATCGGCGGCATCAATACGCTGTTCTATACCCTGGCCAATGGCGGAACCGTGGTGGCCGTGACCGAACGTGATCCCGAAGTGGTCTGCCAGGCCATTGCTCGCCACCGCGTGCAGAGCCTGCCAACCTCACCGACGTTCCTTAATCTGCTGTTGATCTCCGAGGCCTACCAGCACCACGATCTCTCGTCGCTGGAACTGATCACCTACGGCACCGAGGTAATGCCCGCCAGTACCCTACAACGGTTGCACGAACTCTTTCCGCAGGTGCAACTCCTTCAGACCTATGGGCTCTCGGAATTGGGCATCTTGCGTTCGAAATCCAGGGAATCGAACTCACTCTGGGTCAAGGTAGGCGGCGAAGGCTTCGAGACCAAAGTGGTTGATGGCATCCTCTGGATTCGCGCCCAGTCGGCCATGCTTGGCTACCTGAACGCCCCCAGCCCGTTTGATGCCGAAGGCTGGATGAACACTCAGGATGTGGTCGAAGTGGATGGCGAGTACCTGCGCATTCTAGGGCGGCGGAGCGAACTGATCAATGTTGGCGGTCAGAAGGTCTATCCCGCCGAAGTCGAAAGTGTGCTGCTGCAACTCCCGAATGTGCGGGCCGCAATTGTCGTGGGCGAAGCCAATCCAATCACGGGCCAGATTGTGACGGCGCGTCTGAGTCTGCACGAACCTGAAGAACTGGGCGTACTCAAGCGGCGGGTGCGCAGTTTCTGTAGCGAGCGGCTCGCCCCCTACAAGATACCGGTCAAAATCCAGATCGCCGATCATGATCTGCATAGTGCGCGCTTTAAAACGATGCGGCGCGCCGAGCCGAGGTAAGCGATGACCACCCGGCTGAGTCTCAGCATTGATCCTGCGCTGGAAGCCTACCGCCCCGAACTGAGTTACACCTGGCGCACGCTGTTGAGTGCCCTGGGCTACGCCTGGGTTGAACAGCCATGGGGCAGTGGCCCAACCGATCTGGCCTATCTCGCTCGAGCCGATCAAACCCCGACAGCACGCCTGGTCATCCGCGCCAACCCCCAGCATTGGGCCCAACCAGCCCGGGCCATCCTGGCTGGAGTCGAACACCAGGTTGGCTGGAGCTACCCGCGTTTTCGGGGCGAGGCTGCCGGGCAAGCGCTGCTGACTCGGCAGAATGGCGCTCTTCAGATCGAGCGAGATCTGATCTTTGACTGCTTCTGGTTGCTCAGTGGTCAGGACGAAGCCCACCACCCGAAGCGCAAGCATGGCTATCTTGATCTGCGTGGCACACCCACACTGGAACACAACGTCCTGCGACAGGCCCTGGTTTCGACCATCGGCACGGCCCTCGCCCAGGAACTTGCCAGCCTGCAACTCGGCCCACCACTACCGCGCTGGCCCGGACGAGCCACCCTCGCCGCCGCCTGCGGTCACGACGTGGACTACCCAGAAGTGATTCGCTGGATCGAGCCATTGCGCATTCTGGCCCGCCAGGGGGCTGCCGGGCTTAGCAGTGCGCTCGCAGTAGCTACGGGAAACCATAGCCACTGGCACTTTCGTTCCTGGATGGAGCTCGAACGCACGTTTGGAGCCCGCTCGGCGTTCTATTTTGTTGCCCGGCAGGGGTCACTCCGTCAGTATGCCACCGGCCTGCCCGACCCGTTCTACGATATTACCGCCCCACCCTTCCGTGCCCTCTTCCGCGAACTGGCAACTGAAGGCTGGGAGATCGGTTTGCACGCCAGCTACCTGGCCTACCGCGATATCAACCAGTTTGCAGCGGAACGAGAGCGCCTGGCAACCGCCAGTGGCCAACCCATCTACGGGAATCGCCACCACTACTGGCACCTCGATGAACATCAACCAGCAGCAACCCTGCTGCTCCACGAGCAGCTTGGCCTGCACTATGACGCCTCGCTGACTCATAACGGCTATCTAGGCTGGCGTCGTGGCTCAAACTGGCCCTTTTACCCCTGGCATGCCGGGCTGCGACGGCCCATCCGTACACTGCAACTGCCCACCGCCTGGATGGATGACCAGCTTTTTAGTCAACGGGCCAACAATCCCGGTGATCGGGCCAGTCTGCTTCGGGGACTGGTCAATACCACCGCCAACCATGGTGGACTGCTGCTGGTTGATGTCCACGAATACGTCTACGATGAAGCCCTTTTCCCCGGTTGGGCTACGGCCTACCGCGAACTCTGGGCCGAATTGTACCGCCGTGGCGCAATCTGGTTTGCCACCCCGTACGAAGTTGCCAACCACTGGGCCAGGCGCCAGGCGATCCTTGAGCGGGCCAGTCTGGGGTTGGAACAAGAAGCTGGACTGCACGTAAGGGCAAGCTGAAAGCTGAAAAGCGCAAACCACCATGAGCATTCGCACCCTGATCTTCGCACTGCTTTTTATCCTCCCCCCCGCCCTGAAGCCATGGGTGTTACGGGTCGGTTGTGGGGCCCAGGTTGGGCGTAACGTCCAGATCGGCTGGTTCGCCAGTGTGATGGGTCGCCAGATCCAACTGGGCGACCACTGTGCCATCCGGGCCTTAACCCTGATCCGCTGTGATGGCGACCTGGTGATCGGGCCATACGCGCTGGTGAGTAGCTTCACGCTGGTGTATGGGGCACGCGGTTTGCGCCTAGGGGCACACAGCTATGTCGGCCCGCAATGCCTGATCAATACCGAAGAACAGGTCAGTCTCGGCAACTGGAGTGCCCTGGGCGCACGCTGCATGGTCTATACCCACGGCTCGTTTCTGCCCTACACCGAAGGGTACTGGGTGCGCTTCGGCACGGTAACGCTTGGCGAGTATGTCTGGTGTGCGGCCGGAGTCTTCTTGCAACCAGGTACCGAGATCGGGAGCAATAGTTTTGTCAACTCACGGAGTGTGGTGGGCGGCAGCATCCCACCAGGCAGCATTGTCGAAGGCCATCCGGCGCGGATTGTTGGCGAGATGGCACGCATGCGCCGGGTGATGACGCCGCGCCGCCGTGATGCTGCGGTGAACCAGATCCTGCGCCACTTCAGCGCCCTGATCCTGGTCGAAGGCTACGGCTTACGTATACAGGAGGAGGCGACCGCCCTGCACTTCCGCTACCAGGGGCAAACCTATACGCTAGCGCTCGCCCCTGCCCACGGCGACGTACCCGCTGCACCAGCAGCCACCCGGACGATCTGGCTGATCAACCGCCCGGCCTGGCGTCCTGTGCCACCCGCCCTCTGGCTCGATCTTGATCGGCGGCTGATGACCAATTCGTCCGATCCAATCTACCACGAACTGGTGCTCTTTCTGAAACGCTACTATGGCATCCAGCTTGCCTACGCCGAGGAGACCGCCCATGCCTAAGGTTCTGACCATTCTGGGCACGCGCCCTGAGATCATCAAGCTTTCGCCGGTGATCCCCCTGCTTGCCGAACAGTTCGCGCATGTTCTGGTACATTCGGGTCAGCACTACTCGTATGAGGTTGACGCGATCTTCTTTGAAGAACTGAACCTCCCTGCCCCCAACTATACCCTGGGCGTTGGTTCAGCTAACCACGGCGAACAGACCGCCCGGATCTTGGCGCGCCTGGAACCAATTCTGCTGAGCGAACAACCTGATGCCGTGCTGGTGCAGGGTGATACCAATACCACCATGGCCGGGGCGCTTGCTGCGGCCAAACTCGGTTTTCCGGTCGTGCATCTTGAGGCCGGAGGGCGCTCGTTTAACCGCACCATGCCCGAAGAGCAGAACCGCATTATTGTGGATCATATCGCAGCCCTGTTGCTGGCCGCCGATGAGATTGCCGCTGCCAACCTGCGCGCCGAAGGCCTACCCGAGGATCGCATCAAAACGATTGGTTCCACTGCCATTGATGCCGTCTTGCGCAATCGTGAACATGCGCAGAAAACGACTATTCTTGATCACCTCGAACTCGAACCTGGCAACTACCTGCTTTTAACACTGCACCGCGCCGAAAATACCGTACCCGCCGTGCTCCCAGGCATGGTGCAGGCCCTCAATCAGTTGGCCGAGCAGCATACCATCGTCTTTCCTGTGCATCCGCGCACCGAAGTGGCCTTGCGCCAGCAGGGCTTGACCCTTGCACCCCACATGCGGCTCAGCAAACCGCTTGGCTACCTCGACACCCTACGCCTGATTGGCGCAGCCCAAGCCGTGCTCACCGACTCGGGAGGGCTACAAGAAGAGGCAGGCGTGCTTGGCACACCTTTACTGATTGTGCGCAACGAGACCGAATGGCGCTATCTGGTCGAGGCCGGTGCGGCGGTGTTGATTGGCAACCGTTACGAGAGCATCCTTGCGGGTGCCAACACCTGGCTCAGCCGCGAGGGTCTGGCCCAACTGCGTGCCAACCCGGCCCCAATCCGGGCGGGGGCAGCCGAACAAACCGTGGTCGCCCTGCGCGAGTTGATTAACCGTAACAGAACTGTCAGTCCATCATAACGCGAATTTAGCGCACCGTTAGAGCGGTCGGCTATGGTACAAACACCGCTACGAACAGGGTGTCGTGATCGCGCTTGAAGATGCGCCTCGGAGATGATTTCTGATGCGTGGGCAGATCGGTCTGTACCTCAACCGACAGGCAAGTTCGCCTGGACGCTACGTTGCCGAGCAACTCGTCCAGAACCTGGTGGGCTGGGTTCCGAGTCTGGTGGGCATCGGGCTGCGCAGTCTGGTCTACCGCACCATTCTGCAGATGGATGGGATGGCGGCCATCGAGGATGGGGTGCGCATCCGTTTCGCTTCCAATGTGCGCCTCGGTGCCGGGGTGTATCTGGATCATGGCAGTTATCTGCACGCCTGCCCCGGCGGGATCAGCATTGGTGCGGGTAGCTTTGTGATGAAAAACGCCATTCTACACGTCTACAACTTTCGTGATCTCCCCCAGGCTGGCATTCGCATCGGTGCCCGCTCGCTGATTGGCGAGGCCTGCATTCTGCGGGGGCAAGGCGGGATCACCATTGGCGATGACGTCTACCTGGGCACGCTCGTGCAAATCCTGGCGGTAAACCACGTCTTTGCCGATCCCTACCGCCCGATCAGCCAGCAGGGCATTACCGCTCAGGGGATCACGATTGGTGACGGGAGCTGGATTGGTTCAGGAGCGATCATCCTTGATGGGGTAACACTTGGGCGCAATGTAGTGGTGGGAGCCGGGGCACTGGTAACCAAAGATCTTCCCGACTATTGCGTCGCCGTAGGCAACCCGGCCCGGATTGTTCGTGATCTCCGTCAAAATCCTCTCCCGGAACGAACCCCAGAACTGGTGGTCTATTAAGCCCCGGGCAACCCGCCTTATACCCAACGGTAATCGTATCCCGGTCGGAACCTTCCGCCGGATCGTGCAGGAGTACGTGACATGACTATGCTCTCGGTCGTTATTCCAGCCTATAACGAAGAGGATGGCATTGCGGCCATCGTTGAGCGCGTCCTGGCGATCAAGCCCCAACTCGCCGTTGTTGGCGTCACCGATCTCGAATGCATCGTCGTTGATGACGGTTCGCAGGATGGCACTGCCGCAATTGTTCAGGGTTTTGGCGAGCGTGTGCGCTTGATTCGTCAGCAGAATCGCGGCTATGGAGGGGCACTCAAGACCGGCTTCCGCGAGGCACGCGGGGAGTTGATCGGCTTTATGGATGCCGATAGCACCTACCCACCCGAATACTACCCCCAGATGTGCCGCCTTGCCCTTGAAGGTGCCGATCTGGTGATTGGCAGCCGCATGGCTGGCGCCCATAGCGAAATGCCGCTGGTGCGCCGGGTTGGCAATACCATCTTCGCAACGATGCTCTCGGTCGTTGCCGAAGTACGGATCAGCGATAGTGCCAGTGGTCAACGGGTGCTGCGCCGGTCGGTCTTGCCAATGATCTATCCGTTGCCCAATACCCTTGACTTTACCCCGGCGATGAGCACCCGTGCCCTTCACGAAGGTCTGACCATTGTCGAGACACCGATTCCCTACAAAGAACGCTCGGGTCGGAGCAAGCTCAGCGTGGTGCGTGATGGGCTGCGCTTCACCAAATCGATTGTCTGGACGGCCCTTACCTACAATCCGGTGCGCATTTTTGGTGGGGTCGGCCTGGCCTTGATCCTCGCGGCACTGCTCATCCTGAGTGGCCAGGCCCTGCTCCACCTGGTTGCGGGTCAACCCGGCTGGTCCTTCCCACTGATCTTCGGAGCCCTGGTTCTGGCGGTAGCAGGGGTGACGTTGTATACCACCGGCACAACCTTTAGTTATGTTGTGGCCCTCTTCCACCGCCGCCCTATCCGTCAGGGTCTGTTTGGACGCCGTGGCAATGGCCGCAAAATCGAGAAGCACTACTGGTGGCTGGGTCTGCTGGCGATCCTCGGCGGCTTCGCGACCTACATTGCCGCAGTCAGTTTTGACCTGACCAACCCGGCCCTGGCGAGTTCATGGTTTGCCCCAGTGGTCAGTTCGTTGTTGGTACTTACCGGGGTGCAGTTGATGAGCGCCTGGAGTCTGGCCCGGGTGCTGGCCGAACTGAGCCGCCGCGATGTTGAAATGGAAGCCGATTTGAACTGGAGCTATACCCCAGCACCGGCCTTGCGCGGCGAGGTGATCGCCCAGCAAGTCTAAGGTGGTGTCTTCGACCAAGAACCTAGCCGCGTAAGGAGCACTGCTTGTACGAGACGTTCGTCCGCTGGAGTTCAACAAACCTCGGCCAGTGGCATTATGTTCTCGGGTATTTCATCGTCTTGGTAAGCCATAACTGGCCGATTATCGTGGCCCTTACCGCTACGATCTGGTTCAGCTACCGCGCCTACCAACAGCCCTCGCGCTTACGGGTTGCCTGGTTGTTGACGGCCTTGTTGTTTGGCTTAGCCTACGAGTATGAGAAACACGTTGCCAGTGAACTGCATCAGGCGATTGACTTCTTGTTCGGCGTGGAACTGGCCGCCCTGAATCAGCCGCTCCATCTGCTGGTAGGGCCAGTCGCCAATACCATCCTGCTGGCGCTTTGGCTCATCGTACTCGTTCAAGCGCTCAGATTATCATTGATTGCCATCCGGACACGTCGTATCGCTTCACCCTTTCAGGCCAACCCATATCCCCCGAATTCATCTGCGCCGCTGGCGCAGCATCAAGGAGAACCGTCCCATGAGTGAGCAGGAGCGTGAATCTTCCGCCGCCGCAAACGGTGCGCGGATTGCCCCCGGTGATAAGACAACCGGCATCAAGCTCGTTGCGCCCGCCAAAGCCAATGAGCGCGCCGGTGAGATTCGTTTCGTCGAGATGCCCCGCGAACGCAGTAACCGCCTTGATGTGCTGGTACTGAATCCGCCCTCGCCCGATGGTGACCTGTTCCTGCGCGATATCGCCCGCGTCGGGCGGCGCACCCGCGACGGCATTATCTGGCCCCAAACGGCCCTGGCCCAGATTGGGGCTGTGGTCAAAGAGGCTGGCTATAGCGTCGAGGTGATTGATGCCATCGGCCTGATGATGGACTGGAAGACCTTCGAGAAGTACATGTGGGAGAAGAAGCCGCGTTACATGATCATCCACGCGACGGCCCCCACCCTGACCAATGATATGCGCACCACTTTCATTGGCAAGGCGGTGGGCACGGTCAGTATGGCGATTGGTACCCACGTGACCCCGATGAGCCGCGAAACCCTCGAAAGCTACCCAACCCTTGATGTGGTCATTCGCGGCGAACCCGAAATGAGCATTCTTGATGTCATTCAGACTATTGACCGGCAGGTTGAACGCGAGCAGGCCGTCGAAACTGTGCCGGTGGGCAATGCCGATTTGACCTCCCCTTGGCGTAAACTGCCCTTCCCCGATGCCTCGTACCTGACAACGCGGGGCCGCTTCCTCGGCGTTCCCTCCGAACTGATTGCCCGTGCCTTACGCGAAACCCTGGGCATTGCCTTCCGTGATCAGCACGGTGCCGTCCAGATCAATCCTGATCGCCCCTTCATTGAGGATCTAGATAGCCTGCCGATTCCGCTCCACGACCAGCTGCCCTGGCATAAGTACAAGGTGCCGATTGTTGGTGGGCCGTATACCTTTGTGCTGACGAGCCGTGGTTGCCCGGCCGGCTGCCGCTACTGCATTAAGCACGTTACCTACCAGGCCAGTGTGCGCCACCGTAGCCCCGAACACGTCCTCAAAGAGATGATCATGCTCAAAGAGTTGGGCATGCACCACATCCATTTCGAGGCTGACTTGTTTACGGTCAAGAAAGAGTTCGTCTACGATCTGTGCAATACGATCATTAAAGAAGGCCTTCAGTTGCGTTGGAGTTGCAACAGCCGGGTTGACTTTGTCGATGAGGCTGAACTGCAACTGATGCGCAAGGCCGGCTGTTTTATGATTGCCTGGGGGCTAGAGAGTGGCAGCGAGACGGTGCTCAAGCGTGCTCGCAAGGGTACCACCGTCAAGCGTATTGAGGAGACGATCGCCGCCAGTCATCGAGCCGGGATTATGAATTGGGGTTACTTCATCATTGGTCTGCCCGGCGAAACGGTCGAGACGATCCAGCAGACGATTGCCCTGTCTAAGCGCATCCCAGTCGACATTGCGCTCTTCCATATTGCTACGCCCTATCCGGGCACGCCCTTCTACTACGAAGCGGTCGAGAATGGCTGGATCAAGATGAACCAGTGGGAAGACTACGATATGTATTCCCACACGGTGCTCAACTATCCGCACCTCAGTTCCCAGGATCTTGAGTATTGGGCCAAACGGGCGGCCCGCGAGTGGTCGCTGCGTCCAGGGCCGATCAAGACCTTCTTGAAGGGTGCCGCCAATCCCGCTACCCTCGGCCAACTCTGGACGATCGGCATCAACCATCTGAAGTGGATGGGTGGCAGTCTGCGTGCCAATGAGATCAAGCGCCTCGCTGGTTCGGGTGATTAAGATCGACGTGGGTGGCGTGCTGATATGATCAGCACGCCACCTTGCAACCTTGGCCAGCCACCATCGCACTGATCTGAGGGCTCAATGGCGAAACCGCTCCTGACGCGCACTTCCACCGAAGCTGGGGTACAGCAACGTCGTGACACCTGGGAACGGGTCATCCTGGTTGGGCTGATCGTCCTAGTTGGGCTGATCGCTCTGATCAATCTGCCCTACGCCCCCGCCACCTGGTTCGACGAAGGTTCCCATCTGCGTGTCCCCAAGTCTTTAGTACGCTATGGGGTGTATGCCGACTATAGCAGTGAGGGGTTTCGTTACTTTGGCCCCACCATCGGCGTTGGTCCAACCGTGATGTTGCCGGTGGCGGCGGCGTTCCAACTCGGTGGCGTCGGTCTGGTGCAGGGTCGCCTGGTGATTGTGGCCTACATGCTGCTCGCCCTGGCGGCGCTCTACTTGCTCGCCCGCCGCCTGTATGGCTGGCCAACTGCTGTGCTGGCCGTCTTGCTCGCCTTGGCCTCACGTACGCTGCGCTTCGAGGGCCTGGTTGAGTATGGGCGTCAGGTGCTGGGCGAAGTCCCCGGGGTGGCCTTTCTGCTGCTTGGCCTCCTGGCCTATACGGCGGCCATTCAAACCCCGACCCGCGTCCGACGCTACAGTCTGCTCGCTGGGTTGGCCTTTGGGATGGCCCTGGTGACCAAAAATCAGTTTGTGCTGATTGTGCCGCCAGCCCTCGCCCTGCTCGCTCTGCTGGATTGGTCGTACTACCGAGCCGGAGGATGGTGGCTGCGTTTGGCTCCGCCTATCCTTGCCGTCGCTTGCTTCGGGATCTGGACCGTGGCGATGCTAACCTTTTTGGGTCCTGATGGTTTTGCTGCTAACCTGGCTAAGACCCGCCAGGCCGCAGGTGGAGCCATTTTTGTCTTTGATCTCGAGGCCTCCCGGCGCGCGCTCGTTTACCTGATCCAGGTATACGGCGGTTTGCTGCTTCCCGGCTTGGCCTATACGCTTTGGCGCAGCCGCAAGCGAGTCCCCCCCGCCTTCGCGGCCCTGGCGCCAGCCCTGATGGCTTGGTTATGGATTGCGTGGTTCGTCATCTCCCTTGGCTGGCCACGTTATGCTTTTCCAGCAGTCATTATGGGTGCCCTGTCGGTGGCCGCAATGGCCACCGACCTCCTTTCGAGCCTGTGGGCCCAACGTCGCACTGTGCTAGTTGGGGCTGGCGCGGCCTACCTGGCCCTGGTCATTGTGGCCCCGCTTGCCCTTACTGGCAATGGCTTGCTATCGCCCCGCGATGATGCCCAACGGATGGCGAGCTACCTTGATCGCAATGTTGCCTATGATGCCATCATCGAAACCTGGGAACCTGAGTTGGGGGTGTTCACCGATCATCGCTACCACCTCGTACCGATCGAACTGCTTGATCCGGCTGTCCGCCATCAGTGGCTTGGTGGGCCACCAGTGGTGTATACCGGCCTTGATGCTGCCCCTCCGTATGTGCTGGTTGGGCCATTTGGGGCCTACACGGCGATTTATGAACCAGCTACCCTCGACCGCGATTATCAACTGATCTATAGCGCTGGCCCCTATCAACTGTTTCAGCGCACCATACCCTAAGAGGATTGCCGTATGCGGTCACTGCCCCGCTCATTTCTGATCTTTGCCCTCTTGTTGATCTGCTATGCCTATACGCTGCCGCGCTGGTCCGACTGGAACCAGAACTCGCGGTTGAACTTGGTGCTGGCGCTGGTTGACGATGGTACGGTCAGTATTGATCGGTATGTTGCCAATACGGGTGATTACGCGATCTATAACGGGCGTACCTATACTGATAAACCACCGGGCCTCTCATTTATGGCGCTGCCGGTCTATCTGGGGCTGCGGCCGATCCTTGATCTGCCGCCGGTGCAAACCCGTCTTCAGGCCCTGGGCGGCGGGGCTGCCTTCGAACAGACGCTGCGCGAAGATGGGAGTGGCCTCGCGAGTGCGAAAATTCGCTTTGCGCTGGTGCAGTATGCCCTGACTCTGGTTGTTGTTGCGACGAGCGCAGCCATGCTTGGCGTGCTCTTTTTTTGGGCGTTGCTGCGCTTAGGGGCGCGTCCCGGCGCGGCGGCCTTCGGCGCATTGGCTTTTGGCCTCGCTACGACAGCGGCCCCCTACGCTGGCAATTTCTATAGCCATCAGTTTGTGGCGGCCCTGCTTTTCGCCGCTTTCTTCGTGGCCTGGCCCCATCCTGAGGATGCGCAACGCTCGTCCTTCGCCCGGGCGCTGCTCTGCGGTTTGCTGCTCGGCTGGGCTGTGATTAGCGAGTATCCCGCCGTCCTCCCCGGGATCGTGATTGCCCTCTATGCCCTCGTTCGGCGTGGTCTGCGCTGGTTTGGCCCGCTGG
Organism: Oscillochloridaceae bacterium umkhey_bin13; assembly: GCA_048381555.1. Taxonomy (GTDB): domain Bacteria; phylum Chloroflexota; class Chloroflexia; order Chloroflexales; family Chloroflexaceae; genus Viridilinea. The sequence continues at coordinate 13,386 of JBLWKA010000031.1, forward strand.
TTGTTGGTGGCGCACTACCCTTACTCCTGCTTGTTGTTTATGATCTGGTCGCGTTTGGTACGCCCCTGCCTATCGGTTATGCCCACTCGGCCCTCTGGCAGGATCAGCATACCACCGGCTTTATGAGCCTTACCTACCCGCGGCTCGAAGCTTTGTTCGGCTTGACCTTTGGCTCCTTTCGCGGGTTGTTCTTCCGCGCTCCCTGGCTGCTGCTGGCTATCCCTGCGCTGGTGCTCTGGTGGCGGCAGCGCCGCTTGCGTGCCGAATGGTGGGTTGTCTTGCTTGCCAGCCTTAGTCTGCTGCTCTTTTATGGCTCGTCGGCGATGTGGTGGGGCGGTTTTGCCGCTGGCCCACGCTATCTTGTGCCGCTGATTCCTTTCCTGGCCCTGCCCGCTGCATGGGCGATCACCCGCCTGTGGCTCAGGCCTGGTGCGCGTTTGGTCGCGATCAGCCTGGCAACGCTCTCGCTGCTGCTGGTCTGGAGCGAAACCCTGGCAGGGCAACTCTTTCCGAGTGATGCCATCCGGGCGACCTGGTCGGCGTATGTGCTGCCTGCCTGGGCCAATGGTGATATCGCCCGCAATTTGGGCATGGCCCTTGGTCTGGCCGGGCCGCTCAGTGTGCTCCCGCTGCTGATCCTGGTATTGGCTGGAACGGTGCTGCTGACGCTGGAACCCGTAGCCAAATTGGGCGCCCAACCCCATTCCCACCATTCCCTTGAGCGCGAAGGCTCGTAGGCCTTTGTGCGCCATCAACGCCCGGCATCCGCTGTTGACAAGGCTACACTCCTATGCGCATTTTGCTGCTGACCCTGGTCGCGCCCTATCCGCCTGATAGTGGCCCTAAGGTCAAGACCTACAATTTGTTGCAGTATCTCGGACGCCACCACGAGGTGACGCTCGTGGCTCTGGTGCGCTCAGCGCAAGAACAAGCCCACGCCGAACAATTGCGCGGGCTGTGTCATGCCGTCTATACGGTGCCCTTCCGGCGCTCACGTTGGCGTGATCTTGGTTATTTTATGGCTAGCCTGCTCAGCGGAACTTCGTTCCTGATGCGCCGCGACGAGTCACCCGCCTTGCGCCAGTTGCTGGCTGACCTGACCGCCCGCGAGTCCTTTGATCTGATCCATCCTGATCAGTTGAATATGGCCCAGTTCGCAGTTGATCTGCCAGGCGCACGCGTGCTCGATCAACACAATGCTGTCTGGACGATTGTCGCCCGCATGGCCGCCAATGAACCCTGGCTGCCCAAACGCATGCTGCTCGATCTCGAAGCACGTCGCCTGCGTCGCTACGAGGCTGCGATCTGCGCCCGTTTTGATGCCCTGCTGGCCGTAAGTGAGCCCGACCTGCACTTTTTGCAATTGGCTGCCGCCGAGATCGGGGTCAGTCTGCCGCCAACTACAGTTGTTCCGATTGCCGTTGATGCGCGGGCCGCTCCGCCGATCACCCGGATTGATCAGCCCCTTACGATCTTGAGCATGGCCACCATGTTCTGGCCCCCCAATGTTGATGGCGTGCTCTGGTTTGCCAACGAGGTCTATCCCCTTGTGCAACGTGAGATTCCCGCAGTGCGTTTTGCGATTGTCGGGGCGCGCCCCCCGGCCCAGGTTCGCCGCCTGGCCGAACGCGATCCGAGCATCGCGGTCACTGGCTATGTTGATGACCCCCAACCCTACCTCGAACAGGCCGCTGCTCTGATTGTGCCAGTCCGGGCCGGTGGGGGGATGCGGGTCAAAATTCTGGAAGCGCTGGCCCGGGGTCTGCCCATTGTCTCGACGACTATCGGCTACGAGGGGATTGACCTTCATCCTGGCGAACACCTGCTGGTTGGCGATACCCCGCAAGCCTTTGCCGCAGCGCTGATTGCTATCTTGCGCGACCCGGCATTGGGCCGCCAGTTGGCAGCTGCGGGCCGACGGATTGCGGAAGACCACTATGATTGGCGGGTGGTTAATCCCCAGGTTGATGCCGCCTATGCTACGGCCTTAACCCGGGCGGGCCGATCACCTGCCCAACCTGCCGAGGTGTCCCCATGTCTGTAGGTTTCCCGACGACAGCTGCCCAGGGTATTGATTCCACCAGCCGCAGCCTCCGCATCCTGCTGGTTTTACCCTATGTGCCTTCGCCCATTCGGGTGCGGCCCTTGCAGCTGATCCGCCAACTCGCCCGCCGCGGCCACCAACTGACCCTGGTCTGCCCCGTTGGCGGGGCTGCTGATCAGGCGGCCTTGGCCGAGCTTGCGCCCTTCGCGCAAACCGTGGCGGTGGCCCACCGGCGCAGTGATACCCTCCGTGCCTACCTGCGGGCGCTCCCCCAGGCGCTGCCCCTGCAGGCGGCCCACTGCTTAAGTCCGGCTTTCGTTATGGCGGTGCGCAAGTTGCTCCAGTCCAACTCGTATGACCTTGTGCATGTCGAACATCTACGTGGCGCAGAGGTGGCCCGCCTGGCCTTGCAGGGTCTGCCTGAGGCCCCACCGCTAGTGCTTGATGCGGTTGATAGCATCAGCCTGCTGTTTGAGCGCACCTTTCGGCGCAGCCCGGTCTTGCGTACCCGCATGATCGCCCTGGCTGATCTGGCCCGCACCAAACGCTACGAGGCGCAGTATGGTCAGCATTTTGCCCATGTGTTGATCACGTCGCCCGAAGATCGCTGGGCCATCGCAGCGTTGCAGCGCCAGACAGGTTTGCGTGCGCCGGCTCCGATCAGTGTCGTGCCAAACGGGGTTGATCTCGACTATTTTCATCCTGGAACTGCTCCTCGCGATCCCGCCAGCCTCCTCTTTAGTGGCAAACTGAGCTATCACGCTAACGAGGCGGCGGCCCTCTTTCTGGTGCGCCAGGTGATGCCCCTGGTCTGGGCCAAACAACCTGCCACCCGCGTCATCCTTGCCGGGGCTGACCCCGGGCCGCGCCTCCGTGCCCTAACCAATGATCAGCGGATCTGTGTGACGGGCTACGTGCCCGATCTGCGACCGTACCTGCATCAAGCCACTGTGGCCGTCGCCCCAATTATCTATGGCGTTGGGGTGCAGAACAAAGTGCTCGAAGCGCTGGCCTCTGCGACGCCGGTTGTAGCCGCCCGCCAGGCCACCGTCGCCCTTGCTGCCCAACCCGGCCGTGATCTGCTGGTTGCCGACGATCATCACAGCTTCGCCCGGGCGATCGGTGATCTGCTGGCCCGACCAGCCCGGTGTGCCGCACTTGGGGCGGCCGGACGAAGCTATGTCGAGCAGCACCATAGCTGGGTGCGTAGTGCCGAACAACTTGAGGCCTGTTACGCCCAGATCCTCTGCTGTAAATGAACTGTCAGCCGAATAGATAAATGCATTTAGTTTGATGTTAGCGCCAGCGTGCATACTATCATCAGAGCCGACGCTTTCATCATCACCCTTGCCCTTTGACCCGCTGGGTACGCTCCCAGGGTGATCGGCTGCCAAGTGGTGAGCATAAGGAGTGAGCCGGTGGCACGAGTTGATCTTTCAATTGTGATTCCTTGTTATAACGAAGCCGCAGGGATCACGGCATTGCGTGAGCGAATTGGTCACGTCCTCCCAATCCTGCGTGATCGCGGGAGCGTCGAACTCATCCTGGTTGATGATGGTAGTCGTGATGGGACAGGCGATCTGCTGACAACTGCCTTCGCTGACTTGCCCGAGGCCCGGATCGTGCGTCACGAAGATAATCGCGGGCTTGGCGTAGCCCTGCGCACCGGCTTTGCCCAGGTCAGCGGGGCCGTGGTGGTGACATGCGATAGCGACGGAACCTATCCTTTTCACGAAATTCCTGCCCTGCTCGACCGGCTCACCCCAGGGATTGACCTCGTCACGGCCTCACCCTACCACCCCGCTGGTGGAATTGAGAATGTCCCTCCCTATCGGGTCTTGATCAGCAAGAGTGCTTCGCTCTGCTATCGGCTACTGGTTGACCGGCGGATTCATACCTACACCGCTCTCTTTCGGGCCTGTCGCCGTGAAGTGATCGAGGCCACGCCGACTCAGGCGCCTGGTTTCTTGATGGTCACCGAATGGTTGGTCGAGGCCGTGCTCGCTGGTGCAAAAGTCGCCGAGTATCCCGCCGTGCTGCATGTCCGCCAGTATGGTCAGTCAAAGGCCCGCGTGGTGCAGATCACCTTCACCCATTTGCGCTACCTGCGGCAACTCGTGCAGCGTCGTTTGTTAGGCCAGACTCCCCCGCCTCTGGCTCAACGCCTGTCCCAACCCACGGGCAAGCAATGAGCAATACTTCTTTGTCCGTGAAGGAGCGCGAAGCGATGCAGCAGCTTGAAAATCTCGCCAGCCCGGCCCCCGGCCCGGCCCTAGCAACGGCGGAACCCCGCCGGATCGGAGGCTTGACTATGAGTACCTGGGCCTTGATCTTGATCGCAACCGTGATGGGCATTGTTGGCCAGACCATGCTGAAACATGGCATGAACCAGATGGGTCCGCTGAGTCTGAGTGCTGATAGTGTGCCCAGCATTGTTTGGGAAATTGTGCGCTCACCGTTTGTGGTTGGTGGGCTTCTGATCTATGGCTTTGGTACCTTCTTCTGGCTGATCACGCTCTCGCGCATCGATCTGACCGTCGCCTACCCCTTTGTCAGTTTGAACCATGTTTTGCTCTTTTTGATTGGCTGGCTCATCTTGCGTGAGGCAGTCAGTCCAATGCGGGCTGCTGGGGTGGCGGTGATCTGTGTCGGCATGATCCTGATCGCACGCTCATAACGGTCTCATTGGTGCGCTGATAGTCTGTGGGGTCTCGTATGAGTACCCCAGGCTTGCTATTGCCAGGCTTCAGGCTTGCACCCCTAGCACACACAAGCAGAATGGAGTACTCCGCTACTATGATCGACCCACTGATGAGCTACCTAGAGTACGTGGCCCAGAGCTTAAAAGTGCTCCCCCAAGACCCGCTTGAACGGATTGCTGATGCCCTCTGGCACACCTACGAGTGTGACGGCACGATCATTGTGTGTGGCAATGGCGGGAGTGCGGCGACGGCCTCGCATTTTGCATGCGATCTTGCCAAGTGGACCATTCGCCCCGGGGCACGGCGCGTGCGGGCAATGGCCCTCACCGATAACATCCCGGTGATGACGGCCTTTTCGAATGATCAGGGCTATGTTGATGTGTTTGTCGAGCAGTTGATGACCCACTACCGTCCAGGTGATCTGCTCTTTGCCATTTCGGGAAGCGGCAACTCAGCCAATGTATTGCATGCGGTCGCCTGGGCTAATCAGCAGGGTGCCACAACGGTTGGCATCACAGGCTTCGATGGTGGCCAACTGGCAACCCTCGCCCAGATCAGCCTGCATAGCGAAATCTATCATATGCCTGCGGTCGAGGATGTGCATAGTACGATCTGCCACGCTCTCGCAGTCGAAATGGGCCGCCGGATCGAGGCCAGTCTGCTCGAGATCCAGCCGCAACCCCAACCTGAACACGCCTATGTGCTGGCAGCCCGGGCGATCGGAGGAACCTTGCCATGATCCCGATTGCCCGCCCTCAACTTGGCCCCGAAGAGGAAGCCGCCGTGATGGCAGTGCTGCGCTCTGGCATGCTCGCCCAGGGGCCGCAGGTCGAGCGCCTCGAAGCTGGTTTTGCTGCCTTGTGCGGTGTCCGTTACGCCGTCGCGGTCAGCAATGGTACGGTGGCCCTCTTTCTTGCGCTACTGGCACACAATATTGGGCCTGGCGATGAGGTGATTACCACCCCATTTAGTTTTGTGGCCACTGGCAATAGCATCTTAATGACCGGAGCCCGTCCCGTCTTTGTTGATCTTGATCCGATCAGCTTCAACCTGGATGTGAACCAGATCGAAGCGGCGATCACGCCACGTACCAAGGCAATGATGCCGGTGCACCTCTATGGTCAGCCTGCCGAGATGGATCCGATCATGGCGATCGCCGAACGTTATGAACTGGCCGTGATCGAGGATGCAGCCCAGGCGGTGGGGGCACACTACAGGGATCGTCCCACCGGGAGTTTCGGTACCGCCTGCTTTTCGCTCTATGCCACCAAGAATGTGATGAGCGGTGAGGGCGGCATCATCACCACCGACGACCCCCAGATCGCCGACCACCTGCGCCTTTTACGTAGCCACGGCAGCCGGGTGCGTTACTATCACGATCTGCTTGGCTATAACGCCCGCCTGACCGATTTGCAGGCGGCGATCGGGGTGGCCCAACTCGCAAAACTCGAGTCTTTTACCACCCGCCGGATTGCCAACGCCGCCTACTTCGATCAGACGATCAACCACCCCCTTGTCATCAAACCCCAGACTCAGGCTGGCGTTCGCCACGTCTATCACCAGTATACGTTGCGCATCCTTGGCGACCGCGATGCCGCGATCCAACAACTCAACGCCGCCGGGGTTGGTACCGCGATCTTCTATCCACTACTCATTCCTGATCAGCCACTGTATCGCGAACGGGGCTATGACGTTGAGCTTCCCGTCGCCCGGCGCCTGACCCACGAGGTGCTGGCCTTGCCTGTCCATCCTGGGCTGAATGCGGATGAGTTGCACACGATCGCGACGGCAGTCAACGCCCTTGAGCTCGAACCAGTCCTGCCGTATGCCGCCCACGCCGTATTGACCGCTTAATACCATTTCGGATTTTAGATTGTGGATTGTGGATTTTGGATTGCCACGCTGGGCAGCACAATGCCGAATATCCCGCTGCGTCATGCTGCATCAGCGACAGTAATTGGTATACGGCATCGACCGTTTCGGATTACTGTTCTGGACATCGCAAGCGGGCCTACCCAACCCCAACAATGATTGTGAGCAGCTATGGTTGAGATTATTGGTGGTGGCATCCTGGGCCTGACCCTGGCCTACGAGCTGCTCAAACAAGGACGACAGGTGCGGGTGTGGGAACGCGCCCCAACCCTTGGTGGCCTGATGGGGCGCATCAGTTTTAGTGAACTCGATGGTATGAGTTGTGATCGGTATTATCACGCCATCCTGAGTAGTGACCGCACTCTGATGCACCTGATGGCAGAACTTGGGCTGCGCGAGCGCGTAGGCATGGTCGCAACCAAAATGGGGTTCTATCATAACGGGCACAGCTACCCGATGACGACCCCTCTGGAATTTCTGCGCTTCCCGCCGCTCAACATGCTTGATCGGACCCGCCTGGCCTATACGATCCTGGCCTGCCGCCAGATCAAAGACTGGCGCGCCCTGGAACAGATCCCAGTTGCTGATTGGCTCACCAGCTTAAGTGGTGAACGGGTCGTGCGTAACATCTGGGCTCCCTTGCTGCGTGCCAAGTTTGATGGTGATTTTAGCCAGGTGCCAGCCACCTACATCTGGTCGCGCCTCGTACGTACCACCGATACCCGCACCAGGGGTGGCAGCCAGGAATTGATGTGCTATTTGCCCAATGGCTACCAGGAGTTGATTGAGGCCCTGGCGACCGCCATCCGGGCCCGTGGTGGCGAGATCCATACCGGCACTATGGTTGATCAAGTGCAGGTCGTGAATGGTCACGCGATCGGGTTGCTCGTCGGTGGCCAGGAACTGGCCAGTGATCAGATTGTGATCACCACCCAGACCCCGATTGCGCGCCGCCTGCTTCCCCCTGAAGCCGCCGAGGTCAGTACCGGATGGGGCCGTCTGGATGGCTATCTTGGCATCGTCTGTATGCTGCTGGTACTGCGTCAGCGCCTGACCCCCTACTACACCCTCAATATTACCGATCCGAGCATTCCGTTTACCGGGGTGATTGAGACCACCAACCTGATCGATCCCGCCTGCGTTGGCGGATACCATCTGGTCTACTTGCCCAAATATGTTGCCCCCGATAGCCCCTACGCTCGGATGGGCGACGACGAACTTCGCACGACATTTATGCGGTATCTGCGCCAGATGTTTCCCGATCTGCGCGACGAAGCGATTGCGGCCATCCGGATCGGGCGTGAACGCTACGTCGAACCGCTGCACCCGCTGGGAGCGACGGATCGCATCCCAGCCGTGCAGAGCCCGATTCACGGTCTGTTCCTTGCCAATACTGGCCAGATTTACCCCCAACTGACCAATGGCGAATCGGTGTGTAGCTTTGCACGCCAGGTGGCAGACATCGTCGCCAGTCAGTCCCGATCTGCAGCAGGGACTCGGATTAAGCCAGATGTGACCATGAATCTTCTGTAAACCTCCGCGAGGCAACAATGAGCAGTCGCGCCTTTAAGCCCTGGGCCGCCCCGCAACCGCTGCTGTCGACCCGCAGCCGCCAGCGCCTCGGTATCCTTAGTGTCCTGGCCATCGGTGATGCCTTGAGCGTTACCCTGGGTTTTGCGCTGGCCTATGCTATTCGTTTCTGGAGCAACTGGACGATCTTTCAAGAAGGATGGCTCCAGCCCGAACTGTATCTGACCCTGATTGCCTTGCTCGTACCAGGCTGGCTGGCCCTTTTTGCTCTCTATGGCCTCTACAATCCCAACCATCTGTTTGGTGGCAGTGATGAATATACGCGAGTCTTTAACGCCTGTACCCTGGGCCTTGTGCTGGTGATCACGATCACTTTCCTGATGCCTAATGTGGTCATTGCCCGGGCCTGGCTTTTGCTGAGTTGGCTCTTCTCCCTCGGCCTCACCATGCTGCACCGGTTTATGATGCGCCGCATGGTCTATGCCCTGCGACGGCGGGGCCGTTTGACTGAACGGGTGCTGGTGATTGGAGCCAATGGTGAGGGCCGGGCCATTGCCGAGCAATTGCGTTCGTCGTACCACGCCGGCACCGAAATTATCGGCTTCATTGATGATACCTGCCCGATCGGCAGCGAGGTCATCCCAGGGGTGTCTGTCCTTGGTCACGTCAGTACCTTCCAACGTCTGGTGCAGGAACTCGGCGCTGATGCCGTAATTATCGCTGATGCAACCCTGGTACGCGAACGCATGACCACCATTTATGGTGCGATTGAAACCCTCGGCCAGATTGATGTGCGGCTCGCCCCCGGACTCTTCGAACTCTTCACGATTGGGGTGCAAGTCCGCGAACAGGGTAGTGTCCCGTTATTAGCCCTGAACAAGGCCCGTATCACCGGCATCCACGCCTTCTCGAAAGCAACCATGGATCGGGGTGGAGCCCTCATTGGTCTGCTCGTCCTGAGTCCCCTCTTGCTGTTGTTGGCCCTGCTGGTGCGCCTCGATAGTCCGGGGCCAATTATTCACCGTCGTCGGGTCGTTGGTGCTGGCAATCGCCTCTTTGATGCTTTCAAGTTCCGCACCATGCATGTGGATGGGGATCAGCGCCTGACCCCGGCCCAACGTGAAGAGTTGCGTACCCACGGCAAACTGAAGCACGATCCCCGCGTGACCCGGTTGGGACAGTTTTTGCGACGGACGAGTCTTGATGAGTTGCCCCAACTGGTGAATGTGCTGCGTGGCCAGATGAGCCTGGTTGGCCCTCGGATGATCACGCAGGACGAACTGGTTCATTTTGGGCGCCAACGGCATAATCTGCTGATGGTGCGCCCTGGCCTGACGGGCCTCTGGCAGATTAGCGGTCGTAGTAACCTGGGCTATGAGGATCGCGTGCGCCTGGACATGCACTATATCCGCAACTATTCGATTTGGCTTGATCTGTATATCATTTACCGCACCATTCCCATCGTGCTGGGGGGCACTGGGGCGTATTAGGATGATCTCCTGTTATCGCACAAAAGGGGGAAGAGTATGACTGCACCACTTCGGGCTGGCGTGATTGGCGTCGGCAGCATGGGTCGCAACCACGCCCGCGTCTACGCCGGTCTCGAACATGTTGAACTAGTCGCTGTTGCCGATGCGGATCATCAAACCGCCGCAAAGATTGGGTCAATGTACCGCTGCCGTGCCTATGATGATTTTCGCCACCTGCTTGCCAACGAGCAGCTTGACCTGGTCTCGATTGCGGTGCCAACCCGTTACCACTTTGCGGTTGCTGCCGAAGCGATTAGTTGTGGGGTCAGTGTCCTGATCGAAAAACCGATCGCCGTCAGTCCCGCCGAAGGATGGGCCCTGGTAGAACTAGCTGAACGGCATGGCGTCGTATTGACCGTGGGGCACGTTGAGCGCTTCAATCCTGCGATCATTGCCCTCAAAGGGCAGCTTGATGATCATGAATTGGGCAATGTGTTCCAGATTGTCGCCCGCCGGGTTGGCCCGTTTCCCGCCCGCATTATGGACGTTGGCGTAGTCATTGATCTCGCCACCCACGATCTAGACATCCTGAACTATCTGATCGGCTCGCCTGTTAGTCGGATGCATGTCGAACTGCACCGCCATCTGCATGCCAGCCACGAAGATATGCTCTCGGCCGTCTTGCGCTTCCAGAGCGGCGTGATCGGCATCCTTGACATCAACTGGCTGACACCTACCAAAATTCGTGAGCTTAGCGTCATTGGCGAGCGGGGCATGTACGTCGCGAACTATCTGACCCAGGATTTGACCTTCTACGAGAATGACTCCTGCCAGGGCAAACAATGGCCCGAGCTTGCCTTGATCGGGGTGAGCGAAGGACGCAGCATTCGCCAGAAGGTGCAGCGTCGCGAACCACTGGTTGAAGAGATCCGTTCGTTCAGCAATGCAGTACGCGGCCACCACCCGCCAGTGGTCAGTGGCAGCGATGCGATTGCAGCCCTGGAACTTGCCAATCGGATTGTCCACGCCGGGGCACTACCTGCTAACGCGGCCAGTGGGCTGCTTGAACAGGCGATTGGCCTGCCAACCAGAACCTGGCAGCATACCTGACCATCAAACGCAGGGAGGGGCTAAGCCCCTCCCTGCGTTTGATCCTACACAATCAGTGATCTGGTTATACCAATTACCGTTGATGATGCAACATTGGTGTCATTCCGAGTGAAGCGAGGAATCCCGGCACTGGTACCGGAACCCCTCGCTGGCGTTCGGGGTAACAATGCAGGATGTTCACTAGGAATTGGTATTAGGGGCGAAAGCTGTAGCCGAGATCCCGTACCCGTACAATATGGTTCGGTTTCAAGGGGTCACGCTCGATTTTACGGCGCAACCGGCCAATATACACCGGTACCAGATTGCTATCGGCCACATCTTCCAGACCCCAGACTTTCTGCAGCAATTGGCGCGAACTGAGCACACAACTCGCATTCTGGACAAGATAGTAGAGCAACTGGAACTCGCGATCAGTCAGCCCTTCCTCGCGGGCATCATTAATCACAACCCGGCGCTGCACCGGATCAAGCTTCAACGCACCCACGGCAATCGGTTGATAGGTGGTATGAATGCGCAGATCATCATCCCCATAGCGGCGCATCACGGCCTCAATCCGCGCTAATAACTCATTCGGATTGAAGGGCTTGATCAATACATCATCGGCCCCGAGTTTCAATACGCGTACCCGCTCATTGACCGGCCCTTGTTCGGTCATATAGATAATCGGCGTATGGTACTGCGCCCGAATATCACGACAGAGTTCCGCCCCGGTTGGCAACAAATCCTCATCAAGAATGACCAAGTCGACTTTGCCGCGTTCAAGTTGCCGCCAGATCAGCTGCACTTCAGAAGCATGCGTAACGGTGTTGCCTGCATCTTCCAACAAGAACGTGGTCATCTTTGCATGAACAAGATCACTCGTCGCAATAATGATATGCACGCTGCATTCCCCCCGTATATTCGGTTTGATCACGATACAAACCTGGATCAATCAACGCTAACTCTTCGAAACATATGCCTTATCTTATGATGACATATGCTCCCCTTCCGAAGAGCTAACTTCAGTGGATCACGTACGAGATGTTCGATCACCTCCCTTGTAATCGAAAGCATCACCAAGGCCAATTACGCACCCTCACATGTCCTCGAAACCGCCACTGCCTACCTCGCAGTTGAGCATATGACTGCGGTATGATCACACTATTTTCCGAGTACATGTGGAACTTATGGATGACTCACCTAGTGACCATTACTCATTATAGTACTCTTCAAGCCTTCAGCTTGTCAAGGGATAGCCAGATAACAAAATCTACATCCCAGGGTTTTTTTTGGTTTTTCCAGACTCACTATCGAGTCTATTTACAGCGCAGCGTGTCCATCCATGTGTTCGAATCCTGGTCAGGCTCCAATGGTGCGCCAGACGATAAGCTTAACGCTTCTGGCGCACAGTCGCATAGAGGGCCAGGGCCCGTTCGCGCTGCAGTTTATGCTCCACAATAGGGGCAGGATAATCACGACCGATCTGCACATCAGCCCGGATCTGATCGGCCGGAGCAAGCAGATGGGGCGTATGGATGAAGCGCGTTGGCACCTGGGTTAATTCAGGCAGATAGCGCCGCACATAAGTTCCGTCGGGATCAAACTTCTGGCCCTGGCTGACTGGATTGAAGATCCGGAAGTAGGGTTGAGCATCAGTGCCCGTACCGGCAGCCCATTGCCAACCACCATTATTGGCAGCCGGATCGCCATCAATCAGCCAGTGCATAAAATGCTGTTCCCCGAGCCGCCAATCAAGCAACAGATCTTTGCTCAGGAACGAGGCCACAATCATGCGCGCCCGGTTGTGCATCCAGCCTTCCTGGCGCAACTGGCGCATAGCCGCGTCCACCACTGGATAGCCGGTCAGGCCTGCCTGCCAGGCCGCCAGATAGGTCGGGTTATCTTCCCAGGGTAGAGCGTCGTACTCACGGCGGAAGGCCCCGCGGGTCACATGGGGAAAGTGATAGAGGATCTGGGTATAGAAGTCGCGCCAGGCCAGTTCACCGATCCAACGTTCGGCCGACTCGCGGGCTGCGGAAGGTAGTTCCGGTTCGGCCAGATGATCGAGGGCTGCCCGCAACGCCACCCGGATGCTCAGGCTCCCCATGCGCAGATAGGGCGACAGGCGTGACGTGCCAGGGGCAGCCAGCAGATCGCGTTGGGTCGCATAGGTTGCCAGATTCTGGGCCTGCAGGGGATCAAGAAAGCTCTGTAAGCGGGTCTGGGCCGCCTGCGAGCCAGCCACCGGCAGGTGCATCGCCGCCAGATCGCCGCTCGCCGTAGCCATGCTTGGCAGTGGCTCGCTGGCGGGCCAGGAGGGCAACGACACGAGCGCAGGCGGTGGCTTCGGCGTGCAACCCTGTTCAGCAAGCCGCGCCCGCCAGCGCCGGGCATAGGCTGTATACACGGTATACGGGCGACCATCGGCTTTGGCGACCTCGCCCAACTCAAAGATCACGGCATCTTTATGGCTTTGGGCCACCAGGCCAGCCTCACGCAGGGCCGTCTTGAGCGCCCGATCCCGCTGGATGGCATAGGGCGAATAGTCACGGTTCCAATACACACCAGCGGCGTCAACCTCGCGGGCCAGGGTCAGCAGAGAGGGCAAGGGCGGCCCGTGGCGCAGAATCAGGCGTGAACCGAGCGTCCGTAACTCGGTATCAAGGGCGTGCAGATTCGCAAATAACCAGGCCAGACGTGGGGGGCCAACCATCCGCCCGTGCAACAGCGCAGGATCGAGCACAAACACCGGCAACACAGCCCCGCCAGCGGCCTGCGCCGCCGCCGTTAGGGCAACATTATCTGTAAGGCGCAGATCGCGCCGAAACCAATGGATCAGGAGAGCCACACTACCTCCTCAGCGGTGGGGGATCGATCAATTGTGACATGAGTAATGCGGAATGAGCAAGGGCGCACGGGTGAGCAATTTGCTTGATAAGTCAAGGAATGGTACACTACGCGTGCTGTTTTTTCAGCCTCCTCGGCTTCCAACCATCCAATCACGCCTTAATGTAGATTAGGTTTCGACAGCGGCCCGGTGGCCTGACCTCTTGCTTGCTCATGGATGACCAGAGCAAAGAGTCAACTACCTTCGCATCGCGGGTTGTACCAGTGTCGGTGACACCCCACAGTAGGTGCTTACACCGCGAAGTGTGGCACAAGGGGTACTACATGATCGAGCGTTTGCGGACTCGCCTGACAGGGAGTGTGCTGTTTTGGGATCTCGCCCTGACACTGCTAGCCCTCTGGCTTTCCTCATACGTACGATTACGGGTTGAGCTTGGTCATAATCTGGGCAACCCACATGTACAAATTCCATGGCTCCTCTATCCAGCCGTTGTAATCATCTGGCTGGTTGTTTGGCTTATCCTCACGCCACAACGTGCCATCTTCAACCGGAGCCTAGTCGAAGCCTTTGGCCGTCTGATCGGATCGATTCTGCTCGCCTCGGCCAGTTTTGCGGGGCTCCTCTATCTGTCCTTTCGTGATTTCTCGCGGCTCCAGTTTAGCTACTTCGTCCTGATCAATGTGGGGCTGTTGATCGGGTTCCATATTCTGGTACGGTTGCTGGTGCAGCAGCGGAGTCGTACCACCTGGCAACGACGCGTGCTCGTGATTGGCGACCCGGTCGCGGGTCAACAATTGGCAGAAGAGTTTGGACGACGGGCATGGACAGGCATTACGGTCGTGGGTTATGCCAATGAGACCCAAGATCCGGAAGCGGCGCTGGCCTATCTGGGCGATTTGAGCCGACTGCCGCACACGATTGCCACCCACCAGATTGATGAGGCGATCTTCGCATTGCCACCCCAACAGGCCGAACGGGTTGCCGCCCTTTCGCTTGAACTCCTGAAACAGCCAGTCATGCTGCATATGCTGCCAAGTGTGCTCGATCTGACCTTTGCCCGCACCCCGGTCACCGTGATTGGTGGCATTCCGCTGATCTCGCTCCGCGAGTCGGCCCTGACTCCAGGCCAGCGGGCACTCAAACGTATGTTCGATATTGTCACAAGCCTGGTCTTGATCGGGCTGTTCTCACCAATCCTGGCGCTGATCGCGCTGCTGATTAAACTTGAGTCGCCTGGGCCGATCTTCTTTTTTCAGGAACGGATCGGTGAGCATGGGCGACGGTTTCGCATGATCAAATTTCGCAGTATGTACGCCGATGCGGATCGACGCTGGCACAAGGTTGCGCGTCGTGATGAGACGGGCCGCCTGATCCATAAGATGAGTAACGATCCGCGGGTGACCCGGGTCGGTCGCAAGTTGCGCCGTACCTCGCTTGATGAGTTGCCCCAACTATTTAATGTCTTACGTGGCGAGATGAGTCTGGTAGGGCCGCGCCCAGAAATGCCGTATATTGCCGCCGAGTACGAGCCATGGCAGTGGCAACGCTTCCGCGTCCCGCCGGGGATGACTGGTTGGTGGCAAGTGAATGGACGCAGTGACCGACCCATGCACCTGAACACCGAAGATGATCTCTACTATATTCAGAACTATTCATTCTGGCTTGATCTGCGCATTCTCTTCAAAACCTTAATTGTGGTCTGGCAAGGTCATGGCGCGTACTGATGAGCGCCTAACGCTGGCCGGTCTGCTGGTCTTGGCGTTGCTGCATGG
This sequence comes from Oscillochloridaceae bacterium umkhey_bin13, assembly GCA_048381555.1. Classification (GTDB taxonomy): domain Bacteria; phylum Chloroflexota; class Chloroflexia; order Chloroflexales; family Chloroflexaceae; genus Viridilinea. Next base: position 28,712 of record JBLWKA010000031.1, read on the forward strand.
GTGGTTCTGGATGCAGTTGGTACCACCCTGGCAGCACTACGATGAACCAGCCCACTTTGCATACGCTGCAGCACTGGCCTATGACGAACGTGATCGCCCTGGGCGGCAGGTGCTAGCCATGAGCCGGGTGGTGGCAGACTCGATGTACCACCATCGTTTTTATGATGCCGAGGTGCGGCCTACGCTTGGCGGGCCAGAGCCGACAAACCTTGGGGTAGACCAGCGCGTGCATCCCCCGCTGTACTATGCCCTCGCGGCGCTGCCCATCAGCCTGACCCGCTACCTCCCCATCGAAACCCAGTTGTACGCAGCACGGAGCCTCAGTTTGGGCTTCTATGTGCTGACGATCCTGACTGCATGGCGGATCGCCGTCACCGTTTTGCCCGACGAGCCACGCATGCAAGTGGTCATTCCGTTGCTCGTCCTGTTGACCCCGACCTTTGCTGATATCATGACCGCCGTCAATAGTGATGTGCTGGTCAATTTTGCGGCTATGGTCGGCCTCCTTGGGGCTGTATTGCTCATTCGTGACGGGTTCCATCCGGTGGGATTGGCCCTCTTGTTGCTCAGCCTGATCGTCGGGGTACTCACGAAACGCACAGCCCTTGGCCTGCTGATCCCAAGCCTGCTGGCCCTGTATTGGGCCTGGCAACGGCAACCACTCTCGCGGCAGGGTTGGCAGCGTCTGTTCTTGCTTGGCATCCCGGTGGGCCTTGGGCTTTTGGTCATCGCCTTCCGGCCCAACCTGAGCGAAGGCCAGATCAGTCTCGAACCACGCCAATGGCTCGCAAGCCTGGATCGGCAGTATTTGCGCCTCCAGATTGGCCTCTGGATACGTTCAATTGGCGACTGGGAACGGGCTCTTCCCTTGTATCAGTTTACAGCCCAGGTTAGCTTTACCGACCTGTGGGGCAGTCTGGCCTGGGGCCATATCAGTCTCGGGAGCATCGTGTTAGGGGTAACGACCCTCGTGGTGAGTGCCACAGGTGTCGGGTTGATTGGCTATCGCTGGCGGATCCATGGGCAGTTGCCCCTTTGGCAACAACGGGTCATCTGGTTATTTGGTATCACCGTGATCTTTGCCTGGATGGCAACCCTCTTGCGCATCCATCCCATCCCAGCAGTCGGGCTACCCTTCTATGTGCCCCGGGGCCGCTATCTGCTCTGGAGTTTGCTCCCACATCTGTGGTTCGTTGCCCTAGGTTGGCAGATGCTCTTTCCGGCAACCTGGCGTCGCTATACGCCCTTGGTGCTGGTTATGCTCGTGATGACGCTGAACTTCGCCGCCTGGTTCGTGCTGGTGCAGTTCTATAGCTAGGGCTGATTGACGCTCCCCAAGGCATCTGCTACAATCCCGGCGCGAGAAGTGATCCAGGAGAGCACGCTACGTATGCATGATGAAGAAATTGACCTGCGCCCTTGGCTCCGTGCACTCTTGCAGCGTTGGAAGATCGTGCTTGGGTTGGCGTTGCTCGGTGCAGGTATCTTCGCAAGTGTTATCTGGTTCCAGCCCCGCAGTAGCCAAGCCAGTATGACCGTGTTGATCGCCCCGAACAGTGCGCAGATCACGCTTGATCCACGCTTCGTTAATCGTGATGCAACCCTCCTGACGAATGCGACCTTCCAGCGCCAAGCTCTTATCGGCATGGCAACCAGCCACGAACTCGTACGCCGGGTAGCCATTGCGCAAGGGCATACCAAGCCAAGCCAAGAATTGCTTGAGGATCTGCGCGGTAGTATCAGAACCAGTGCGCAGGGCGATCTACTCCAGGTGATCGCAACGGCATCGACAGATCAAGCGGCCCTGGCCCTGGCTGAGTTGTGGGGTGAGCAGTATGTGCGCCTGGTACATGAGACCTATAGCCGGGATCGTTTGCTCACCAGTCTTATGACCGAACAACTTGCTGATGCTGAAGCACGTTATCGCGAAGAACAACGAGCGCTCGAAATATTCTTGGGCCAAAGTCGCAGCTTCGAGATCGATTTTCAACAGCGCACCCTCCAGAGCCTGGTTGATGGCTCAATTGAGGCCGAGAAGAGTCTGTATACACGCTATTTGCAAATGACTCAGCAACTCGACCTTATTCTGCAGGATACCGAAACCCTTCGCAAGCAAGTGGCGCTCAGTACAAGTGATGAACTCGCCAATGCCCTCGGGCTCCTGGCGCTCCAATCACGCGCCAATGGGGCCGGGAACTTGCCGATTGATCTGAGCCTTGAGGCGGCCCGTGGGCTGCGAACCGAACCGGTGACGGTAGCCGAAATTGATGCCCTCGTGGCAATTGTGCGCGAAGAGCGTGATCGCCTGACGGTCGAAACAGCCATGATTGCCGAACGGATCGCCCAGGGGCAACCAGGTCCGGTGACGCTTGATGCCGCCACCCGCGATCGCTACCAAACGCAGTTGGCCGCTTTGCGCCGTGAGGCTGAACAGGTGCGCGCCGAAGAGCGACTCCTGACCCAACGCCGCGATACGGCCTTGAGTACGGTGGAACTGTTGCGCCGCAAGCTCGAAGAACAACGGATTGCTGAATTGACCCCGCAGGTTTCGTTACGCTTATTGAGCGTCCAAACCAATCCCTCACCATCAATTCTGATGACCCTTGTGCTGTCTGCCGGGGGTGGTTTTGTACTCGGGTTGAGCCTCGGCATCATCATTGCCTTGGTTACTGAGGTGATCAACCGGCGGCGTCAAGCACACCAAACCCTGCCCCAGGTCGGCGACCCAACGCCCCAGAGTGCGATTAAACACTCGTAACTACCCTAAGCAAACGCGTTATGGCTATTCGTGTCATTCCTACTGCACTCGATGGCGTTGTGATTGTTGAGCCGGATGTTTTCCGTGATGAGCGCGGTTTCTTCCTTGAAGCGTACCACAAACAACGTTATGTCGAGCAAGGGATTAGCTGTACCTTCGTGCAGGATAACCACTCACAATCACGTCAAGGGGTGCTACGGGGCTTGCACTATCAAGATCTGAGTGCCCCGATGGCGAAGTTGGTGCGCTGCTCGCGTGGGGCGATTCTTGATGTGGCGGTTGATCTGCGGGTTGGCGCACCGACGTTCGGGCAATGGGTGGCCGTAGAATTGAGTGAGGCCAATGCCCGCCAATTGCTGGTACCCGTGGGCTTTGGCCATGGCTTTTTAACGCTCTCGGATGTGGCCGAAGTGCAGTACAAGTGCTCGGGGTACTATACTCCTGCGGCCGAAGGGGCGGTACGCTGGGACGATCCTACAATTGGGATTACCTGGCCCATCCAAAACCCGCTGGTTTCGGCAAAAGATCGTGTCGCCCAGAGTCTGGCTCAGTATCGCGAACAACCCGCTTTCATCTATAAGGGGTAGCATGGAACGACCGCTGCTTTCGATCATTATGCCCTGCTACAACGAAGCTGCCACCATCAAGCATATCCTTGAGCGGGTAGAGGCGATCGATCTTGATAAAGAGATTATTGCAGTTGATGATCACTCGCAGGATGCGACCTTGCAGATCCTGCAGGAAGAGGCCCGGCGTAATTCCCGGATCAGTGTGATTAGCCATCCTACCAATCGGGGTAAAGGGGCTGCTGTCCGCAGTGGTCTGGCCCATGCCCGCGGTCAGATTACGATTATTCAAGATGCTGACCTGGAGTACGATCCCGAAGATTATTATGCCCTGGTCAAACCAATTATCAAAGGCCAGGTTGATGTGGTCTATGGCAGTCGTTTTATGGGTAGCCACACCGGTATGTATTTCTGGAATGCGCTTGGCAATAAGGGCCTGACGTTTCTGACCAATTTCTTGTTCAATTGTTGGATCTCGGATATGGAAACATGCTACAAAGTCATGCGAACCGAGATTATTCGGGGCTTGAACCTCGAAAGTGATGATTTTCGGCTTGAACCCGAAATCACGGCTAAGGTGCTCAAGCGTGGGCATCGCATTCTCGAGGTGCCGATTACCTATATTGGACGCACCTACGAAGAGGGTAAGAAGATGAAAACCAGTCAGGGCTTTTATGCTATTCTGGCCCTGATACGTTATCGTTTAGCTGATTAGGTTGGCCGTCACTTGTGTGACGATCCCAATTAGTGGTATAACACTAGTAGGGGCTTGTCACAAGCCAATCTCGTAGATACGCCAATGAAGGGGCGGATTGGGCATGTTGCCTGCCGCCTTTTTTGACGGGTTGCGAGTCTGTGGGTGGTAGCGGCTGGCTTTTGGATTGCCAGCCTCGTCCTACAACCGACGGTCATCGGTCTGAGTTCCAAAGGAGGATGCGCTCGTGCGTGTCGCAATGTTGAGTGTGCATAGTAGTCCGCTCGCTCGCCTTGGTGGCAAAGAGGCGGGCGGCATGAATGTGTATGTCCGCGAACTGGCTCGCGAATTGGGCTGTCGCGGGATTCCTGTAGATATTTTTACCCGTAGTCAGAACCGTAGTACCCCTACCATCGAACCAATCGCCTGTGGAGTGCGGGTGATTAATCTCCATACCGGGCCTGCCGCACCCTACGATAAAGATCAGGTTCTGACCTATTTGCCTGAATTCGTTAGCCGGGTGCGCTGCTTCGCCGATGGTCAAGACCTCGCCTATGATGTCATCCATAGCCACTACTGGCTCTCGGGCGAGGCGGCCCTGCGCTTGCGGCGCAGCTGGGGTGTGCCTGTAGTGCATATGTTCCATACCCTGGCAGCGATGAAGAATAGTGTCGCTCGCAGCAAAGAGGAGACCGAGAGCACTCGGCGCATGCAGATCGAGCGGCGACTGCTGCGTGAGGTTGATGCGGTCGTGGCCGCAACGCCGCTTGACCGCGCCCAGATGGTCTGGAACTATACTGCCGAAGCCGAGCGCATCAAGATTGTGCCCGGTGGGGTTGATCTGCGCCGCTTCCAGCCCCAGGATCGGCTTGCAGCCCGGACCCAACTTGGCCTCGATCCGAACGAACAACTGCTGCTCTGTGTGGGCCGCATGGAACCGCTCAAGGGCATGGATGCGCTGATTCGCGCCCTGGCCCTGTTGCGCCAGCGCGACCTACCCATAGCACCCAGACTGCGGGTACTGCTGGTCGGCGGTGAAGGCGAAGCTACCCCCCAGCAATGGAACCCCGAACAACAACGCCTGAATACCTTGCGCCACGAATTAGGGATCGCGCCATGGGTCACGTTCCTGGGCGCACGGCCCCAAGAAGAGTTACCGGCCCTTTTTAGTGCGGCTGATCTGGTTGCGGTGCCCTCGCACTACGAATCGTTCGGGCTGGTCGCCCTCGAAGCCATGGCCTCTGGGGCAGTTGTGGTGGCCTCGAACGCCGGCGGCCTGGCTTTGACGGTCGAGGACGGGCGTAGTGGGTTGCTCTTTCCACCTGATGATCACACGGCCCTGGCAAACCATATCGCACGGGTGCTTGCCACCCCCGAGTTGGCCGCAACCCTGAGCCATGGTGCCCGCCGTCGCGCCAACGAGTACAGTTGGGCCAGTATCGCCCGTCGTACCCTGACAATCTACGAAGAGTTGGTCCATGCCCGCCAAGCGGCTCGTGCTGCTCGTCGCCCGATTCTGTATGCCTCGGCTTAACCGTAGCGGCACGCTCGCCCTGCTCTGTGCCGTATACCTGGCCGCAGGGCTCAGTCTGGCCTCGGTTGGGCCAAGCCTGGCGGCCCTGGCAGCGAATGTGCGCCAGGATGTGGCGGTAGTGGGCGGCCTGTTTACGGCCTTCTCGCTCGGCACGATCCTGGTGCAACTGGTCGCCGCACCGCTCAGTGGGCGCTTTGGCTTGCGCATTGTGCTGGCCCTTGGTCTGCTGCTTATGGGTCTGGGCAAATTGGGCGAGAGTCTTGCCGGGGTGTTTGGGCTGCTTTTGGCGGGGGCCTTTCTGGGTGGGCTGGGCTTTGGCTTTATTCTGGCTGGAGGCAGTGTCTTAACCCCGCGGCTCTTTCCGGCCCGTAGTACCGCCGCCCTGAACCTGGTCAATTTCTTTTATGGGGTTGGCTCGATCATTGGTCCGCTCATGGCGGGCTGGGCACTCGCCCGTTTTGCCACCCCCCAGGCTGCGATCTGGCTCGGGGCTGGCCTGTTGCTCGCGCTGGCACCGGTGGCGCTGTTTGCTACGGATGTGGCAGTCACAACGACCCACCAGGATCAGGCGCGGGCACTGCCCTGGCCGCTGATTGCGCTGCTCGGGGTACTGCTGCTGGTCTATAGTGGTACCGAAATTGGAATCGGCGGCTGGGCCGCGCTCTACCTAACGCTTGGGCCGGGCATGGCCCCCGAGCAGGCCGCTTTTGCAGTGGCCGGCTTCTGGTTCGCCCTGACGCTTGGGCGCGCCGTTGGGGCCGTCCTGGGTCTGCGCTTACGGGCGACCCGCCTGCTCGCTGGGGCCAGCACCTTGATGCTGCTTGGAGCCATGCTACTAAGTTTCAGCGGTGTGTCAGCCAATCTTGCCGTTGCGGCCCTGCTTTTGATGGGCTTCGCCTGTGGCCCGATCTTCCCCACCACCATGGCCCTGGTTGCGGCAGTGAGTGCCGGACGCGGGAGCGCGGCTTCGTTGGCGCTGGCAATTGGCAATGCAGGCGGCGCACTCATTCCGCCCCTGCTGGGCCTGACCCTGACCCAGGCCGGGCCAACTGCTGCCGCCACCCTGATCCTGATCCTCACGGCGACCCTGCTGGCACTACTGGGGGTCGTGGTTGGCATGGTACGACGGATGAGGTAGGCTCAGCCCGCGAGCCATCCGATCAGGGAGGCAACTCCACCAGGATCAGATCCGGTCGCTAACTGATGTGCGCCCGCCGCAACACAGAAGGCGGCAGCCTGCTGGCTTGCCACCGGATCGTCGCCAGGGCTGGTTGCCACGAGTGCCGCAGTTGCCAACGCCGGATCAAGCGGCACAATCCGACTGGCCTGACCATGACCGGGCGTGACCAAACAGAAGATGGCCCTGCGGGCATGGGTTGCCACGTGCCGATGGGGGCTGGTTGCATCAAGCTTGGCATGCCCCCAGAGCAACGGGGCCGGTTGTGGGCCAACATAGATCGTCGTGGTCGCCAGTAGGGCCAGGCCCTGATCCTGGCAGGCCCGCAAGAGTGGGGCCAGTTCTGCCCCAGGGCTGGCAACAAGCACCACGGCCCGTTGGGCTCCCACGACCGCTGCGGCCGCAAACGGAATCCGTTCGCGCTGGCGCACCAGCAACAAGCCCAAGCGCTCGACCAGGTCGTGGCCCAGCCGCTCCGGATCAGCCAGGCCACTCGTTTCGACAAACGCCATGGCCTGCGCACCGGCCAGATCGGCCTGGAGCAACATGCCTTCGCCTGCGGCCAACCAGATCGTGCCCTGCTGCGCGATCACCAGTTTGCCCCGAGGTAAGGCGGCTTCGCCCGGGGCACGCACCACCACCTCAAGGCGGGCAGGCGGCCCCGGGGCGATCAGCGCAGGCGGCAATGCATGCCAGCGGGCCAGGCTGGCTTCGGCGGCAGCCAGGATCGCCGGATGCTGGCTACAAATAGTCAGGGGCACACCCAGCAAGGGGGCGGTCAGATTTGGAGATACAGTCATTGCCGTTTATCTATACAGACTCAAAAGCGTTTGCTTACTCTTCGGTTGTAGCCTGTGGCTTGTGAACAACTACGCCAGCGTGATCATTATGGGATATTGGGGGATCCAATAACGCATTGCTCAAAGCTTTGGCAGAAGGAACTACTTGGCGCTGTGTCATGAAAGGAGACTCGAAGGCAAGATAGAAGATATAACAGAGGCCCATAGTAAGCGGGACACTGATCAGAAACTGCACCAACAACAACGGGATGAGTGACAACTCAAGTGGCAAGAGGTAGCTACTAGCGAGCACCAGGAGTGGCTCGTGGATCAGATACAGACTAAACTGTTTAGAACTATGGACGCCCTGAAGCTACGTACGCGTTACCCGAGCGGCCCCTATGGTTGGCGTAGCAAGTCTTCGGCGAACTGGCGGGTAAACCGCACCACCTGCAAGGGCCGTTCGCGTTGGGGCAGGTGGCCGCAACCCGGCAGGGTCAATACCGCAGGGTTAGTCAGGTGATCACGGAAGAACTCGAATGAGCCAGCGGGCAAGAAGTGGTCGCGTTCACCCCAGACCAGGGCGGTGGGTACCGCGATCTTGCGCAGATCCTCGGCGGTAAAGAAGTCGTCTACGGTAGCTGCCGCAATAAAATGCTGCACCGAGTCGCGCAAAAACATGTCCTGAAAACTGTGCTGCCCCAGATACAGCGCCAAGGGTACATGGCCGAACATCTGGCGATAGATCCGGCGCACCGTCGCAAGATCAGGCACCTGCACCGTACGCACAAACGGTTCCCAAGCTTCGTAGCCAGTGAGCATGGCCCCACCCGGGTCGAGCAAGACAATCCCGCGTACCAATTCGGGATGCAGTTCGGCTAAACGGGCCGCAATCCAGCCCCCCATCGAGTTGCCAACTACGAGAGCTGGTCGTCCGGCGACGGTCCGAATCAGGTCAGCGACGACCTCGACATGTTCGGCAATCGTGGCATACCGCCGCTGCGGTGGATACGCACTCTGGCCGAAACCGGGCAGATCTAGCGCATACACCGGCCCAATCCGGCTCATGCCGTGAATGGTAAAGGCCCAGGTCAAGGCATTATCGGCGATCCCGTGAAGCAAGACCACGGGCATCCGTTCGCGGGTGCGCCGTCGGGCCGACGCAATATAAAAATGGACGGGCATGCCAGCCAGCCGGCGCTCACTGCTAAACACCCCGGTGCGCAGCATGGCTTTGCGGGTCAGGCCCAGCGTCAACGGGATCAAGACCCGCGACAATGGGTCACCCACCTTGAGGCGCCGCCGCAAGATCGGTTCCATACGGTCTTCCTATTCAAAACTGACTGCCCGGCTTACTCCGTCAGAAGGGACACAGACCAGGATACTGGCCGTGCGTTGGAAGCGATCGTAATAGGCCCGCATCAGTTCGGTGGTGAAGGCTTCGACCGCATTGGTACGCACGAGACTGACGGTGCTGCCCCCAAACCCGCCCCCAGTAAGACGTGAACCATAACAGCCTGGCAGGTCTTGGGCCAACGCGACCAGCGCATCAATCTCAGGCACACTGACCTCGTAGTCGTCACGCAGACTCGCATGCGAGGCATACATCAAGGCCCCAAAGCCACTCAGATCACCGGCTTCGAGTGCTGCAGCGGCCTGCAAGGTGCGGCTGATCTCCGAAACAACATGGCGGGCGCGTTGCAGGGTCACGGGTGGTAAACGATCAGCATGGGCGGCGAGTTGTTCGGGGGTCACATCGCGCAAGGCATGGATGCCCGGCAGATGGGGCTTCAAGAGGGCCACGGCCTCTTCGCAGGCCGCCCGGCGCTCATTATACTCCGAGCCAACCAGCGAATGGCGGATGCCACTATCACAGACCACAATCCGCGCCTCGGCGGGGATCGGGATCGGTCGGTAACTCAGATCGCGGCAATCGAGCAGCAGGGCGTGACCAGCCTGGCCCAGCGCGGCCATAAATTGGTCCATAATGCCACACTGCATGCCCACAAAGCTATTTTCGGCCCCCTGGGCCAACAGGGCCAACTCTTCGCCCAGCAGGTTGATCTCGTTGAGCAACTGGAAGGCATAGCCCACCGCCACTTCGAGCGAGGCCGACGACGACAGTCCGGCACCCAGGGGCACATCGCTGCTGATCAACAGATCGGCCCCTGCCAAGGGTAAGTCGCGGGCGAGCAAACCGGCTGCCATGCCCCGCACATAGTCGCCCCAGGGCTGATCGGGACTGCGCCCGAACGCATCAAGTTCAAAACTATCCTCGGCATCAAAGTTCGTACTGACCGCTCGCACCGTGTGATCGGGACGCTTCCGGGCCGCCACAAAGGTTGCGCGATCAATTGCAATCGGCAAAACAAAACCATCGTTATAGTCGGTATGCTCACCAATCAGATTGACCCGCCCGGGGGCACGGACAATCAGACGCGGCGGCGCACCAAAACGGCGGGTAAAACTAGCTTGTAGTTCATGCACATCGAACATACAATACTCGCTCTCCATTGGATTAGGATCGCTGTAGTCTACCATAGACAACCCTGCGTTAAGCCAAAACCCGCCCTTCGCCTTCCCGGCGGGTCAGTTTGCGCTCATCAAGGTGTTCGAGGAAGGCCAGGGCGTATTTGCGGCTGCTCCCAAACCGATCGCGCATGCCCGCAACAGTCACGCTGCCCTCGGTGTGGATCGTCGTTTGAACCCAGGCGACCAGTTCATCGTAGGTTTGGGGCAAAAAGAAGACGTCCGGAGCCACGCGCACCAACAGGCGCCGGGCCAGGGCCCATGCCAACAGTTCAGCCTCCAGATTGGGAACGGGTGGGCCGTAGGGGGTGCGAGCCATTGCGGCCAGCGTTTTCGCCAGGGCCTGTTGTTGGTCTGAGTCAGGCTGCGGATCGTGCCCGTGCAGCCAGACACTGGTTTCGTCTTGGCCAACCAGGTTCTGCTGGGCCGCCACCTCAAGGTATGGCCCAAGACTGCGCGCACTCAGGCGCAACTTCTGGCGCAACTCCTCGCGGGGGATGCCACGGCGCAACGGAAAACGCCCGTGATAGGCGCGCAAGGTTGGCTCAAGGCGCTCGGCCAGTTTCTGCCACCCGGCCCGACTAACCAGCAGACCAAGCGCTACACTTGATTCGTTGGGGCGGCGTAGTTCTTTGCTCTCTGGCAACATGGTCAGTTGTTCAGTCGCAACCAGGCGCTCAAGTAGTTCGGGAGCCAACAGATGAGGAATCCCGGCTTGATCACACACGTCATCCCAAGGGCGGGGCGGGCCATCACCAAGTGCTTGCAGCAGCAGTTCGGCCGGATCACCCCGCACCATCGTTTCGAGCGCGGCAAGCACCTCGGGGCGGAAGCGTCGATGCCGCCGGGGATGGGCATCTACCACCCGTCCCCCGGCCACTGTTCGACTCGGCGAGGCCACACGTAGGATGCAGCGATCGCCCCGCAGGAGCGCCAGCGGCTGATCGAGCCGCACTTGCACCCAGCCCTCCGTCCCTGGGGTAAGCTGCTCGGCGTCAAGTAGGGTCAGGCGACAACGCACTTCGCTGGCCCCGGTAAACAGATCGAGGGCCATATTCTGGCTGAGCGGGGCGGGCGCATCGGTCAAGACCCGCAGTCGCAGGTCGAGCAGGCTGGTGGGGTGTAGGCTACCCGGCGGGGCCAGCACATCACCCCGTACCACGTCACGGTGGTGGATCCCAGCCAGATTGACGGCCACGCGGGTCCCAGGCAGGGCAAGCTCGTCGCGCTGTTTATGGCTCTGCAGACCCCGAATGCGGCCACGCAAACCCCGGGGCAACAGTTCGAGCTCATCACCCACCCGGAGCGGCCCGTCAAGCAAGGTACCAGTGACAACGGTGCCAAAGCCCCCCATCGTGAAGGCCCGATCAACCGGCAAGCGTGGCAGACCCTGCGCCCCCATGCGTGAAGGCGTGGTCGCCAACACTTGATCAAGCGTCTGGCGCAACGAATCCAGGCCTGCGCCGGTGCGGGCCGAAACGGCAACCAGGGGCGCGTTGGCCAGGCTGGTGTGGGCCAGCCGTTCGCGCACCTCGTCGTGAACCAGAGCCAGCCACTCGGGATCAACCAGATCGGCCTTGGTCAGCACCACGACCCCGTGCGCAACCCCGAGCAGATCCAGAATCGCCAGATGTTCAACCGTCTGGGGCATAATCGACTCATCGGCGGCAACGATCAGCAGCGCCGCATCAAAGCCAGCCACCCCGGCCAGCATATTCTTGATAAACCGCTCGTGACCGGGCACATCAACCAGACTCACATGACGACCACTTGGCAAAGTCAACCAGGCAAACCCCAGATCGATCGTCATCTCACGCCGCTGCTCCTCTTCCCAGCGGTCAGGATCAATCCCTGTCAGGGCCTTAACCAGGGTTGATTTGCCATGATCAACGTGGCCAGCCGTGCCAATCACATACATAGTTCTGCCCTCAAGCATGGGAAGGATGGTGCGTAAACCGGGCACCGCGCCAGGGCATTGTAGCACTCTGCGCCGGTTGACAGATCTTCCTTTGCGTTGCGAACTACCGCGTGCTATCCTAGCTCAAGATCCGATGAGTCTACCCAACTGTGCCAGTATCACACTCCAGCCATGCGTGGACGATCACGCCACCCTATCGGTCCGATGCACCTTTGATTGGATCGTGCAACTTATGAACGAGCAGCCTTTTCAGGCAGCTATATAAGCGCGGAGGGAGACAATGGACGATGAACAAAAGCGCGCCGCCGGGCTACGCCACCTCCAACGCGGACTAGCCTTCGAGCGGGCCAACCGCACTGATGAGGCGGTCGAGCAGTATCGCCTGGCCGTTACCGCTAATCCACATCTGCGTGAAGCCCATAATGCCTTAGGTTTTTACTATCAGCGCAGTGGCATGCTCGCCAAAGCGGCCGACGCCTTTCGCACCGTTGCCAGCCTCGAGAGCGACTTTTTAGCCTACTTCAACCTGGGCTATGTGCTGGTGGAACTTGAACGCTACGAAGATGCGCTCGATGCGTTTGCGGTTTGTCTTGATCTGGCCCCCGAGGATGCCGCTACCCATTTCGAATTGGGTTTGATCTACCTGAGTCGCGGCGAATATACCGAGGCGATCAACCATCTTGAGATGCCGTTGCGGAGTTACCCCGAAGATTGGGAAGTTCACAATCTGTTGGGGCGCTGCTTGTTGGGCCTGCGGCGCTACGATGATGCCGTGGCCGCGCTGGGGCGCTCGCTTTTGCTTGCCGGAACGCCGCTAGCCCAGGCCGAGGTGATCGAAAATATCAATACAGTCGAGCGCCACCGCGAGTTTCGCCAACTCAATACGGTCAAGGATCAGTTGTACGCCGAAGATGGCGTGATCTACCTGGGTTCGGGCAATGACGACGGTTTGCAGGTGAGTGAGGCCCAGGACTTTCACTTCGACTATGCGGATATCGCAACCACCCTCCAACGGCTGATCGCCCTCAGCCAGAGTGCCGGCTGGCGGTTTACGGCCCTAGTTGCCTCTGATACACTGGCACGGCCGCTGGCCGAAGCGCTGGCGCAACTGCTTGACCTGCCCCTGCGTACCGCCGAAACCCTGACCGAAGCGGATCGGGTCTTGTTAGTCTTTGCGGTGGCCCGTGAAGCGGAGCTGTTGCTCCTTACGGTCGAGCGGCTCCCCTGTCAGGCAACCGCCTTCTGCCTGGGCTTGAACTGGCTGCGCCACAGCCGGATTATGCCTGACCTGCTTGGGATTGTCGTCCGTGGGCGCTGTAGCGTCCCCTGGGAAACCGAGTTGCGCCGCTTACGGGGGGATGGTGCGCCCCAAAGCGACGTAACGGCGTGTATGCAGACAGCCGTAGCGGCAATCATTGCGGCGGTGCGGGCCAACCCGGTCGATTCAAACCTCCCGCGTCAGATCCGCTACTACACCCGCGCCCATCGGCGGGTCAATGTGGTGGGGCGCTAACGCGCTGGATAGGGGTTGATGCAACGTCATTGGGCAAGCCCATGGTTTGCGTGGGGGGGGGGGGGGGGCGCCCGCCCCCCCCCCCGCCAAACCCGGGGGTGGGGCCGCCGCCCCCCACCCCCCCCGCGGGGTGATACCCCGGGGCCCGCCCACTGTGCACCCCCCCCTCCGGGTGGGGGTCTCG
>JBLWKA010000032.1:0-42047 GCA_048381555.1 Oscillochloridaceae bacterium umkhey_bin13
CGCCGCGCCCCCCCCCTCCGATCATCTGTTGGACCGCCACCCCCCCCCCCACCGCCACTGATCTGACTCCGCTCCCGCCGGATGAGCCAACTCCCACCGAGGAGCCTCCGCTCCCGCCGGATGAGCCAACTCCCACCGAGGAGCCAGCGCCCCCGCCGACTGAGGAACCCCCGCCCCCGCCGCCGACTGAGGAACCCCCGCCCACCCCGGAACCATTGACGCCGGTGCCATAATTAGGCGTGGGTCTGCCGTCGTTCCAGTGCAAATAGCACAATCGCCAGATCAGCGGGACTAACCCCGGCCAACCGCCCGGCCTGGCCCAGTGTGGCGGGACGAAAGCGTTGTAACGCCTGACGGGCTTCGTTGCGTAACCCTTGCAGTTCGTCATAGGCGAAGTCGTCGGGAATGCGGCGGGTTTCAAGTTTTTGGACGCGGGCGATTTCGCGCTGCTGACGGGTAATATAGCCCTCGTACTTGCACTCGATCTCGACCAGTTCAATCACATCATTGGGGGCCGCTGGCAAACCCAGTGCCGCTCGCAACTGACCGTAGCGCACGGCGGGGCGGGCCAACAGTTCGGCCGCACTGGCAGGCTGGCTCAGCGAGCCAATTCCGGCCGCCTCTAGGGTGGTATTGACGGCAACCGAAGGATAGACGCGCTGCCCTTCGAGGGCGGCCCGCAAAGCTTCGGCATCGGCCCGCCGATGTTCGACCGCCGCCGCCCGCGCCAACTCAACCAGACCCAACTCGTAGGCCAGCGCGGTCAAGCGCAGATCGGCATTATCGTTGCGTAGCAGCAAACGATGCTCGGCCCGACTCGTGAACATGCGATACGGCTCGCGGATCTCTTTAGTCACCAGGTCATCAATCAAAACCCCGATGTAGGCCTGGTCACGCTGCAGGATCACTGCAGGCTGGTTGCGAGCCGCCCTGGCCGCGTTAAGGCCGGCCATCAAACCTTGGGCCGCCGCCTCCTCGTAGCCAGTGGTTCCGTTGATCTGGCCCGCACAGAAGAGGCCAGCCACCCGCCGGGTTTGCAGGTCGGCCCCTACTTCGCCAGTCGCAATCGCGTCATACTCAATCGCGTAGCCCGCCCGCATCAATTCGGCGTTGCGCAGGGTCGGAATGCTGCGCAACATGGCCCACTGCACATCCTCGGGCAACGAGGTATTGCAACCCTGGACATAGACTTCGTGGGTGGCCCAGCCTTCGGGTTCCAAAAACAGTCCGTGACGCTCTTTGTCGGCAAAGCGCACGATCTTGTCTTCGATGCTCGGGCAATAACGCGGCCCAACCCCCTCGATCACCCCACTAAAGAGCGGGGCACGATCCAGGTTAGCCCGCACTAGATCGTGAAATGCCGCGGTGGTATGCACCTGGTAACAGGGCAACTGGGGCCGCCAGCCCTCGCGTTGGGGCTGCGGATAGAGCGGCGCAGGCGGGCCGTGGTAAGCGGGCGCGGGCGGCTCTTCGTCGTAGTAATGCCCAAAATAGAGCGGCACACTACTGCCGGGCTGCACCTCGGCCTGGCTAAAATCAATGCTGCGGGCATGCAAGCGGGGTGGGGTTCCAGTCTTCAGGCGCACCAGCGGAAAGCCGAGCGCCGCCAGATCCTCGCTCAAGGCCAGCGCTGGGGCCTCACCCGCCCGGCCTGCGCCCCAACTGGCCTGACCCGTCACGGCCCGCCCGCGCAAAAACGTCCCTGTCGTAAGGACCAGCGTGCGGGCATAGTAGCTCCAGCCGGTATGGGTGACGACGAGGAAGCGGGCTTCGGGCGGTGGTGGTGGCAGATCCGGCGCAACCGGCTTGCCTGCCAGAGGTACGATCCGCTCGACCATGGCCTGACGCAGATCAAGCTGCGGCAAACGTTCAAGCTCCTCCTTCATCAGTTGCGCATAGAGCCGCTTATCGCACTGGGCACGCAGGGCCTGCACCGCAGGCCCTTTGCTCTCGTTGAGCAGGCGAATCTGAATGGCGGTACGATCCGTAATGCGAGCAATCAGGCCACCCATGGCATCAATCTCGCGTACCAGATGGCCTTTGGCTGGGCCACCAATACTTGGATTGCACGACATGTGGGCCAGCTTATCCAGGTCAATCGTGAGTAGGAGGGTGCGGCAGCCCATGCGCGCTGCCGCAGCCGCAGCTTCGCATCCGGCGTGCCCGGCTCCTACCACCAGAACATCATAAAGGCTTTGCATAGGGCGTGGTATAATACCGGCTCGTTAGGCCGGCGCAAGGGCGCCCCCAACGGATGAGGAGCACCGGCGTTGGTATCTGTGCTGATTATAGACGACGATGTGGCGCTGTTGAGTCGCCTTGGCGCCCAATTAGAGTTGGCAGGCTTTACGGTCGAGCAAAGCAGCGATCTGGCTCATGGGGAACGGCGTTGTGCGGAATGGCAACCCGACCTGGTGATCCTAGAGGTGCGTACCGGCAACGATGCGGGTTGGGAGGCTTTGCCGCGCCTGACCGCTCAGGTTCCAGTTCTGGTGCTGACCGGTGCCTCTCGCGAAGAAGATGTCGTGCGGGCCTTTGGGGCCGGAGCGGTTGACGTGGTTGCCAAGCCCTACCGCAGCGGCGAACTCCAGGTGCGGTTGCGGGTGCGCCTTAACCCTCCTGTAGCCCTGGCCGTCGCTGCCCCTGACCAGAAGCCCCCCAAAACAACCACCACCCACCCCCTACCAAACCCGGCCCGCCCACAGACGCCAGCAGCCAACGATGAGGCCATCTTTATGAGCGAGGCCGAGGAGATGGCGATGCTGCGGGCGACCACGACCCCGGCGCACCAGGCTACGCAGGCTCCGCTTATGCTTGATGTCGAGGCCGGGATCGGGGCACGCATGCGCGCCGAACGCTTGCGCCGCCACCTGACCCTGGTGCAGTTGGAAAACGAGCTCAAGATCCGGCTGTCCTACCTCCAGGCGATGGAAGACGAAAAGTTTACCTTGCTACCCCGTGGCCCGGCAGCGATCCAGATGGTGCGCAGCTATGCCGACTATCTTGGGCTCGATGGATCCGCTGCCGCCAACCAGTTCAAGGCCCAGGGCCTGGGTGATGCAGTGGCCCCCTTGCCTGCCCTCGGTGGCTCAGCTATTCGCCGCCCGCCACCCCGCTGGCTCGTGATCCTTGTTGCCGTACTGTTGGCGCTGATTGTGGGGATTGGCGCGATTCTGGCCTTCGACCCGAGTTTCTTTGAGCAGTTGCCAAACTTTTTTAGCACATTCTGGGCGCAACTGCAGACTCTCTGGCCGAGCGGGGAATAAGTGGTGGGCGGGCTGTGGTATACTGCACAGCAACTACCGTGTCTGTAAATCCATAAACCGCTATGGTCGTTCGCGTGCCCCTTACCGCAACCGGGCCGCTTACTGAAGCGAGCTTTGTGGCGCGGCCTAATCAATTGCTGGTCGAGGCGCGACTGCATGGCCGTACGGTGCGTGCCCATATGGCCGACCGTGGGCGGCTGCTGGATCTGCTTACCCCAGGCGCACGCCTGCTGCTGGCGCCCCGTGATGAGATCGGGCGCAAAACGGCCTATCAGGTGGTGGGGGTCTATAATGGCAACGAACTGGTTTCATTTGATACCCAGTTGCCCAACCGGCTGATCGTCGCAGCCCTGGCCGCAGGGGCTTTGCCGCAGTTTGCCCGCTACACCAAAGTTCAACGCGAAGTGATCATCGGCACCCATCGCTTTGACTTCCGCCTCGGTGAAGGACTCACCACCTGTCTCGTCGAAGTCAAATCGGTTGGCAAGATCGCTGATGGGTTGGCCGTCTTTCCTGATGCCCCCACCGAGCGCGGGCGGCTCCAGATCGAGACCCTGACCCAGATGGCCCGCAGTGGCCAACGCTGTGCGGTTGTGTTTGTGGTGCAACGCCACGCCGCTCGCGCCCTCGTCCCTGATGCCACGATTGATCCCGATTTTGCCCGTGCGATGCGCATTGCGATTACCGTCGGTGTCGAAATGTATGCCTACCTCTGCCCATTAAGCCCCGAGGGCCTGACACTGGGCACACCGCTGCCGATCTATAGTTCGCCCGAGGCGATTCCAACGACTGAATGGGAATAACTGCGGAATCTCAGCACGCTCACGTGAACAGAACCGCAACAATTTACACCCAATCCGTTGATGCTTCTTTACTGAAAATTTACGCTCAGCTTACGCTAGATTGACCGAAGCGCCTTACAATGGTATGACTTCATCCGTCCACCTGCGTCTGGTTGTTTTGGGGCATTGCGTTGCGCTGCACGCCTTGCAGCATGGTACCACGGTGTGGTATCGTTGCAGGCAACTTTTTCCTGGGTCTACGCCTGATGATGTCCTCAGAGAGGAGGAGCCGCTATGGGCTATGCCGAGCTTCATCGTCGCTCGATCGAAGATCCCGAAGGGTTCTGGGGCGAACTCGCCAACGAGCTCCACTGGTTTACGCCATGGGAGAAAGTGCTGGACGATAGTAAGGCCCCGTTCTACCGCTGGTTTATCGGGGGCGAAACCAATCTCTGCTATAACGCCGTTGATCGCCATGCCCTCGGCGCACGCCGTGGCCATGCAGCCTTGATCTGGGAAAGCCCAGAAGTAGGCCAGTCGCGCACCCTGACCTTCTTTGAACTGTATCGCGAAGTCAATCGGCTGGCGAGTGTGTTCCACGGGTTGGGTGTGCGCAAGGGCGACCGGGTCCTGATCTATATGCCGATGGTGCCCGAGGCGATCTTCTCGATGTTGGCCTGCGCCCGCCTTGGCGCGATCCATTCGGTGGTCTTCGGCGGCTTCTCGATCACTTCGCTCGCCTCACGTATTGATGATGCTGAACCAGTCCTAGTCGTCACCGCTGACGCTGGCATGCGCAAAGGCATTCCCGTTCCGCTCAAGGATATTGTTGACCGGGCGATTGAGGCGGCCGATAGCGATAGTGTGCGTGATGTGCTCGTGCTCAACCGAGGTCTCGTACCGATCGAGATGAAGAAGGGCCGTGACCTCGATTGGGCTGAACAGCTCGAAAAACGCGGCGCGGCCATGATCGCCCCCACCCCGGTACTCTCCACCGATCCCTCCTATATCCTGTATACCTCGGGCACCACCGGCAAGCCCAAAGGTGTGGTGCGTGATACCGGCGGCTACATGGTCGCCCTGCACGCCTCGATGAGCCAGATCTACAATTGTGGCGATGGCGATGTCTTCTGGTCCACCTCCGATATTGGTTGGGTCGTAGGCCATAGTTATATTGTCTATGGGCCACTGCTCAAGGGTGTGCCGACAGTCGTCTACGAGGGGCGCCCCGATCATCCTGACCCCGGGGTCTGGTGGCGGGTGATCGAAAAGTATGGCGTGACTCATGTTTTTACTGCGCCTACCGCGCTCCGTGCGCTGCGCAAGTTCCCCGAACAGTGGATGCGCAATGCCGATATTAGCTCGATGCGGATCCTCTATGCGGCGGGTGAGCCGCTCGATGCCCCGACCTATGAGTGGGCACGCAGTACGCTCGGCGTGCCCGTGATTGACCACTATTGGCAGACCGAGAGCGGCTGGAGTATGCTGACTAATCCGGTCGGGGTTGAGCCTGTGCCGGTCAAGCCAGGGTCACCGACCTTCGCCGCCTTTGGCCACCGGCTCGAAATTGTTGATGCCGATGGCAATTCTATTCCGCGTGGCGAAAAGGGTTTCCTGGTTGATCACGGCCCGCTGCCCCCCGGTATGCTCATGACGCTCTGGAACGATGATGATCGCTACCTCAAGAGCTACTGGGAACATTTTAAGGACAAGTTGCTCTATATGAGTGGCGACTACGCCATTCAAGACGAGGATGGCTATTTCTGGATGCTCGGGCGTGCCGATGAGGTCTTGAATGTGTCGGGCCACCGCCTGGGAACCCGCGAAATCGAAGAGGCCGTCTCGGGCCATCCGGCGGTGGCCGAAGCAGCCGTGATCGGCGTCCGCCACGAACTCAAGGGCGAGGGTGTGCTGGTGCTCGCAGTCCTCAAGCAGCATATCGCGCCCGCCGACCGCGATGGGGTCAGTCGCGGCATTACCCAGATGGTGCGTGAGCAGATTGGCCCAATTGCAACCCCCGATGCGATCCACTTTGTGAATATGCTGCCCAAAACCCGCTCCGGCAAGATTATGCGCCGGGTCATTCGCGCTGTCTATCAGGGTGATAATATCGGCGACCTGAGCACGATCGAAGACGATGCCACCGTAGATATGGTGCGCGAGGCTGTCGATCTGCTTAAGGGCGATCTGTAGAGACCATTATGGTTCAGTGAACGAGCCATCCCTTCCACTGTTGGTCATCCGCAAGTCATACACAGATTGTGTGCTGGAACAAGGAGGTTGTACTCATGTCCGAGACCCCCGATGTGGCGACGCCCAACACATCCGAGATGTACCATCCAACTCCCTCGATTGTCGAGAATGCGAACGTTACGGCGTACGCCCGCTCGAAGGGACTCTCGAGCTACGAGGAGTTGTACCAGTGGACTCTCGACCACAACGAGGAGTTCTGGGCCGATATGGCCAATGAGCTCGAGTGGTTCGAGCCCTGGAGCAAGGTGCTTGATGATAGCAACAAGCCCTTCTTCAAGTGGTTCGTGGGTGCCAAGACCAATATTGTCCACAATGCAATTGATCGCCACGCCCAGTCCTGGCGCAAGAATAAACTGGCCATGGTCTGGGAAGGCGAAGACGGCACCCAGCGCACCTTCTCGTACCACGCGCTCAACCGCGAGGTCAACAAGATGGCCAACGTGCTGAAGAGCGTTGGCGTCAAGAAGGGCGACATTGTTACGATCTACCTGCCCCGGATTCCCGAACTGCCGATGTTTATGCTCGCCTGTGCCAAGATCGGCGCAGCCCATAGCGTCGTCTACGGCGGCTTCTCCGAGGCGGCCCTGGCCGATCGGTTGGCCGATGCCCAGAGCAAGGTGCTGGTCACGGCTGACGGCGGCTTTATGCGCGCCAAGGTGATTGAGCTCAAGAAGATCGCCGATGAGGCGATGTCGCGCACGCCAACCGTGCAGACCTGTCTGGTCGTCAAGCGCACCGGCCACAATGTCAACATGGAACTCGGGCGCGATCTGTGGCTCCACGAACTGATGGGCCTGCCGATTGCGTCGGTGGACTGCCAGACCGAAATGGTTGATGCCGAGCATCCGCTGTTTATTCTGTATACCTCGGGGACAACCGGCAAGCCCAAGGGTGTCTTGCATACCCACGGCGGCTATATGGTCGGCACTTATGCCACCCTAAAGATGGTCTTCGACCTGAAGGAAGACGACCGCTACTGGTGTGCGGCAGACCCGGGCTGGATCACCGGTCACAGTTATATCGTTTATGCCCCCCTGATCGTCGGGGCGACCTCGTTTATGTACGAAGGCGCGCCGAACTATCCCTTCCCCGACCGCTGGTGGTCGCTGGTTTCCAAGCACTCGATCAGTGTGCTCTATACCTCGCCGACCGCCATCCGCGGCCTGATGCGCTTCGGCGAAGCCTGGCCGTCGCGCCACGATCTGAGCAGCCTGCGCTTGCTTGGCTCAGTCGGCGAGCCGATCAACCCCGAGGCCTGGAAGTGGTATCACCATGTGATTGGCAAAGACAATTGCCCGATCATGGATACCTGGTGGCAGACCGAGACCGGCCACTTTATGATCACACCAACTCCGGTTGTTCCACTCAAGCCAGGGAGTGCCACCAAAGCCTTCCTCGGCGTCGAAGTGGATGTCATTCACGAAGATGGTAGCTCGTGTGAGCCCAACGAAGATGGTTTGCTGGTGCTCAAGCGACCATGGCCCGGCATGATGCGCACCATCCTCAACGATCCGCAGCGATATGTGGACACCTACTGGTCGAAGGTGCCCGGCATGTACGCCGCTGGCGATAGCGCCCGTAAAGACGACGATGGCTACATCTGGGTGATTGGTCGCCTCGATGATGTGATCAAGGTGTCGGGCTACCGCCTGGGTACCGCCGAAGTCGAGAGCGCCCTGGTCAGCCATCCCGCCGTAGCCGAGGCCGCTGCGATTGGCTTGCCCCACGAAGTCAAGGGCAACGCGATCCACGCCTTTGTGATCCTGCGGGCCACCTTCGAGGGGAGTCCCAAACTCGAAGACGAACTGCGCGCCCATGTCGGCCATGAGCTTGGCCCGATTGCACGCCCCGACCAGATCACCTTCGTTTCGACCCTGCCCAAGACCCGTTCGGGCAAGATTATGCGACGCGTGCTGAAGGCGCGTGCCCAGGGCCTGCCTGAAGGCGATGTTTCGACCCTGGAGGAGTAAGGTAGGCGTTGCAGCAGTCCAGGCGCAGGCCCGAGGCCAAGTCTCGGGCCTGCGCCTTTGTTTTTAGCGCAATGCCGCCAGCGCCGCCATTCCACCACGCTGGATCAACGAGCCATCATTGACAATGGTGATCAGGCGAAAGCCCAGGGCGGCCAGATCCTGAACCGGGCCACCGTCAGCGTAGATCGCGGCAATCAGGCCGTGGCGGCTACAGGCCGCGACAACCGCTTCGAGCGCGGTGCGCAGGCGTGGATTGGCAAAGTCCACTGGCAGCGGCAGGCCCAAACTCAGACTCAGATCGGCCGGGCCAACATACAAGCCACTGATCCCGCTACAGGCCGCAATCGTGTCGAGCTGATCAAGCGCGGCGGCGGTCTCGATCATCGGAAAGATCACCGGCACCGCTTCGACCTCGGCCAGACTGGTGGCGTTATGGGCCACGCCAAGGCGCACCGGGCCGTAGCTGCGCATGCCGTGGGGCGGGTAGCGACAGGCCGCCACCAGCGCCTCGACCTCGGCAGGCGTCGTGATCAGCGGGGCAATGATGCCAGCGGCCCCCCGATCCAGCGCTCGCATAATTGCAGCAGGTTCGTTCCAGGCCAGCCGCACCAGCACAGCACATTGCCGCTGATCAACCGCCTGCAAGATCTGGAGCGCGGCGGGATCATCAATCAGGCCATGCTGCAAATCAATCGTCAGCGACTCGAACCCGGCGGCGGCGAGCAGTTCGGCAGGCCAGGCCGCAGGAATGCTGAGCCAAGCGTTGGCGGCAGGGGCACCACTGGCCCAACGCCGCCGGAGGGGACTCTCGTACATAGGAAGATCCTTGGTATCACTGCGGAATCAATAAGACCGCTTCCATCGAAGCCTGATAGGTCGAGATCCCTGGTTCGCTGTTCTGCAGACGCGGTTCGCCCCCAAAACGATAGGTCAACGTGCCATCCTGGATCAATGGGTCGCAGTTACAGTCAAGCCGCGCCAGGGTCAAAAAGGCCTGGCGAAAGGCCCGATCAATCGCCGCAGCATCACTGTCGGGCGGGATCTGGATCACGATATTCTCGGCTACAAATGGTTGGGCTACATAGGTGCCAGGCGTGGCCGTTGGCCCACTCGGCTGGCCAAGCTCAAACCCAAGTTGCGGAAGTGCAAACCAGGCCCCGATCAGTAGGAACACCAGCAGGCCCAAGCCGGTAATCGTGCAACCCCAGCCGCGCCGTTTGGGTTGGTTCGCCACCACAGGCGCGGGTGCAGCCGGGGTTGGTGGCACACCCGCTGCGGGTGTGGCTACAGGCGCGGCCACGGGGGCAGGAGCCACTGACGCTGGTGCTGGTACGGGAACCGGTGTAGGAGCCGCTGGTGCTGGTGCGGGAGCCGCTGGCGCTGGATTAGGCGGCGGTGGCGGGATCGGCATGGCCGGGTTCGGGCGGGTTGCCGCAGCAGGCGCTGGGGCCACCGAGGTTTGCACGATCCGGCCCGAGGGCACCGGCGGTCGCAACGCCGCCCGCAACTCCTCAATCGTCTGGAAGCGATCCTCCTGCCGCATCTGGGTGGCCCGAGCGATCGCATCAGCCGTGCGCGGGGTTGTATTGGTCAGGCGCGGGAAGGTAAAGGGTGGATGGTCACGCGGATCACGCCCGCTCAGCAGATGGTGCAGGGTTGCCCCTAAGGCATAAATATCCGAAGCGCGGGTCGCCAGACCCTGGTACTGTTCGGGTGGCGCATAGCCAGGGGTGCCAATCTGGGTGCCGCGATTGGTCGGCTGAAACACCTTCGCGATCCCGAAGTCAATCACCTTGAGCGTTGCGCCGGGCTGTTCAAGCATCACGTTCGAGGGCTTCATGTCGCGGTAGATCATGCCCTTGCCGTGCAGATAGGCCAGCACGTCGCACAACTCATCGGCCCAGGCCAGCACCCGGGTTTCGTCCAGCGCCCCGTCACGATCCACTATGTCTTCCAGATCCTCGCCTTTGATGAACTCCATCACCAGATAGTGACGGCCCTCATCGTTGAACGAGGCGAAGATGCGGGGAATGCGCGGGTGGGTCAGCTTGCGCAGCGTGACCGCCTCGGCCTCGAAGCGAGCCACGGCTTCGGCGCGTTCGGCAGGATCAGTGAAGGTATCGAGCATCTCCTTCACTGCGACAACCATACCGTTTTCGTCGCGCCCTTCGAAGACCGCGCCCTGGCCCCCGGCCTTGATCACCCGGGTGAGCCAAAAGCGCGGTCCGGCATTATTCAGAATCATGTCGTGCCCGCACTGCTGACAGAAACGGGCACGCGGCAGATTCGGCGCGTGACAGGCCGGACAGATGATCGCTTGCTGCATAGATCTAACGGAACGGTGGCGAGGCTAAGACCCCGCCGGCACCCAGATTCCAGGCTTTATTCGGACCACGGTCGAGCGCAAACGGTGTTGAGGGGCCAAGGTTGCGGTCGTAAATATCGCCATAGTTACCCACTACACTGATAACATGGTAGGCGAAGTCGTTACTCAGGCCGAGCCCTTCGCCTAGATTGCCTTCGAGGCCCAGCAGGCGGCGCACCCGTGGGTCGGTACTGGTTGCCCGCTCGCTCTCGACATTGGCCCGCGTGACCCGCAACTCTTCGGCGTACATCGTCGCAAAGACGACCCACGAAACCACATCACGCCACTGCTCATCACCCTCGATAAAGGCCGGGCCGAGCGGCTCACGTGAGATGCGCTCACCCAGTACGACATGCTCGTTGGGGTTGCGCAGGGTCTGGCGCTTCGAGGCCAACTGCGAACTATCGCTGGTGACGGCATCACACTCGCCGCGGTCATAGGCCGGGTAGAGCAGATTCTCATCATCGAACAGCACCGCCTCGAAGGCAATCCCACGCGCCCCAAAATCGTCGTTCAAATTTTGTTCACTGGTTGTCCCACGTGAGACGCAGATGCGCTTACCGGCTAGATCGGCCGAGGTTGCGATCCGGGCGTTGGTACGCACCATAAAAGTCTGGCCGTCGTGGAAGGTGGTTGGCCCAAAAGCCAGTTGGGCAATATCGCGCCCCAGCGTCCAGGTTGTATTGCGGAAAAGCACATCCACCGAACCACTGCGAATCGCCTCGAAGCGCTCGTTACGGCCCGACGTATTCAGGCCAATAAATTCGACTTCGGCATTTGGGCCAAGGACGGCCACCGCTACGGCCCGGCAGAAGTCCACATCAAAACCGGTCCAATTGGCCCGCACCGCATCATAAAAGCCGAAACCCGGCAGATCGGCGTTGGTTCCGCAGATCAGCCGCCCGCGCTCACGCACCCGCTGAAGCACACTGACCTGGGCTGGTGAGGCAGTTGGCTCAGCCGTAGGCGGTGGCACATTTGGATCAGGCGTGGGCGCATCGGGGGCCGGAACCTCCGTGGGGGCAGGCGTGGCGGGCGCGGGCACCGAGCCACCCGGGGCGGGCGTTGCGGTAACAATGATCACCACCGGAGGCGTGGTTGGTTGACCAGCCAGACCCGGAATTTCACTACAGGCGGCCAGGCCCAGTGTTAGCCCAAGCAGAACCAGCAAATACCGAGCCATGCGTAAAGATGACGGAGCATGGGATTGATCCACAGGCAACACTCCTTCAAGGCAGGGTAAGCAACGTTGAAACTTTTTGCAGCACTTCAAGCATAACCGCTTCCGGGACATCACACGCAAACTGCGCATTCCGACTACGCCAATCCAGGCTTTTGACTTGATCAGCCAAGACGACCCCCGTTACCGGCAGATCATCAGGCAAGTCAACCTCAAAAGGATAGCCCTTGCGCTGATTGGTAATCGGGCAAAAGATGGCAAGCCCAACTTTGCCATTATAGTTTCCTGGCGATAAGACCAACGCCGGACGTCGGCCTGCCTGTTCAGAACCGATTTGAGGGGTAAAATTGAGCCAGACAATCTCGCCTCGGCGCGGAATATACGCCATTACCACACCTCGTGCCCTTCAGCCGCACCCGTCGCGTGTTCAGCGTGGATGTTTTCGGGCGTAATCTGGGTCAAAAGGTCATCCAGCGTATAGGCGGGTTGGGGCAGCGGTGCAACAATCAGTTTCCCCTCAACCAATGAGATCTCCACCGGCGTATCGTCGGCTAAACCAATCTCGGCTGCAAATGATTTAGGAATACGTAACGCGAGACTGTTGCCCCATTTCTGGACGCGGCTTTGCATCACCCCTCCTTTACATTTCGTATATACAATGAGTATACGCCAAACCGAACAAGCTTGTCAAGCCGCCCATGCTCGTTATATACTGGCAGCAATATGTTAAGGAAGGATCGCTATGAGCATGTCAACGCGTGGTTCTGCCCTGCGGATTGTTGATCCCGATGATGCCACTGTGCTCAGTCTGGAACCATTGCAGGGGTTGTGGACCGAAGCACAGTACCTCGCCATGACTGATGCCAGCCGTCGCTTGCTAGAGTTTGACGATGGTTATATTGAGGTTCTGCCGATGCCGATCCCTGAGCACCAGAAGATTCTGGCACTGCTTTACGAACTGTTTGTCGCCTTTATCCGTCCTCGTGGTGGACTTGCCCTGTTTGCCCCGTTACGGGTGCAAATCCGCCCCCGCAAATTCCGTGAACCTGATCTGGTCGTCTTGCAAGACGCCAACGATCCGCGTCAACTCAAACGTTATTGGCTGGGGGTCGATCTTGCCGTCGAAGTCGTCAGTGATGATGATCCCGAACGCGATACGCGGGTCAAACGAGCCGATTATGCCGAAGCGGGCATCCCCGAATACTGGATCGTCAATCCGCTCGATCAGACAATTACCGTCTTAGTGCTTGAGGGCGATCAGTACACCGAATATGGAATCTTCCGCCAGGGTGATCAGGCCCGCTCGCGCTTGCTCGATGGATTTACCCTTGAGGTAGCGGCAATTTTTACGGGTTCGTAGGGACGCAGCACGCTGCCCCTACGAATGTGCTGCGTCAGCGGACGCGGCGTGCTACGTCCCTACGAGCCAATGCCCATCTGCACAAGCCAGCGCACCTCATACGGTGCTAACACGCCCGCTTGTGCCGCATTCACGGTTGTGCCCGTAAGCAGATCATGCCATGGTTCATCGTCACTGAGCGGTACGCTCTGGGTCTCGTCCGTGACATTGTGCAGGCAAAGCACCGTTGGCCCAGCGACAGGAATGCGTTCGAGTGCAAAGATCGCAGGCCCGTAATCAAGGATGCGTTGCGGCACTTGGGGGTGGAAGGCCGCTTCGCCCCGGCGGACGCGGATCAGGTGCAGCATCCGCTGCAAAACCCGCCCTTCGCGCCGGGTTGGATCGGCGAGCCGCGCTTCGAGTATGCTGCGCGCCCATTTTTCGCGATTCAGGGTGCGGTTGCGCCCCGTTTCGGCTAAGCCGACATGATCATTCGGTGCGCCAAGCATGCTCTGCACATAGATCCCAGGTACGCCTTGCAAGGCCAGCATGATCGCCTGCGAGGCCACAAAACGCTCGATCGCCAAGGCGAGGGGTTCGTCACCCGCCGGATCGGTCAGGGCGTCGAACCAGGTACAGTTCAGTTCGTAGGCACTCTGGCTGCCGTCAGGGTTATTTTTGTACGAAACCCGTCCGCCGTGGCGCTCAACCCGCGCACACAGTTCGCCCACCTGGGCCGGCGTCAACAGGCCCGTCGCAGGCACAACCCCGATCCCATCGTGCGAGGCCAGAAAATTGAAGAAACTCGTCGCCGCCCCGGCTGGCTCTAGCGCCGCAGCCCACGCCGTCAGCGGGGCCGCATCACCTGCCGCAAAGGCGTGCAGCACCAACGGGGCCAGCGGGAATTGGTAGACCAGTTGGGCCTCGTTCTGCCCATCGCCAAAATAACTGATATTGTCGGCGTGCGGTACGTTCGTCTCGGTGATCAGCAAGACCTCGGGCGCAACCTGATCCAAGGCCGCCCGCCAGAGTTGCACCACCGCATGGGTTTGCGGCAAATGGATGCAACGGGTGCCAAACTCTTTCCACAAATAGCCAATCGCATCAAGCCGGATCAGGCTGGCCCCGTGCGCGACGTATTGCAGCAAGACGTCGGTCAGTTCAAGTAGCAGAGCGGGGTCGCTGAAATTCAGGTCGATCTGATCCGCACTGAAGGTTGTCCAGACATGGTGGGTACCAGTTGGGGTTTCGAAGGGGGTCAAGACAGGCGTGGTGCGCGGGCGAGTGATCCCCCGCAGATCGGTCGCCGGGTCAACAATATGGAAGCGCCGTTCGGCCCCCGGTTCGCCTGCCAAAAACGCCTGGAACCAGCCACTCGAGGCCGAAATGTGGTTGACAACTGCGTCAAACATCAGGCGATACCGCCCGCGCAGCGCCTCGACCTCGGCCCAGGTGCCGAGCGCAGGATCAACCGCCAGGTAGTCCACCACCGAAAAGCCATCGTCCGAAGTGTAGGGGTAGAAGGGTAGGATGTGGACGCCACTCAAGACTCCCTCGAAGGTTACGTCAAGCAAATCACCAAGGCTCGCCAGCGGGGGGCGTTCCGGCTCACGCACCTGGTCACCATAGGTGATCAGCAACACATCATCCTGACTGAGCCGCTCGGCGGGTGGGCGGGCGGGGGCGGGTACAGCCGGATGGGCAGCCGCAAACGCGTCGAGCATGGCGCTCAACCGCGGATAGGTTGCCGCAGCAACGTCTGTGCCGTAAATCTGAGCCAACAGGGTCTGCATCCGCTCGGCGGGTCCTGGCATCGTGGTACTCCATTGATTAATTTAATCTGTAGGGACGCAGCACGCTGCGTCCCTACGAATGGTTATGGTTTGCTCACACCAACGGCTCGCCGCCCTCGGTGGGCAGGCCACGCCGACGGCGATATTCGGGGATGTTCGCCATCGGTGGGCGCTCGTGATCGCGGATTTCGCGCAGTTCCAGATGGAAGCCGCCATCTTCACGTTGGGTGATCAGTTTCATGGTCTGGTTGACCGGTTCGAGCAGACTGACCCGTTGGCGCTGCTCCATCCGCTGGATCACGACCTGGGTGATCGCAAAGGCCATCTTCGAGAGTGGTACCAGTTCCTGGTTGCGGTGAATCCGTTCGTGCAAGTCAACCTGGGCCAGCGCGTTCAGGCCGTGGCGTTCGAGCAGGTCAATCACCAGGCCGGTTTCGACGCCGTAGCCGGTAAAGAACGGCACGGCTTCGAGCGCACTGCGCCGCCCGGCATACTCGCCCGAAAGCGGCTGCAACATCCCCGACAATTCGGGGTAAAACAGGTTGAGCAGCGGGCGTGCGGTGAGTTCGGTCACCCGCCCGCCGCCACTGGCCTGCACCCGCTCGCCGAACTGGATCGGACGCCGATAAAAGCCTTTGGTATAGACCAGCCGCCGTTCGCGCAGCAGCGGTCCGATCAGGCCGTAAATAAAGCGCGGATGGAAGTTCTTAATATCGGTATCGCACCAGACAATAATGTCGCCATTCAGGACGTACATACTCTTCCAGAGCGCTTCGCCCTTGCCGTGGAAGACCCCGTACTGCGGCAGGATCTCCTGGTGGATATGCACCGGAATGGCGTATTCCTCGGCAATCTGGCGGGTACGATCCTGTGATCCACTATCAATCAGCACGATCTCATCAAGCAGCGGATTGGCCCCAGTCAGGTGTTGCTGCACCTGGCCGATAATCTCGCCAATCGTCGCCTCTTCATTCAGGGTCGGCAGCGCCAGACTGATCGTCACGCCTTGCTGCTGTTTGAGCGCGACCAGGCGCTGAATATCGTCGTACTCACTCGAATTGAAGGTATTCTCGGCGAACCAGCGATCAACCGTGGCCGAAAGATCGCGGTGTTGCTGCCAGATCTGTTGGGCCTGCTCTTCGGCCTGGGCCATGCGGTAGCGCACCAGCACCACCGTCGTGTCGGCATTGCGCAAAATACGGTCGGCCAGCGGCCCAATCGGGGCTTCGGGATCGCCGCGCCGTCCGGTCACACCCAACACAATCGCCTGGTGGTCAGGCGCTTCGGCCAGAATCGCCTGGTCGGGCGGGATGGTGCGTTCGAGCCAGCGCGTCACGCGGGGCAGCGTGCGCAACGATTGCAGACTTTCGCGCACGGCAGCGTGGTCGGGCAGGCGCGGATTAGCGGCATACAAAATACTAATCGCGGCTTCGTGGCGTTCGGCAAGGGCCATGGCGATGTCGCAGGCCAGTTGGGTGTGCGGACCGCCGCGCACTGGCAGCAAAATCCGTCGCCACGGTTCACCACCCTGCAAACGCACCACAATCACGTCACAGGGCGGATGGCGCAGCAAGGTATCAATCGGTGGCCCAAACAGGCGCTCCGACGAGGATTGACCGGCCTGCCAACCGAGCAGAATCAGGCTGGCTTGTTGTTCGGTCGCCGCCGTACGAATCCCATCGGTAAGGTCATGCGCCACCGTGATGGTGCTACGCACCGGCACACTCAGGTTGCTAAACTCGTTGCTCAGCACTTCGTCGAAGGCCGCGCGCACCCGGCGCGTTTCGAGCATGCCTTCGCTCAGCGACTGCTCGGCAGGGACTTCAACCACGCCAGCCAAAACCACCTGACCACCCCGGTAGCGCGCAATCGCCTCGGCCAGGGGCAACAGTAACCGCACCTTCTCAGGCTCGCGGGCCGGTAGCAGCACGACAAAATCGTTGGCCTGGGTACGGGTTTGATCCTGGGTCATAATACCTTATCCTCTCCACCGAGCTTAGTACTCCGTCAACTACGTCTTTCGGTATGTATATGGGCTTCAAGCCTTTGGCAAGTTCGCTTCGACAGGCTCAGCGACCGAAGCACAGGCCCAGCCTACGACCACACCGCAGCAGCATGCGCTTTTTGGCCTTTCTCCCCCCGCCCCCCTTGAGGGGGAGGGGGGCCGGGGGGGTGGGGGGAGAAAAGGGATGCCATGGCGCGGTGTGCGCTCAGCGAATGAATGACTGTGGTCACTATCAGAAAACGTTGGCTACAAACCATCGAACAAGAGCGGCATAATCGTCTGACGAAAGATCGCTTCCCAGGTATACCTGGTGCGAACACGGCGGCGCAGGGCATAACGGGGGTCAGCCGCCAGGGCCGTCGCAATCTGTTCGGCAATCAGGGCGGGGGCTTCGTCAAGCTGAAAATAGTGGGCGGCATGACCGGCGGTAGCACGGAAAGGCGCAATCTCGCTACAAAAGATCGGCAAGCCGCTGATCCCGGCTTCGAGCATGGGGATGCCAAAGCCTTCGTAACGACTCGGGAAGAGCAGCCCATCGGCGAGGCGGAACCAATCAGCGAGCATGGCATCACTGACCGGGCGGGGTTGGCCCTGGGCGTCGGTAAACTGCTCGTAGAGGAAGATCACCCCATCGCCCGCGCCACTCGTTTCGCGCAGCGCAAGCAGTTCGGCCAGGTAGGCCGCATTGGCCGGATTGTGCGGTCCCGGCGGGCCTGTTACAATCAAGCGCGCATCGCGGCCCATCCGCCGCAAGGCCCCGATGATTGCTACAGCCAATTCGATATTCTTGCGGCGGGTGATCCGCGCCGGCAGCAGCAAAAGCGGGTCGGCCGGCAGCAGATCAAGCTCGCGCACCAGGGTCTGGGTTTCGGGTTCGAGTTTGAGCAACCCGGCCAGATCTACCCCCGGCGTGACCACCACAACCTGAGCGGGATCAAGCCCGAGCAGTTCGGCGAGCATGCCCCGCCGATCTTCGGAGACCACGACGTAGCGCACGCCGGGCCAAGGTTCGCGGAGCAGATCCCAGGGGTAGCCAGCATGCAGTTCCGGGGTGTACAACGGGTCGAGCCAGGCGAAATCATGGCACCAGGCCAGCATCGGCGGGAGCCGCCCTGCATCAGCCAGGTGGCGCAAGGACGCAGTGAAAGCTAGATTTTTATGTAAACTTAAAACATTATGCACCATCAACGCGCTAACCCCATCAAGGGCCTGCTCAAGCCAAGCAGCCAATTCGGCGGTCAGCGAATGAAAGGCCGGACTGACCGTGCCGACAGCCAACTCGCGGGCGATAGCTTCGAGTTGCGGCCCGCGTGAACCCAAAAGCGGGTGGGTATGCAGGGTGATCCCGGGGCCAAGTTCTCCGGCCTTGCCACTAATGATCCGGGCCTCGTGCCCGTTCGCGACCAACGCCCAGGCATGGGCTGCCATGGTAATCTCGACCCCACCCACATAGGGCGGGCCAGCATAGTGCAAAATCGCAATCGCACTCATGCGATCTCTCCGCGACTCATGCGAATAGCCAGATCAATAAAACAGGCCGCCGACCAGCCAAACATCGGGGCCGCCTTGGGCGGAGCCTCGCCGGTCAGGGGGTGGTAATACTCATAAATATCATCCTGGCCCATCACCAGGCGCAAAGTTTGCTCGGCCAGTTCGCCCGCCAGGGGGCCAAACCCGGTGCGTTGCAGGGCCTCGACAAAAATATAGTTGATATTGATCCAGACTGGGCCACGCCACATCTGGTGTGGATCGTGACGCGGATCAGACAAGGCGACCGTGGGCAAAGGATGGGTGGCCCAGAAACTCTTGGGATCCCGGAGATGGTTCACCAGGCGCTGGTTTAGGTCAGGCGAGAGGCGACCCGTCCAGAGCGGATAGAGGCTAAAGGGGGTTAGCACCCGGATGGGACGATGCTCGTGCTGCGACCAGAACAGGCCGGCCTGCTCATCATAAAAATGCTCGACAATCCGACGGGCCAGCGCATCGGAACGATTCTTCCAGAGCGCCTCTTCGCGGTAGCGCCCAAGCAGCCGCGCCATGCGACTCAGGGCCTCCATTTGAAGACAGAGGTAGGTATTAAGATCTACCGCCTCGACCGGCATGCCCTCATCCCAGAGCGGGCTATCATCCAGGCCCGACGAAAAGGGGTGCGAGTATTGGACAATCCCATCGGCATCATCATCATTCAGGCCGAACCACCACGAGTTCCAGCGCACCAGCGGCTCGTAGATATCGCGTAACATCGCCAGATCGCCGGTCTGGTCATAAACATGCATGGCGACCCAGGCAATGATTGGTGGTTTGGTGACCGCCGCTGCGACCGGCACTTCGAGTTGGGTAATCGTGCCTTCGTCATAGACCGCATCAGGAATCATGCCATCGGGCAGCTGGTGATCGAGCATAAACTGGATCTGGTCACTGGCGAGGCGATGATCGGTATAACGAAAGGCCAGGGCATGAAAATAGTTATCCCACTGCCAAGCCCCAACATAATGGGCCTTGCTGGGCGAGACACTTTCGCGCCGGAAGTAGCCATAGGGGGCCAGAATATTATTGCCGAGCACCCACCAGGCGTAGTAGTACTGCTGGCGATAGGGTTCATCAACCGGGGGCACCGCCGCGAACCAGCGATGCCAGCGTTGTTCGGCGGCAGCGAGCGCGGCCCGAAAGGGCATCACGGTGCGATCCAGATCGAGCCCAGCCTGAATATGCAGCGTAATCGCGGTATCGGGGCCGCCTTGCGCCACCAGGGTCACATCATAGCCAGCCCCATTATGTTCAACCTGATTTAAGATCAGATCGCCATTGGTCGCATAGGCACAGTTGCGCACCGACTTAAACTCGCCACCGAGCGCATCAGGGCGGGCCAGATCAGGGACAACCGTAAAACGAATCCCACTCGGCACCCCATTGGGCAAGCCAAAACTAAGCGTGCGCTCGTCCTGAAAGACACAACGGAACTCGCCAATCGTGGTCTGAAAAACGAGCGCGTGGGGGTAACTGGTCAGCTCAAAAGCGACCGGGCGGCCCTCGGCATCAACCAATTGCAGCCGGGGCAAAAAGGGCGGGCGTAAACGGTAAGCCGACAAACCGGGGGTCAGAGCCGTAAGCCGTTCGGCCAACTTCAGGTATAACGTATCGGCTTGACGGCGCTCACGGTAGAGCAGCAAACGTGAACCGCGGTCACTAAACGGAATCTGCTCAAGCCGAATGCGATTCTCGAGCGCGAGTAGATAAGATGACTCAGGCACATACACCATCAGCACCTCCTAGCCACATTGTAGCATGGGGTTGGGGGCACGGCGGGCAGAGTTCGCTTGGGCAGGGGGAAGATAGCCGATAGAGCGATAGCCGATAGCCGATAGTACTCCTGTTGGAGGTTCGCCCTCCGTCGGGCTAAAAGCCCTCGGCTACGGGGTGCAAAGCCCGCCTGCGCGGGCTGGGCCGGCCACGAAGGTGGCCTTCGCACGCAATAGCCGAGGCGTTTACGCCGACGGAAACGGATCATCTGGCGAGTTCCAACTGTAGTAATAGCCGATCGTACCCTAATTGCGCGTTGTGCCGATCCCAAAGGATAGCGCTGTATTCCGCTGCACGGGCATGGTCACCCCGCTGCACCACCTGCATTGTCACCCCGGGGATCCTATGGCCCGTCGGCCAGTGGTGTTGAAGGAAACAGGGGTTCGGTCACGCTGAGCGCCCACCTTGTCACCCCGAACCCTTCGGCAAGCTCAGGGTAAACTCCGTGAGGGGTCTTCGCTGCTAATCAGTGAAGATTCCTCACTGCGCTGCGCTCCGTTCGGAATGACAAGGATGGCGCATTAAGCGCCTCGGAACAATCGACCGCGAGACCCAGTACGCGGTACTCAGCGCCTTGGCGGAACTTTTTGCCGAGTAAAGTTAAACCTCTGCGATCCGAAGTGCTTTCTCGGCTAATTCTCGCATCAGCGCGCGCAGTTCCGTAGGTTGGAGAATGGTCACCGGGAAATCGATGTGCAAAAGCAGGTGCGCAATTCTGGTTAATGCATAAACCTCACGTCGCCAGATAATGCTATGCGCCGTTGCTTCCAACGTGCCCGCTTCGCTGTGTTTGGTGGCGATCGATCGATCGCCACCTACGCCGACTTCGGTGCCCCGCAGGAACTGCCCGGTGCCGAGAAGGTAGTATGGGGGCAGGTTGTCGCCGCGCGGCTTCCGTGTTATGGCCTACGACGTGCCTGGGGCTGAGCCGACCCCGCCCGCTGTGCCAACAACCCGCCGCGAGCACGGGATGACCTTAACCCAGGATCGGTTCTTTATCTCGCTGCGCAGCGCGAACGCCGACGAGATCGCAACGCTGTGGGCTGGGTTGGCCGAAGGTGCAACCCTCATCGAGCCAATCGTCCCGGTACAATCGTCGCTTTGATGCTGGCCCATACCATCGCCTACTGGTTGAGTGCGGCGTAAGAGTGCCTACGCTTACCCGGTACTGGTCGAGGCTTCACCGCGCTTGAGGCTTTGCAGCAGCACGGTTCCTGGCCCGGTCAGGCGAGTCATAAAAATGCCTTCGCCGCCGAACAAGGCCCGTCCGACGCTCCCCACGGTCTGAATGTCGTAGTCAACGCTGTCGGCGAAAGCCGCCAGGTTGCCCGTGCTCACCATCAACTGTGCGCCCTCGGCAAGATCATGCCGATCAAAGTCGCCACTGCCGTGAAGCAGCACCGTACCCTGGCCAGAGATGCGCTGCAAAAACAGGCCCGCGCCCCCGAAGAAGGCTGCACCAGCCCGTCTGGCAATGATCACCGAGATATCAACCTCTTCGCCCCAGGCTGCCAGAAACGCCCCCCGCGTAGCGACCACCGGCCCCGCCGCCAGACTCCACTCGGTGATATGGCCGGGGGCGTTCGAAGCGATCAGCGCAAATTGGTTCTCACCCTGCGCTTCGGCATAGGTCAGCGTCACGCCCTCGCCTGCGAGCGCCCGTTGGACGGCACCGCCCATGCCACCCGGCACCCGCGGCCGCCACTGTACCCCCGCAGAGTAGGCCATCAGCGCACCCTTGCTCAACCAGACGCTCTCCCCCGGTGCGAACTCCAGCCGCGCCCGTTGCGCGATCTCCCCAACAATCGTATAACGCATCGGTATCCTTCTCTGGTTGATCAGGGCGACAAGGCCGATTAAGCTGATTATGGTAGGTCAAGCGCAGGCCCGTCGCGAAGATTACGCTTATATGACGCGCCACGCAACCCGCTTGTTGCGGTCGGCGCAAGGCAAGCGCACAGTTTCCCCGAAGCAACCTGCGTGAAACGCGCTTCAGGCGCACCCGTTCACCCGTGTAGGTGACCCGGCTTCACCCGGCCGTGGACTAGAGTGAGGGCCAAGCGTAGCCTGTTACCGTAACGGAGGTTTACGATGGCCAAGCCCATCCGGCTGATGATGATTGTAACAAGTGCCCTCGTGATCAGTGTGCTTGCACTGGTAGTTCTGAATGGGTGTGTAGCGTTGCTTGGCACTACTATCACGCGCCAGCATGTCGAGAGCCACGAACAGACGGGGGTCTGGGTTGAGGGTACGCCCAGTCTGAAGGTGATCGTACCGAATGGTAATCTGAAGGTTCTTCCTGGCGAGAGCGGGCGGATCGCGGCGACGATCACCCGCCATGGCTACGGCCCAGATCAGGCCCTGGCCCAACAGGCCCACGACAACCTGGAGGTGAACTTTAGCCAGCAGGGCAGTGCCGTGACCCTGGAAGCGCGGCCCCGCACCACGCTCCCCAACGAAGCGAGTGACCAGATTGATCTGGAAGTGCGGGTACCGCTGGGAAGCCGGCTCGAGCTGAACGTCGCCAATGGCGAGGTGGTTGTCCGCCCGGTGGGGGCCGATGTGATCACCAGCCTCGCCAATGGAACCGTGACCCTGAACCCGGCTCCCGAGGACAGTTTCAGCTTCAATGCCAGCGTCGCCAACGGGGCCGTACTCAGTGGCTACCCTGCGATTACCGGAGCGCAAGGCCAGATGCTCCGCATCCACGGTGAGGTCACCCAGGACTCGGCGCCGTATAGCCTAGTCGTCAACCTGATGAATGGAACGGTCGCACTTGAGCCGCAGCGGTA
This sequence comes from Oscillochloridaceae bacterium umkhey_bin13, assembly GCA_048381555.1. Taxonomy (GTDB): domain Bacteria; phylum Chloroflexota; class Chloroflexia; order Chloroflexales; family Chloroflexaceae; genus Viridilinea. Next base: position 23,046 of record JBLWKA010000032.1, read on the forward strand.
AATAGGAGTAAGGCGTAGACCACCCCTAACGCAGTGTCCGTTCCATCAAGCGGCGTAAGCGCACCGTCGGGTTGGTCGTCTCGTAAAACACATCGTCCCAGCCAAGCGGCTGACCGGTCGCAATCGGATGGCGGGTCACGACCCCGTGGGCCAGGCCCAATGGCAACCAGGCCCGTTCCAGGGCTTCGCTGGCGGGCACAAGATCGCCGTAACAGGTGAAGCCACCCGCCCCATCAAGGGCCTCACCTTCGGCCAGATCACGGCGAGCGACGGCGATCACTTCACCAAAGAAGCCCTGGGCCACGCCGGTTGGGGTCTGGGTCAAACCAACCGCCAAGACACTCGTACTCAAGGCCATGCCACCTAAGAGATCAGCCCGCACCAGGGCCGCATAACGCCCACTCGGATCGGTCGGCAGACCCAAGGCCGCCAAACTCGCGCCCGTCGCCGGGTCAGGGGTCGTCACCACCACAAAGACGCCGTGCGGCATCGCGCCATCCAGCGGCTCGCCATTGCCATCAAGGTTGGCAACCCCTTCGAGGGTCGCCTCACGGGCCAGCCGACCACCCACTGCTTCAGGGCGCATCAGACTGGGCAGATCGGCCAGGCGGCCCGAGGGCCAACGCAAGCCGCCCGCTTGCGGATGCAGCCCACAGGCATTTGCAGCCACCGCCAGTTCTAACGCTAACTGGGTACCATCAGCTAATGCGGTCACCTCGAAGGGCGAGACAAAGCCGAGGGTCAGTTGCTCGTGATCGAAGGGCGCAACCAGGATCGGCAGATCGGGCGTCGCCTGCCGTTGGGCCGGATGGAAAGCCAGACTGGCCCCGGCACAGACCACAGGCAAGCCAGCAGTGCGAGCCAGGCTTACCAATTCAACCAAGGCAGCCGGGCGCTCACCCGCCGGTAAACTGTAGACCAGTCCTGCCGCCGCCGCCCGCCGGGCCAGCAATGGTCCCAGCAACGCTTCGGTCGCCAGATTAGCCATCACCACGGCGCGCCCATACTCAAAGGCGAGCAGCGCATTAGCCGCGCCTGCCGACGCCGATGCCGACGCCTCAATCACAACCTCAAGGCCAGGGGTGGCGATCAGGGCGGCCGCATCCCGGGTCAGATGAGTCGTACCATCGCTCAAGGCCGCGTGCAGACTCGCGGCCCCCAGCGCGGGCGCGGGCCAACCAGTGCGCAACAACGCCGCCCGGGTCGCATCAGGATCAGGGGTCGCAACCCCCACCAGATGCAGACCTGCCAGATGGCGTACCTGGGCCGCAAAATGCAATGCGCCTGCCCCGGTTCCTAGCAGGGCCACCCGGAGGGGCCGCCCTTCGGCATGGCGTGCAGCCAAACGGGGTAACAACTCAGCCGCGTTCACAGCTCGTGCTCATTGCAAATCTGGCTTAGCAAACCGGCACAACCGGCCTCGACCAGATCATAGACATAGCCAAAGCCGCCGCTGTAGTAGGGATCGGGCACTTCGCGCACCTGCAGATCGGGGGCATACTCCAACAACAGATGCACCTTCACACGCTCAGCGCGGTCGCCACGGCGCAGATCACGCAGATTCTCATCATCCATCGCAAGCACATAATCAAATTCGTGCAGATCGCTAGGCCGCACCTGGCGGGCGCGCTGATCACCCACCGCAACCCCACGCTGCTGCAAAATCGCCTGCGTCCCGTGGTGGGGTGGTTCACCGGCGTGCCAGCCGCCGGTACCCGCCGAATCGATCACAAACTGGTCAGTTAACCCGGCAGCCGCAACCTGGTGGCGAAAGACGGCCTCGGCCATCGGTGAACGGCAAATATTGCCCATACAGACGAACAAGACCTTGATGGGGGGGTTGTTCTGCATCAGGGAAGGTTCCTTTTATAAGCTTGCCAGCAGTGCATCAGCGACCTGATCCAGACGGGTCACCGATCCAAACACAGGCACCGCCGGGCCAACGACCAACAGCGGCACCGGGGCCTCACTATGCATCTTAACAGAAGAATCTTCCAGATTGCCATGATCACTGGTCAGCACGAGCGTATCACCCGGACGGCGGGCGGCAAGCAGGCCGCCAAGCAGCCCATCAACCCGGCGGATCGCCTCAGCCGGGCCATCAGGTCCCAGTCGGCCATGGCCAGCCAGATCAGTCAAAAAGCACTCGAAGAAGACTAGGTCGTACTGCTGGGCCAGGGTTGCCAGCTGCCCGCCAGCCAATTCCGGACTGATCGGCGTACAATCAAGCGCCTCGCCGCGGGCCTGCAAAGCATGGCCGGTAATATCCCAAGACAGGGCCTGGCCCGCCTGAAGATCGGCAAGGGTACGCAAGGGCAAGCCGGCGGCCTGAGCCGCTAAGACACTGGCCGAAACACGGATGCGACGCGCCGCCAGGGCCGCAAAATAGCCGGGCGTAAAGACATTCGCAAACACCACCTGATGCCCGGCGTCCCTGGCCCGCCGGAACAGCGAACGCTCGGCGAGCAACGGACGCAACGCGACGGGCGGAAAATTGGGCTGGTGCCGACCATGTAACGCCGGAGCATTCACCCCCGCCAGCAGCGCCACATGACCGGTGCCACTCTGGGGTAGACCGGGCACCCCGAGTGCTGCATCAAGCGGCTGCAACAGCAGTTCGGGCCGCACGCCAACCTGCTCGAGCGTCAGCGGCCCACCCAACAGGGCGTGCAGATGCGGCGTCGGCACCTGCGCCAACGGATTGTGGGCCGTCGCCGGGGCCAACCCAACCCCATCAAGAAACAACAAAATCGTTGCCATTCGAAGCGGCCCCAATCATTTGACAGGCCATGCAACCTCGCATATAATTGCGGCTATTGTAAAACATAGTTGTGACATCCGCCGCGGTTCGACCTCCAGCCTCATTTTACATGGCTGGGAGCGCCAGCCACTTAGCGGAGCCTGCAGCGAGGCGTTTGTAGCCTTAGCGGTCTCCACCCCTCGGTACGCTTTTGAAGCCACCGGGCCCCCACATGGGAGCGAGCACGCGCTATCCTCAATATGCAGGAGGCGCTTTTTTTTGGCCGCGACGGGTCAGAGCTATGGAACACTCTTTGAGGAGGCTGTGAAGCATGTCGGTAGAATCGGATCAGATCACGCTGGACGCCGCCGAAGAACTCGACTGGACGACGCTGCTCGATGAGTATGACTATGCCCGCCCGCAGCGCGGTGAACTGCGCGAAGGTATGGTCATGCAGATCGAAGACCATGGCGTGCTTGTCTCGATCGGCACCAAGCGCGAAGGGATCATCCCCGCTCAGGATCTGCGTCAGATGGACAACGAGTTTCTGAGTACGCTTAAGGTCGGCGAGACAATTCAGGTCTATGTCCAGGAGCCTGAGAATCGCGATGGCGATCTGATCCTGTCACTGACCATGGTGCAGGTGGCCAAGGATTGGGAAAACGCCGAGGTGCTGTTTAAGGATGGTGGCATCAGCCGTTGCAAGGTGATTGGGTTTAACAAGGGCGGCTTGCTCGTCCAGTTTAACCGCATCCGCGGCTTTGTGCCGGCCTCGCAGGTGGCCCAACTCCACGGGCGTACCGCCGCCGAAGAGCGCCAGCAGGCCCTGCAGAAGATGGTCAATCAGGAGATCCCGCTCAAGGTGATCGAGGTTGACCGCGAACGCAATCGGCTCGTGCTCTCCGAGCGCAGTGCCACCCAGGAATGGCGCAAAGCCCAGAAGCAGCGCCTGCTCACCGAACTCCAGCCGGGTGATGTGCTCAGCGGACGGGTCAACCAGCTCACCAATTTTGGTGCGTTTATTGACCTCGGTGGGGCCGATGGCCTTGCGCACATCTCGGAACTGAGTTGGCAGCGCGTGAATCATCCCCGCGAGGTGTTGCAGCCCGGCCAGGAAGTCAAGGTCGTGGTGGTCGAAATTGACCGCGAACGTGAGCGGATCGGCCTGTCGCTGCGCCAACTCCAGGCCAACCCCTGGGATACGATTGACCAGCGCTATACGCTCGGCCAGTTGGTGACCGGGCCAGTCACGAATGTGACCCCGTTTGGGGCTTTTGTGCAGGTCGAAGAGGCAGTCGAGGGTCTGATCCACGCTTCCGAGCTGGATGTTGATCCCCAGACCCAGCCCCGCGATGTGCTCCAGCCCGGCCAGCAGGTCACCGCGAAGGTGATTAGCCTGGATCGCCAGCGCCAGCGCATGGGCCTGTCGCTGCGGCGGATGAGCGATTCTGCCGCCGATGAACTGCCCGCCACCGAACCAGAGGCCGAAGGCGAAGGTGAAGCGGTGACAGCGGTTGAACCAGCCGCCGAAGTTGCCGAGTAAGCCAACCCATGATCGTTCCTGGACAACGGGGGGGCATTGCCCTCCCGTTGTTATTTCACCCTTGTCGTCTGCTTCTTTCGATGCTGTGGTTGCAGCCCTAAGCTGTGAACCTAAGGAGCAAGCTTATGCGCGTGCTCTCTGCCGATGATGTGCGCCAGGCCGTGCCTATGCTGGCCGCCATTGATGCGGTTGAAGCCGCTTTTATCAGCCTCTCGGCGGGCCAGGCCGAAGCCCCGCTGCGGGCCCATATCAGTACGCCTGACTACGCCGCGATCAGCTTCTTTATGCCTGCCCGCCTCGGTGGTACGCAACCGGCCCTGGGCCTGAAGGTTGTCTCGGTTTTTCCAGATAATCCCGCCCGCGGGGAACCGAGCATCTATGCGCTGGTGACGGTGCTCGACCCTAGCAGCGGCCGCCCCGTCGCGGTGCTTGATGGCACCTACCTGACCGCCCTGCGCACCGGGGCCGCGTCGGGGGTCGCAACCCGCCATATGGCCCGCCCCGATGCCCGTTGTCTGGTTGTGCTTGGGGCCGGGGCTCAGGCGTTCCATCAAGCCATGGCCGTCTGTGCCGTGCGCTCGATTGAACAGATCTGGCTGGTCAATCGCACCCCCGCCCGCGCCGAACAGTTGGCCGAACGGCTACGCACCGCTGGAGTCATCGCCAGCATCAGTGTCATTACCGATCCCGCGCTGGCACTTGCCCAGGCCGACGTGGTCTGTGCTGCGACCTCGGCTAGCAGCCCCGTTTTTGCCGATCACGACCTGCAGCCTGGCACCCATCTGAATGGGGTTGGTTCGTATAAGCCGAGTATGGCCGAAATTCCGGCCGCAACCGTGGCCCGCGCCCGCCTCGTGGTCGATCAGCGCCAGGCCGCCTGGGCCGAAGCTGGCGATCTGGTGCTGGCCCGCGAAGCAGGTTTGATCACCGAACGCCACGTTGTCGCCGAATTGGGTGAAGTTGCCACAGGCCAGATCGCCGGACGCACCAGCCCTGATCAGATCACCTTCTTTAAGTCGGTCGGCAATGCCGTCCAGGATGTCGCCGTAGCCGCGGTGGCCCTCGCCCGCGCCGAAACCTTGGGCCTGGGGGTTGAGGTTGCCATGTAGTTGCATCCCCGCCCAAGCTATGGTATCATCTGCACGTTCGTAGGCGGGTAGCTCAATTAGGCAGAGCAGCGGCCTCCAAATCCGCAGGTTGCAGGTTCGATTCCTGTCCCGCCTGCCAGCTTGGTTCACAACGGGCGGATCCGCTACGGTGGGGACGCCCGTAGGTGTGCCAGCAATAGCAATGAGATGGGGGTGTGGCGGAGCCCGGTTGAACGCGGCGCTCTTGAAAAGCGCAAGGCCGCGAGGCCTCGTGGGTTCGAATCCCACCGCCCCCTCCAGTTGGCACGTTGACAGGCTTTGTGGTACAATTACGCTCATCAACCGCACGGGGAGGTCGCATAGTGGCCTAGTGCGGCGGTTTGCTAAACCGCTGTGGGGGAGACTCCACCGAGGGTTCGAATCCCTCCCTCCCCGCCAACAGCCCCTACCACCGCTAAGTGGTAGGGGTTTTTGTTTCGGCTAGATCCCCTCACACGGAGCGTTGCGGCCGGATCAGCAGCGGTAGTGCCAGCGCAATGCCAATCAGGCCGCCGACCGCAAACACCGCGCCCCAGCCCAACCCCTGGTCGAGCATCCAACCGGCCAGTACCGGGGCGGCAATCGTGGCCCCAAAGCCAATGAAGGCCTGCAACGCTTGGGCTGAGCCGATTCGATCACGCGGGGCCAGTTCGGTGATCGCAATCGAGGCGCGCCCGTTTGCCGGGTGGTAGGGTGATTCCACTGGCACCCATGATCGCTAACGGGAAGCCCAACGCCGCGATCACAGCCAAAATCAGGGCCGCCTGGGGCCAGAGCAACTGGCTTAACAATTACCTTGCCAGCGGGAATGCGATCCGTTAAGGGCACAATGATTAGCGCACTCATCACATAGCCAACCTGATAGGCGGCAAAGACCCAACCCAGCGCCGTCGCACTTGCCGCCCAATCGGCCTGCAACAAGGGCAAGGCCGCCGCCGTAAACCCTGAAGGCAACAATGCCAACGCCAAAACCGGCCCCAACAACAACGCCCGTCCCAGTGATCCCATGATGTGATCGTGACCTTGACTGAAACGCCTATCCCATGTCGCCGAGCGTGTCCATTGGCAGACGCGATAGTATCACAATCAACCTCATCGCACCGCATGGTAGCGATCTTATCACTCGCACTTCCATCGCCGATGATCTATACTCTAGCGGGGCAAGTTTATCCTGGTTGGGGAGTAGCCACCTGAGGCGTAATTCAGGTTCAGTTGTCGTCAAGACAGCGGTGCCCTCCGCTCGGCAACTGGCGCGTGTTCGCTCACGCTTGGCAAGACCACCACGATCATTGTGTATCGTGGTGGTTTTTGGCATGTTGATCATGCCAGAGCCAACGCGACAGCGAACGAGGTTCTTTCCATGCAACCGCCATCCCCGTCCCCCTTCCAGTCGGAAACGCTCACGCCTAACCCACAGGCAGCGCCTCCAGACCCCACGCCCCCGCTCTGGCACACCCTCGCCCCTGCCGACGCCTTGCAAGGGCTAGCAAGTAGCCCCAACGGACTGACCGATGCTGAGCGCACCGCTCGCCTGAGTCAGTATGGCTCCAACGAACTGATCGAACGCGGCGGCAAGCCCCCCCTGCTGATCTTGTGGGAGCAGTTCACCAATGTGATGGTGCTGATCCTGATTGGCGCGGCGGTGCTCTCGCTCTTTTTGGGTAAATTCCTTGAGGCGGGAGCCATTCTGGCGATTGTGGTGCTGTTTGCGATCCTGGGCTTTATTCAGGAATATCGCGCCGAAAAAGCGATTGCGGCCCTGAAGAAGTTGGCCGTGCCCACCGTGCGGGTCTATCGCAATGGCACGTTGGTTGAATGCTCGGCCCGCGAGGTCGTGCCAGGTGATCTGATCGCACTCGAAGCGGGCAATCTGGTTCCAGCTGACGTGCGGATCATCGAGAGTATCAATCTGCGGGTGCAAGAAGCGGCCCTCACTGGCGAGTCCGAGCCCGTCGAGAAATATAGTGCTGCGCTCGAACGCAACGATCTGTCGCTGGGTGATCGCAAGAACATGGCCTATATGGGCACGACCGTCACCTATGGGCGGGGCAGTGCCCTGGTCGTGGCGACCGGCATGCAGACCGAGCTCGGCCGAATTGCTGATCTGCTGCAAACGGTCAGCCATGAACCCACGCCGCTGCAACATCGCCTAGATCAGGTCGGCAAACAGTTGGCGATCGCCGGGGTTGTCGTGGCCCTGCTGATCATGGGCATGGGTCTGGCTATGGGCGAGCCCTTGTCGAATATGATCCTGACTGCAATCTCGGTGGCCGTCGCCGTGATCCCCGAGGGTCTGCCCGCCGTAGTCACCTTCACCCTGGCCCTGGGGGCGCAGCGCATGCTCAAGCGCAATGCCTTGATTCGCAAACTACCCGCCGTCGAAACCTTGGGCTCAGTCACCACGATCTGCTCGGATAAGACGGGCACCCTGACCGAAAATCGCATGACCGTGACCATGTTCGCCCTCGCTGGTCAGTCGATTAATGACCTGCCTGCCGCCCTTCAACTGGCCCGCACTACGCCTGATCAACCCACGGCAGCCCAGGATCTCCCCCTGCTCTTTACGGGTGGTGCGCTCTGTAACGATGCCAATTTGCAGCACAATGATGCCAGCAACAAATATACCTTTGTCGGTGACCCGACCGAGGGTGCCCTGTTGGTCGCGGCAGCCCAGGCTGGTTTGCGCAAAGATGATCTGGCCACCGCTCTGCCCCGGATGGCCGAACTGCCCTTCGATAGCGACCGCAAACGAATGACCACACTCCACCATTGGGTGGCAGGCCAGCCCGAAAGCGCCTTGGCCGCAGCCTGGTCGGCCACCACGCCCCAGCATGGCACCTATCTGGCGCTAACCAAAGGGGCGGTTGATGGCATGCTCGATCTGACCAGCCATATTTGGCATCACGGCCAGGCCATCCCTCTCACGGAGGCACAGCGTCAGGCGGTGCTGGCGGCGAATGAGCAGATGGCCAGCAATGGCATGCGCGTGCTCGGGGTCGCGTTTCGGATCGTGCCGGTGACAACCCAGCTCACCGAAGTGGAACAAGATCTGGTCTTTTTGGGGATGCTCGGCATGATTGACCCGCCGCGCCCCGAAGTGCGGGCTGCGGTAGCCACCTGTCGCCAGGCCGGGATTCGCCCAGTGATGATCACTGGCGATCATCCCCTGACCGCGAGCTATATTGCCCGCGATCTCGGCATCACCAATGATACTAACGTGGTCACAGGCGTGGCCCTCAATACGATGAGCGTGGCCGAACTGGCTGAAGTTGCCACCCGCACCTCGGTGTTTGCGCGGGTCAGCCCCGAGCATAAACTCAAAATTGTGGCCGCCCTCCAACAACAGGGCCATGTCGTTGCCATGACGGGTGACGGAGTGAACGACGCCCCGGCGCTCAAGAAGGCCGACATTGGCGTCGCGATGGGCATAACCGGCACTGACGTCTCGAAAGAGGCCGCCGATATGGTACTGCGCGACGACAATTTTGCCACGATTGTCGCATCGGTCGAAGAGGGCCGTGTCATTTATGATAATCTGCGCCGCTTCGTGAAGTTTGCAGTAGCGGGCAATCTCGGCAAAGTGCTGGTGATGCTGCTCTGGCCCGCGCTCTTCTTCATAGCGGGCATGCCCCTCGAAGCCGCTGTGGCCCTTTTGCCGCTCCAACTGCTCTGGCTGAACCTGATGACTGATGGCCTGCTTGGCTTAAGTATGGGTGTCGAGGTTGCCGAACGCAATGTGATGCAGCGCCCGCCGCACCGCACCACCGACGGTATTTTTGCCGGTGGTATGGCTTGGCAAACCCTATGGGTCGGCCTGGCAATTGGCATCCTGACCCTGATCGTCGGCTTCGGCTACTATGCCCAGGGCCTAGCCCAATGGCAAACCATGATGGTGACGAGCCTGGTCTTCCTGCAAGTGTTTCAAGCCTTGGCAACCCGCTCGAATACGGCGTCACTGTTCCAGATTGGGGTCTTCTCAAACCGGGTTATGTGGGGCATTATCGCGCTTGTGGTAGGCCTTCAGATTGCGGCCCTGTACACCCCATTGGGGCTGTTCTTGGGCACCCAAGCCCTGAGTCCGGTAGATGTGCTGATTTGTGTGGGGATCGGGGTGCTGCTCTTTATGAGTATTGAACTTGAAAAATTGATCATGCGGCGGCGAAGCAGCAACTGAACCCTTTGCAAAATCGTCAGAACATGGTACCATAACGAGCCTACTTCATTCCGCCAACGCGTGCGTATTGCCCTTTTGTGTATACGGAGTATGGATCCTATGGCCTGGATTGGCCTTCTAGCCCTGATGTTGATGGTTGCCGCTGCTCCCGGAATTGTGATCTACCTGGAACACCTCCGTACCAGTCCGGTCGTGGCTCCTGACCACGAACCCCCGCATTCTCGATAGGTAGGCTACAACTACAGGTGTCAGTCAGCCCCGGTTCTGCCGATCTACATGCTTGCCTGATGACTCTAGCGTCAACGCTCTGCCGTTGGCGCTAGTTGTGTTTAATGGTACAATCGCCTGCGACCTTGGGCGTCCAGAGGAGTGACATGGACAGGAGCGTCCGTCAAACTGTCGACTCAACCATGAGCACACCCGCCGAAGGGCTGCGGTTGCGGCGTAGTCGTCGCTATGCCGTGCTGGGTATGCTCCTCTGGGATCAGTTGCTGATTGCGCTTGGGTTTGGTGGAGCCTACTGGCTACGCTATCTGGCTGATTGGCCCGAACCGTTCAATCGGATTGTGGTTGAGGTTGCGACCCAGAATCAGGTGGAACTGAGTGCCTTTTTCCCGATTCTGGCTCCGCTGATGTTGCTGCTGGCACTACGTTTTAGCGCCCGTGGCCTCTATCGAACTTCGCCCCGCCTGGGTTTGCTTGATCAGACCGGGATTATTGTCAGCAGTACTCTAATGGTGATCGCGCTGCTGATTGTACTGGTCTTTTTATACCGCCCGTTCTACTATTCCCGCCTGATCTTTGCTTTCACGGGCCTGCTGATCATTGCCTTGCTGGTCAGTTGGCGGGTCTTGCATACGATGATCCAGCACTGGCAGTGGTCGCGTGGCATCGGGCAGGAGCCGGTACTGGTTGTGGGGGGAACGGGCTTAGGCCAACAAGTCATGAGTGGCATTGCGGCCGCCCCAAGTTTGGGCTATAGTCTGGTAGGCTACCTCGACGAACACCCGATTGTGGCCCAGGGGCGCACCACCCACGTCTTTCGGCACCTTGGCCCCCTCGATGAGATCGAACGGGTGCTGCGCCAGACTGGTGCCCAGCATGTGGTGATCGCACTCCCGTTTTGGGAGCACGGACGCTTGCCCGTGCTCGTCGAAACCTGTGAACGCCTGCGCATCAGTTACCTGCTCGCCCCCGATTTCTATCAACTCAGTTTTGACCGGGTTGATCTCCACGAACTGAGTGGCGTGCCCCTGTTGCGCCCCAAAGAGATCCGGCTGCGTGGGTTTAATCTGGGCCTCAAACGGATCACTGATGTGATTACGGTTCTGTTGACCGCGCCCTTTACGCTCACCCTGGCGGCCCTGATTGCGCTCGCGATCCGACTCGACTCGCCCGGCCCGATCATCTTTCGCCAACAACGGGTGGGCAAGGATGGGACCCTGTTCGGGTGCTACAAGTTTCGCACCATGGTACCCGATGCCGAAGCCCGTAAGGCCGAATTAGCCCATCAGAATGAGGCCGATGGGCCGCTGTTTAAGATGCGCGACGACCCCCGCGTTACCCGCATCGGGCGCTTCTTACGCCGGAGTAGCCTCGATGAATTGCCCCAACTCTGGAATGTGATCGAGGGCCATATGAGCCTAATTGGCCCGCGACCGGCCCTGCCCGAAGAGGTCAGTCGCTACGAGCCATGGCAACGCCGACGGCTCGAAGTCCAACCTGGCTGTGCGGGCCTGGCTCAAGCGCTTGGTCGCAGCGAAATGTCCTTTGATGAACAGGTGCGCCTCGATATTTATTATGCCGAAAACTGGTCAATCGCGATGGATCTGCGCATCCTGCTCATGGTCATTCCTGCGGTTATTGGGGGCCGAGGTGCCTACTAAGCGGCCTGATATGGTGCGCTACGCCGAGCGCCACACGATCTGGTATGGCTTCTAACGTCGCTTTTTCAACTCAGCATCCCAGGCTCGTGGCACGCCTTGGGGGTCTGTCCGTCCTTGTGATCGGGCTGGCCGTAGCCCTCTTGCCGCTCGATCTGGCCGCCCTGCTGGTGCTCGGCAGTCTGGCAGTGGGCATTGCCCTGCGTGATCCCGCTGGGGCGCTCTATCTTGCCGTCCTGTCGGTGCCCTTCCAGGATCTGGTCGAACTGCCAGCGGGCCTGAGCCTGACCCAGGCGGCGCTCCTCCTCGCCGTTGCCAGCCTCGGCCTGCATACGTTGGCTGAACCCGAACGCCCGCTCCGCCTCGGTCGTGTGTTCGTACCCCTGGCCCTGTTTGTCTGGGCGCTGGGGCTAACTACCGCCATGACTCCGTATAGTCAGGCCGAAGCACTGCGGGCGACGGCACGTTGGGCGACGGTGCTACTGATCTATCTACTGGCGGTGCGTGCCAGCGAAGGCAGGGCATGGCGTACCTGGGGGCTGGTAGCTTGTCTATTGATCGCCCCGGCGGCGACCGCCATCGTTGGGTTGGTACAGTTCTGGTTTGGACTTGGGCCGGCTAGTTTTGGCGTCGGGGGCGGCAGGGTGCGGGCCTATGGCACGATTGGTCAGCCGAATTCGTTCGCTGGCTACATGAACCAGGGCTGGCCCCTCGCAGCCGGCCTGAGCCTCTTTGCGCTGTTGCGACTCTGGGGTGGGGCGCCGCGCCGCACCGCGCTGCTGGTACTGCTGGGAGCAGGCACTGCCGGTGGGTTGATGGGAGCCGCTCTGCTCGCCAGTTTTTCGCGTGGGGGCTGGGTCGGTGCGGTTGGGGGGGGCCTCGTCGGATTGGCAGTAACGGCAGCCCTGTTGCCACAGGTGGCACGACCGCTCTTACGCCAGGGGGCCTTGGCGCTCGGATCAGGCCTCCTCATCCTGATCCTGCTTGGCGGCAGCGGCCTCTTGCCAACAGCCCTCACCGGGCGGGTCGCCAGCCTGGTTGGCAACCTGCGCCTGTTTGATGCCCGTGGGGTCGAGATTACGGCGGCCAACTTTGCGGTCGTCGAGCGGATGGCCCATCTACAAGCCGCCTGGCACATGGTCGAACGCTACCCCCTGAGTGGGGTTGGCCCAGGCAACTATGATCGGGCCTACGAAGCGCCGCCGCGCCCCGACGAACGCCCGATCAGTATTCGACCCTGGCACGAATCACGCGGCCATGCCCACAACTACTACCTGCATCTGGCCGCCGAGGCTGGCCTGATTGGGTTGACTGCCTATCTGGGCTTGCTCGGAGCACTTGGGTGCCAGGCCCTCCGGGCCATACGGGCCGCCCGGCATGCCAGTTGGCCCTGGCAAGGCCTCACCGCTGGGGCCTGTGGCGTCATTGCAGCCGTGGCAACCCACAACCTATTCGAAAATCTGCACGTCCTGAATATGGGCGTGCAACTTGGTACAATCTGGGCACTGCTAGTGATTATCGAGAGAGAGCATACCCCATGAGTTATCTAGTGACTGGTGGAGCAGGGTTTATTGGGAGTCACCTGGTCGAAGCACTGCTCCGCCGGGGCGAGCAGGTCGTGGCGCTCGATAATTTCACCCCGTACTACGACCCGGCTCGCAAGCGGCGAAATCTGGCCTGGGCCATGAGTCAGCCTGGGTTTCAACTGGTTGAAGCCGATTTGCGTGATGCCGAAGCTTTAGCGAACCTCTTTGCGACCTATCGCCCACACAAAGTGGCCCACCTGGCGGCCATGCCCGGCCCGCGCCCCTCGATCGCCGACCCGGCGCTCTATCAACAGGTCAATGTGGGCGGCAGTGTGCATCTCTTCGAACTGGCCCGACGCTACGAGGTAGCCGCGTTTGTGATGGCCTCGACCTCATCGGTTTATGGGCGAGCTAGCAAAATCCCCTTCGAGGAGCACGACCCAACCGATCAGCCGCTTTCACCCTATGCGGCAACCAAAAAAGCGGCCGAGGTGCTAGCCTACACGTTCCATAGTCTGTATGGCACCCCGACCAGTGTCCTGCGCTTCTTTACGGTCTATGGGCCACGCGGACGGCCCGATATGACCCCCTACCTGTTTGTCGAAAAGATGGTACGCAACGAGCCATTTGTGCTCTTTAATGGCGGAACCGGTCTGTTCCGCGATTACACCTATGTAGATGACATCATTCAGGGGGTGGTGGTGGCGCTTGATCACCCCCAACCGTACGCGATCTTCAATCTGGGCAATGCCAACCCGGTCGAGATGAACCATTTTGTGGCCTTGCTCGAACAGGTGACAGGCTTGCAGGCGCGCATCGAAACCAAGCCCCTGCCCGCCACCGAACCACCAATCACCTTTGCCAATACCAGCCGCGCCGCCGAACTGCTTGGTTTCCGTAGCCAGGTGAGCATCGAAACAGGTCTGGCCCGATTCTGGGATTGGTACCAGCACGAAGTGCTCCAGTCCTAGGGTTACGCACCAAGGATTAGGATCAGCGTACGCTATCGCAAACCAGGTAATCCGGGGTATACTACCCCAACAATGGCGGACGGTTGCACCAAGGATTGGTAACTAGGCCGTGAAGGATATCACTTGATGCTTGCTGATGAAACGAAAGGCCAGAGCGCCAATCCTCGTGCCGAATCGGAGCCACTTGAACTTCCCGCTGATGCCGAAGTTGTTCGGGGTGGTTTTGCGCTCTGGGAGCGGCTGCGTAGCCCGCGAACCCTGATCTCGTTTGGGTTAGCCCTTGCGATCATCCTGTTTGCGGTACGTGGCCTCGAGATTGACCTGAACCAGACCTGGCAGTATTTGCGCCAGGTTAATCCCTGGTTCCTCTTACTTGGGTTTATTGTCTTCTATACGACGTTTCCGATGCGCGCCTTGCGCTGGCGGCTCCTGCTACGCAATGCCGGCGTACCAATTGACGAAGGTCGCCACAGTTGGGCTTCGTTCCCAGCGCTGATCGAGTATATCTATCTATCGTGGTTTGCGAACTGCATTGTCCCAGCCAAACTCGGCGATGCCTACCGCGGCTATCTGATCAAACACAACGGACGGATCTCGTTTTCGACCGCCTTCGGCACGATCTTTGCCGAACGGCTGCTTGATATGCTTGGCCTATTCGGGCTGCTCGTGATCTCGGCCTGGTTTACCTTTGGGGCCAAAATGCCCGAAGGCACCCAGATCGTGTTTGGCTTCGGAGCCTTGCTGGTGGTGGTTATTCTGGCGGGCCTCGCCAGTATGCGTTGGCTCAGCCCAGTGATTCGCCGGTTTATGCCCCAACGTGCCCATGGCTTTTATGGGCGCTTCGAGCAGGCCGCCCTGGGTTCGTTTCGACCGACGGTCCTGCCACGCCTGATCGCGTACACCGGCGTGATCTGGCTCCTTGAGGGCTTCCGGCTCTTTTTTGTGATCGAGGCCTTTGGGGCCGAAGTTGCCACCCTGTCGCTGGCTGCGATCATCTTTGTGGCCCTGGCTTCATCGTTGCTCACCGCGCTACCGATTACGCCGGCTGGCCTTGGAGTGGTCGAAGGGACGATTACCGTCGTGCTGACCCTGTTTGGGATTGATAAAAATCTGGGGATTGCCGTCACCCTGCTGGATCGTCTGATCAATTTCTGGAGCATTGTGATCGGCGGGTTTATCGTCTACCTGTTCTCGAAACGACGCTAGCCCCGCCATGATCATTGGTGTTGATTATACGGCCGCAGCATGGCAAGGGGCAGGCATCGGACGATATACCCGGGGCCTGATCCGGGCTGCGGTGGCCCTGGATCCAACGATCCAGTATACGCTCTTCTATGCGGCCCGGGGCCTGCCCCCCACTAGTCCGTACCTGGCCGAACTACGTAACCTGTGTGCTAACCATCGCAATGTGCGCGCTCGGCCCATCCCGCTTAGCCCGCGCCTGCTAACCATTCTCTGGCAGCGCCTGCGCCTGCCGTTGCGGGCCGAGTATCTGGTTGGGCCGCTTGATCTGCTGCACGCCCCCGATTTTGTGCTACCCCCCACCCGGGCGCGCACCCTGCTGACCGTGCACGATCTGACCTTTCTGGTGCATCCTGAGTGCGCCGAGGCCGGGCTGCGGGCCTATCTGAGCCAGGCCGTGCCCCGGGCTTTGGCCCGTACACACATGGTGCTGGTTGATTCGCAGGCTACCGCCAACGATCTGGCCCGCCTGTTGGGCGTAACTGGCCCCCACGTGCGCCTGCTCTACCCCGGGGTTGAACCCCAATTTCGACCGTTACCACCCGAGGCGACCGAGCCTGTGCGGCAGCAACTTGGCCTGCCAGCACAGTTTCTGCTCTTTGTGGGAACCCTCGAGCCACGTAAAAACCTGGTGCGGCTCCTCGAAGGCTTTGCCCAGGCCGACCTGCCTGCCAGCACAGCCCTGGTGATTGCCGGTAAACGCGGCTGGCTCTACGAAGAAGTCTTTGCCAAACTGGCCCAACTTAGGCTTGAGACCAGGGTGCGGTTGCTTGATTTTGTCACCGACGAACAGTTGCCCGCGTTGTATAATCTGGCGCAGGCCTTTGTCTACCCATCCTTGTACGAAGGCTTCGGGCTGCCAGTCCTCGAAGCACTGGCCTGCGGCACCCCCGTGGTCACGGCCAAAACCTCGAGCCTGATCGAAGTTGCTGGTCAGGCAGCGATCCTGGTTGATCCCTACGACCCGACGGCTATTGCCACAGGGATCAGCACAGCGTTGCAGACGGCACCCGACTTGCGGGCGGCTGGCCCCATCCAGGCCCGTCACTTTAACTGGGCCACCACGGCCCAAACCTTACTAACCTGTTATGCTGAACTAGCGGCGTAACGCCCATGGTCTGGTATGACAAGAGAAGAGCCACAACCAATGCCACGACAGTATGATCTTGCCGCCGAAGCGATCCAGCGCGGCGCCCCCCCCGGACGTGGGTATGTGATTGCCCGCATTATTTCGCAGGTGCTGCATCCCATTATTCTTGGGGTGGTCAGCCTGTTGATTGTTGGTTTGCTGGGCGTAGAACCGCGCCTTGAAGGCTTGCTCTGGGCCTTGTTGAGCGCCACGTTGCAGATTGTTCCGCCCACGATCTACTTCGTGATTCGCTTACGCCAGGGGGCCTATAGCGATGATGATGTTTCGGATCGCAGCCAACGCAGCGAATTGTACCTGATTGGGATTGCCAATCTTTTGCTAGGTCTAGGTATCTTGACGCTGCTCGGTGCCCCCGATGCGATCCGGGCGACCGTAGCGGCGGCCGTGCTGATGAGCTTGATCGCCTTTGTAATCAACCTGAGTTGGAAGATCAGTGTCCATGCCTCAAGTATGGGCACCACCGCAACCCTCGCGGCGCTCTATTCACAACCACTGGGCTTAATGCTCTGGCTATGTGTCCTGGCTCTTGGATGGGCACGCGTGCGGACCCGCAACCATACGATCGGCCAGGTTGTGGCCGGCACGGCCCTTGCCACCAGTACAGTACTGCTGACCTTTATGGGTTTTGGCTTGCTTTAGGCCATCACCGAAACGCGGTAGCCTGCCCCTTCGAGGGCGCTGATCAGACTGGTCAGGCTGGTCGTTTCGGCACGTTCGAGGCGCACCGTCTGATCGGCCAGATTGATCACCACCCGCCCTAACCCAGGGATGCGGGCCAAGGTCGCGGTAATCACCCGCCGGTCGCGTTCGCTGCGCATGCCTTCGAGCCGCAAAATTTCAACGATCATGATGATCCTTAACTGGCGCAGGTGGGAACGAGCGAATGCTCGTTCCCACCTGCGCGATGGCAGGGAGAACCTTGTTCTCCCTATCCCACTGCATTTAAACAACCGAACCATATTCGCTCACTGCACTTCGTCATCGCAACGGCAAATCCCGCGCCAACACCTCGGTTTCGGATTCGCGGCGCTGGATGAGGCGGGCCTGACCGTCGCCAACCAGCACCAGTGCCGGGCGCGGAACGAGGTTATAGTTGCTGGCCATGCTCAAGGTGTAGGCCCCGGCGGTTGCCACCGCCAGGATGGCCCCGGGTTGCGCCGGGGGTAATGGGGTGTCGCGCAACAACACATCACCTGACTCGCAAAAGCGTCCTGCGACGGTCACTGGTGGTCCGGCTGGTGCCCCGGCCTGGTCGGCCAACATGGCAGTGTAGCGTGCCCCATACAGGGCCGGACGCAGATTATCGGCCATGCCGCCGTCTAGATGCAGATATTGGGTCTGGCCTGCGGCATTTAATTTGCGCCCAATCACCGTATAGAGCGCGACCCCGGCGCGGGCCACAATCGAACGCCCCGGCTCGACCGTCAGGCGGGGCAACGGGTCTGGCAAACCATAGGCGGCCCACTGCTCTGCAAGCGTGCCAACCAGGGTCTGGGCATAGGCCACCGGATCGCCGTGCAGCTGATCAGGTGTGTAGGCCACCCCCAGGCCCCCGCCGGGACTCAACTCAGCCACGAGCAGACCATGGGTACGATAGATGTGCGCGGCCTGCCCAACTAGCAGCGCTACCGTCGCCTGAAGTTGGGTCAAGTCGAACAGTTGCGAACCAATATGGGCATGCAGGCCCAGCAGACGCAACCCAGGCGCGGCCATTACCAGGTTTACGGCGTGATCAAGCGCGGCCAGCGGCAGACCAAACTTCGCATCTTCGGCCCCGGTGGCAATATGGGCATGGGTTGCGGCTTGGATCGCCGGAGCTACCCGTAACAGGATTCCCTGCGGGATCGCAGCGTTGGCGGTCAACGCAGCCAGATGGTGCAACTCATCGAGTTGATCGACCACAATTGCCCCCACCCCCCAGGCCACCGCCCGCTGCAACTCGGCGGCACTCTTGGCATTGCCGTGCAGATGGACATGGGCCATAGGCAGATCAGCCCGTTGGGCCAGCAATAATTCCGTGCCCGAAACGACATCAAGCCCGAGGCCCTCGTCGGCCACGAGTTGGGCCAGGGCTAGGTTCAGCAGGGCCTTGCTGGCGTAGTGAATGCCAAAGCGGGAAGGATCACCGCCACAGGCCGCCAGGAAAGCCGCCTGATAGCTGCGCATCATGTCACGCAGGGTCATTTCATCCAGCAGATAGAGCGGCGTCCCATAGGTTTGGGCCAGCGCAACACTATCGCAGCCACCGATCCACAGGTGTCCCGCCCGGATTTCGGCACGCAGCGGCCAGATATGGGAATGCGGAAGGGGAGTCATCATAGCCTTAATTGTAGCATGGGCACGGATTGCAACGTCTGCCTCCGGCGGCGGGGTATGGGGTGATTGCGTCTTCCTGCCGTGGGCGTAAACGCCTCGGCTACGCCAAGCAAAGGCCACCTGCGTGGCCTGTTCAGCCCGCGACGGCGGGCTTTGCGGATCATAGCCGAGGGCTTGAGCCCGACGGATGTGCGTGGGCCGGCTGAAGATGTAATCGCCCTACGGCGGGGTATGGGGTGGCGAAGCCACTCCATAAAGATGTTGCGTGGGGGGGGGGGGGGGGGCGGCGCCCCCCGCCCGCGCCGCCGTCGCCGAATGGCGTCCCCGCTC